>OMUU01000054.1 GCA_900314295.1 uncultured Lachnospiraceae bacterium | reverse complement strand
ACACGCTGCGCGAGTTTTATCTCGCTATCGCGACGCTCGCCGCACACGAATACTTCGCATTCGGCTGCGGCTTACTGTTCGCGAAAAAAAAGAGAGATACCGACAAATCGGTACCTCTCTGTACATGGTCACATTATAAGCAGATCATGCGCAATTGAAAATGCTTAATTTAAAGTAAGTCGATGTTTTTTCTGCTGTTTCTGTCCTTTTTTACACGTTTTTTCTTTTTCTTACTTATCTTTGCGATTCTCTCCGGAGCTGCCATACGTACGAGCGGATTTCGTTTTCGCCCCTCTTCCCGCAGAGCCTGCTTTTCTTCCTTCTGCCTTTCCGTTTCCCACAGAACCGGTTCTTCCGGCTTCTTTCGTCCCTTTTCCCGTATTCCCCGCTTTCGAGAATTTTTTCTCATCCGGATCCAGGGCAGGCATCACTTCCTGATAGAGCCTTGCGGAGTACGGTGCAAGTGTGACCGGCACAGCTCCGTTCTTTTTTCTCACACGGATCAGTCTCTCCAGCTTCTCCTCCGGCGTCGACCCGTTATAGATGCAGTCGTCCGAGTCGATGAGCAGATGAAGATTTTCATCGCCCGTCGGACGATACGAATAGGTCTGCTCCTGATTCGAGAAATTGAAGAAGCAGAGGATCCCCTCGGTGTCGGAGGTTCTCCGGTACACATATACACTCTGACTGGTGTCATCCGCTTCAATCCACTGGAAGCCCACACGGTCATAGTCCTTCTGCCACAGGGCAGAATGCTCCCTATAGATCTCGTTCATATCTACCGTCAGTCTGTGATAGGCGTCATGAATCGGATACTTCGTCAGGAACCAGTCCTGCTCCCGCTTCTCATCCCATTCCCGGAGCTGCCCGATCTCATTGCCCATGAAGTTCAGCTTTTTGCCCGGATGCGTCATCATATACAGATACAGCGCTCTTCCCTGCGGGAACTTGTCCGCATAATCCCCCGCCATCTTCTGCATAATCGTTGCCTTTCCGTGAACCACCTCGTCATGCGACAGCGGAAGCAGATATTTTTCATTATAAAAATACTGCATCGAGAAGGTAAGCTTATGGTACGCGTCGGGACGGTCCTGCGGCGGCGTGCGGAAGTAGTTGAGCGTATCGTTCATCCACCCCATATCCCATTTGTAGTCAAATCCCAGTCCGCCCTCCGACACCGGCTTCGTGACGCCCGGATAGGCAGAGGAGTCCTCCGCGATCAGAAGCACATTTCCATCCAGCTTTTTTAGGCCACGGTTCATGTTCTGCAGGAAGGAGATGGCGTTCTCGTCCTTCCCGAGAGTCTCGTTACCCTGCCAGTAGATCAAATTGCCCACCGCGTCAAAGCGAAGTCCGTCAAAATGAAAATCTGCCAGCCAGTATTCGCTCGCGGAATTCAGGAAACTCCGGACATCGCCCCTGGAGTGGTTGAAATTGCAGCTTCCCCACTCACTGGTGCTCTTGTCGGCAAACGCGTGCTCATACAGCGGCGTTCCGTCGTATTTCCACAGGCCATAGTCATTCACCGCGAAATGCACCGTGATAACATCCAGGATCACGCCGATCCCGTGCTGATGACACGTGTCGATCAGCCGCTTCAGCCCGTCCGGATTGCCGTACCTGGACGTCGCGCTGAAAAATCCCAGCGACTGATAGCCCCACGACTCATCGGCCGGGTACTCGTTCAGCGGCATCAGCTCCAGATAGTTGTAGTGGTTTTCCATAAGGTAGGGGATGATCTGGCCGACGATCTCATCGTACGTGTACCACCCGTCAGAGACATCGACGCCGATTCCCTGTGCCTTCGCCTCATCCAGCTCTCGCGCGTGGATCTCCGGATCGTCCTTCCTCCGCCATGATCCCATATGCATCTCATAGATATTCAGCGGTTCCTTTGTACGGTCTCTTCTGGTCCACATCCAGTCCGCGTCATGGAATTCATAACCGTTCCGGTTGTAGATCACAGACGCTGTTCCCGGTCTCTTCTCAGAAAAAAAAGCATACGGATCCGCATGGTCCATGAAGTTCCCGTCCTGTCCGTAGATCCGGAACTTGTACATCTGTCCCGGTTTCGCGTTCTCTACCCGGGCCTCCCAGAACTGACCGTTTTCCACCTTTTGCATCGGCGTGTCCGTCCATCCGTTGAACTCCCCAATCACAGAAACCGCATCGGCATTCGGCGCATAGGTGCGGAATACTACGCCTTCCTTCCCGCACTGCGCGCCCAGGTACTCAAAGGCCTTAAATTCCTGTCCGTTGTAAAAATCCTGTAAATCCATATATTATCCCCCGATATACATATGTGCGGCCTGCTTACACCACTGCAAATATCCCGCCTGTACCGCTGCGAAAAATCGCTGCAGACAACCGCTGCCATACCTCAACAAAATTCGCAGCACCTCCGCAAACATTCGCCGCAGTCAATCTCTGCCTGTATCACATATGCAGTACATTCACCAGCATGATCCAGGAAAGTCCATAGTAAGTCACAACGCCGACAAGGTCGGTAAGGGTTGTGATAAGCGGACCGGAAGCGACGGCCGGATCCACCCCGATCTGGTTAAAGAAAATCGGAATCGCCGTTCCGACAAAGCTTGAAATCAACATCGCCAGGAGCAGCGACAAGCCGATACAGGCGGAAATCGCAAACGCCGCTGACGGCGGCATACGCCGCGCCGCCATGATATATAGTCCGATCGCGGCAAAAGAAACCACACACAGGATAAATCCGTTCGAAAAACCGACGGTCATTTCTTTTCCGACCAGATGAAGCTTCTGTCTTCCGGTCAGATGCTCATCCATCAGGACTCGAATGGTAACCGCAAGGGACTGCGTTCCCACATTACCAGACATGTCCAGAATCATGGACTGAAAAGCCATGATCAGGGTGAGCTTCTGGACGACTGTCTCGAAAAGACCGACGACCGTAGATACCCCGATTCCCATGAACATCAGGAGCACCAGCCACGGAAGACGCTTTCTGACGCTGAGCCTTACCGGTTCCTCCAGATCCTCCTCCGCGGACAGACCGCCGAGTTTTGCGTAGTCTTCCCCCATCTCGTCATCGACAACTTCTACTACATCCTGCGAAGTAATAACGCCCAGGATGTGATTGTCATCCGACAGAACCGGTATGGATTCCTCGGAATAGTCCTTGATCTTTTCCAGACAATCTTCAATTTTTTCATCGGCATAGACATACGGATAGGCTGTAGCCGTAATATCCTCCAGGCTCGTCCCGTTTCTGGCGATGATCAGATCCTTCAGATCCACCGCTCCGTAGTACACGCCGTCGTCATCCAGGACATAGATCACCGAGATGTTGTCGTTCTCCGCCGCCTGATCAATCAGAGAGCTCATCGCCGCCTTGATCGACAGACTGCTGTTCAGCGTGACAAAATTCGTGGTCATACGGCTGGCAATCGTGTCCTCATCGTAGGACGCCAGCACCTGGATCGACTTTCTGGATTCCGGATCCATCAGCTCGAGCCAGGCTCTCTTTTGCTGTGAATCACTGTTCTTCAGAATATCTGCCGCTGTCGCCGGCTCCATCTCCTCCAGAACGGTCGACGCCTTCTTCGGGTCCATCTCATTCAGATATTCCTCAGCGTCCTCATCGGCGTACTCCAGCATCTCTGCCAGATCCTCTGTCCGCATGATGCGGTACAGCGAAAGCCGCTCTCTTTTCTCCAGCTCCGGCAGTACAGTCGCGATATCGTTAGCGTGATAGTCCTGTAATCTGTCCCGGATCACCCGGGGTGAATTCTTACTCCGGATCACATCCAGAATTTCCTTCTCGTATCCGGAGGCTGTCATCTCTGTCTTTTTTTCCTCTCTGCTCATTCCCTCTCCTTTCCTCATTCGAAATGCCGCCCGCTCGCATATCGTTCCGTCTGACAAAAGCTGAAACCTTTCTCTGCTTCAGCCGGTACTGTCGTTTCACCGATACACACAGTTAAACTGTATTAACCAAGATTCCTTATCAGACGCAGACCATCGATTTGGGGGAAGCATACCTACAAGCATCCACTCTGCTGCGTTTTTCTATGAAATTGAATGTCTTTATGGATGTATACGGAAATGAATTGCAGATCTGAAACGAGATAAAAGCTTAAGAAAGCTCAAAAAACAGAGGAAATGAAAGACTCCAAAGCCCCAACGAGATAAAACACGCTGCGCGAGTTTTATCTCGCTATCGCGACGCCCGCCGCACACGAATACTTCGCATTCGGCTGCGGCTCACTGTTCGCGTAAAAAGGCAGAGCAGCTTCCGGCTGCCCGTTGTGACTTGCATTCCTCGCGATCTGCAATTCCTTCGGTATGTGATAAGGACATCGGCCTTCACCATCACAGCCTTCCATCTGTTCCACCTCTTTTCCTTGTTAACCCAGCACATGCAAAGCATGGTTCATGGATATTCGTCAATGTTAATGAATCCACTGCTCTCCGCCGGATAGATTTTATGAAAATTTTATCAACCGCACTAACTGTAACACTTCCCTTATTCTTTGTAAACCCCGTTCTGACGAAATGCGAAGCATGGAACAATCCGCAGCTTATACAGTTTGTGGCACAATGTATTATATGCGTGTTTACAGTTTACGTAGAGTCTGAGCTCTCACAATTTCCGAAAACGGGAAACCATCTGTGTTTTTTCTTACATCCTCCAGCTCGAGGTGATCTCCAACGCAACACCATTCTGAAGCTTGTGCTCCGCCTCTGATGCTTCTCCCGGTTCGATCTTTCTGATTCCGGCGGTCATCGTATGCTCCGGCGAATCAAATTCCGCATACATCTCGATGGGATACAGCGACATAACATTCATCAGGCTGCTGATCTCCATGGCAAGCTCCCTGCCTCGGACATAAGCGACCGTCCCTCGGGAAGAAGCCGAATCGATCCTGCACTCCGGCTTAATGCCGAATAAATCCTGATCCTCCTGCTCTCCTTCACAGCTGTGGAACAACCCTGCGCTGAATATGACCTTCTCATCCGTTCCGCACCAGTACTCCGGAACATCCTCACCGGTCAGCTTCGCCGCTCGATACTCAACCACAGCATCCTGCGACATCCGGTACAGATCCCATGCCCGCTCCGGGAGCAGCCGCTGGGACCGCAGCAATTCCCCGATGGCTCCCGCCTTCTCTTCCGAATCTGTCATCGCGACCGGAAAAGATCCGAGAACTTCTCCATTCACGTCGCGGATTGCGGTATAAAGACGATAAACCGCATCCTCTCGCGAGTCATTTTCCCATGTCTCCTCATTCATCCTTCTCAGCTTCGTATGCAGTTTACGAATCGCGCGGGGGATGTTGTTGTCCTGAAGCACGGAGTCCCGGATAAACTGCCGGTAATCATGCCCCGCACTGTCCATCCCCGAAAGCGGACGGTACCCGATCACATATTGCCGCACCTCTGAATAAGAATCCTCAGAAATCCAGGCACTGAAAGACCGCGCCGAATCCGCTTCCCGAATGCTCTCCTCTACCGTAATGACATAATCTCCATACATGAAATAATGATTCTCTACTCTGACTCCCACCTTGTCCAGCGAGATTTCTTCCAGTCCATCATAAGTTCCATGTTTCTTGCCGTATTGACATAACGCATGTCTGCATCCCCAAAAATCATCCATAGTCCAGTCCCCTCTCACGCATCATATAAAAAAGCAAAACCGAACACTCCGTAACCTCGTGTCTAGCACCATCCTAAAATCAGTTACTTTTCCCATACAATCTTATTTTACTATACATTTTTTCTGTTTAATTCTCAATACAAACCCTACTCATTCCATCCCACATACGAACCGGCTGTTGCTGTTCACTTACCACACAAAGCAGATAAGATTTTACAGTAAACTCTCATTCGATGTGTCACAAACTCTATAAGCCGCGGATTGCTCCGCGCTACATACACAAAGCCCTTGGCAAATGAAATGAGCCTGGAAGTTTATATTTTCTTTATACTGTCACCACATTTTAATCACAACTTCCGCGTATATTATTTCTCAGATAGTTGATTAACCACTCACTATCTCCCCCTCATTTAAAAGAAAAGGAGAATGTCCCGTGTGACATTCTCCTTTTCTTTGTATATATCTATATTCTTCTTGTGCATCTACATTCTTCTGCATCTGCATTCTTCTCCTGTATCTGCATCCATCTGCATCTGCATCCTTCTTATGTATCTGCATCCCTCTACACCCTTCTTATGTATCTGTATCCCTCTTATGTATCTGCATCCTTCAGCTCCAGCATCGTCTTCGGTGCGCGGAGTTTGCGGATCGCTTTTGCCTCGATCTGACGCACCCGCTCTCTTGTCACACCCAGCTGCTTTCCGATTTCATCCAGCGTCTGTACCTCATTCCCATCCAGTCCGAATCTGCGCTTGATGACATATTGTTCTCTGTCGGACAGTGTTCCGACGATCTCATCCAGACGATTGTAGATGTCCGACTGCACCACGGCATCTTCCACAGACAGGCGCTCGTCTCCCGTCACCATATCGCCCAGCTCCGTCTCCCCATCGTCGCCGACCGGATTGTTCAGAGAAGGCATCGCAAAAAAATCCTGCTTCAGGGACAGATAATACGCCGCCTTATCTTCCGGAATCTTCATCTCCTTCGCGACCATCGCCCTGCGTTTGTCCGGATCATCGACTCCCTCCTGGGAAAGCCTGTTGTCAATCGCCGAAGCCTTCGACACCGCAGAAAAGACGTGCACCGGAATCCGGACAGAAAAACCGGATTCCATAATTCCCCGGACAATCGACTGGCGGATCCAGAACGTCGCATACGTGCTGAAAGACGCTCCTTTCTCGGGATCGTACTTCTCCGCCGCATGCAGAAGACCAGTCAGTCCCATGTTCTCAATATCCTCAAAATCAAGATCATTGCCGTAATACTTGTGGTATGACCAGGCATATTTATCCACCAGTTTTCTGTTTTTCTCGCAGAGCTCCTCCTGGGCCGTCACATCCCCCTTCTGGATTCTCACGCAGAGCTCCGTGTTCTCCCGGTTCATCTTCTCAAGACTCTCCGTCAGCTGCCTTTCTTCTGATCTGTTATCCGCGAAATCCCTTTCCTCACTCATATCCTTCTCTCCCTGATTCCGTCTGTTTGCTTCTAGCCGTCTGTTTTCTGCTAGCCGTCTGTTTTCTACTAGCCTTCGATCCTTCTTCCTTGATCCCTCTGTCTCCGTCGATCCCTCTGTTTTTTCTACTCTTCTGTTTTCCGTTGTCCTTCTTTTTCCATCTTTATAAACGCACTCTCATATAAACGATGCTCGTTCTTATTCATATTATACCCCAAGATATACCACAAACGGGACACAGAAAAATGCAGCAGAGCTAAATTTTCTCTGCTGCATTTCTTCTGCTTGTGTTCTGTCAGCCTCCAGCTCAATCACCCTGTGCACCGGCAAAATACACACTTGCTATTCCATTTATCATTCAATTGCAATTGTCTTATGTTCCGGAACAGCCTTCTTTTCTTCCTTCTTCGGAACGGTAATTCTCAGAACGCCGTTCTCAAACTTTGCTCCGATATCCTCTTCCTTGACGCCTTCGCCTACATAGAAGCTTCTCGCCATGCTGCCCGAATAACGCTCCTGTCTGATCAGCTTGCCCTCTTTATTCTTCTCTTCCTTACCGAGGCCCTTCTGCGCGGCAATATTCAGATAACCGTCGCTGAGTGTCAGGCTGATATCTTCCTTCTTGCATCCCGGAAGATCCACATCCAATTCGTAATGATCCTTCTGATCCTTAATATCTGTCTTCATGAGGTTTTTCGCATGACGCCCGAATACCGGATTTCTTTTTCCGAAGAACTCATCATCAAAATCATCCATCATATCTTCCATATCCTCTCCGAACAAACTTGGTAAATACATCATAAGTCATACCTCCTTTACCCTATAAGCATGTCCGGATGTTGTTTCAAGCACCCTGCATGTAACTTCTGAGCATTTCTGTCATGCTCTTTCAACCCTTCGATTCACTCCCGACCCTGTATCAATGGCCCTTGAGCTTATCTTATGTAACCCTTTCTTGTTACAATTATGTAATAGCACCATTTGTTAGCCATGTCAAGTGTCGAGTGCTAATTTTTTTCTGTATAAGCTCTTCGAAAACGCAGAAGGACTCGTCGCACGCGAAGCGCGCGTAAGAGGCCG
>OMUU01000003.1 GCA_900314295.1 uncultured Lachnospiraceae bacterium | reverse complement strand
GGGTAATATGCGCCTGAAACTTGCCCTTTCTAAGGCAAAGTCAAACAATATCCCCAAGGATAATATCAAACGTGCCATCGAGAAGGGCCTTGGCAATAGCGAGGGCGGTAACTACGAAGAGCTTATGTACGAGGGTTATGGTCCGGCAGGCACGGCTGTCATGCTTGATATTCTCACCGATAACCGCAATCGTACGGCGGCGGATGTGCGCCATCTCTTTTCCAAATATGGCGGCAATCTCGGCCAGGATGGCTGTGTGGCCTGGATGTTCAAGAAGAAGGCGGTCTTTATCGTCGAGAAGGAAGTTTTTGATGATGAAGATGCCCTTATGGAAATCGTGCTTGAGGCTGGTGCTGAGGATATGAAGGCCGAAGATGAGGTCTTCGAGATTACCGCAGAGCCAGAGGCATTCGACGCCATCGAGCAGGCACTCGGAGAGAAGGGCATCGAGACGGCTTCCGCAGAAGTCACGATGGTTCCTGACACGACGGTGCATCTCGAGGGCAAAGATGCTGACAAGATGCAGCAGCTCGTCGATGCGTTGGAAGAGAATGATGACGTCCAGAACGTTTACAGCAACTACGATATTGACGAAGAATGATCTTCTTTCAGAACCAGCATTTCCTTCGCATGGTGGATGGGCTCATTTTGTTGAGCCCATTTTCCTATATCAGAAAGGTTTTATATCATGTTAGCATTGGGGATTGACCCTGGTACGGCGATTTGCGGTTATGGCTTTGTGGAGACAAGGGGGAACCGCCTGATTCCGCATGCCTATGGCTCGATTTTTACGACGCCGGAGATGAGGATGGAAGACCGGCTCATGAAGATTTTTGACGAACTTGATGGGCTCATCAAGGAATATCATCCGGATGTCATGGGCGTGGAAAAGCTGTTTTTTAATAGAAATGTCACAACGGCGATTCCTGTCGGGCAGGCGCGCGGCGTCGTTCTGCTGGCTGCAGCAAAGAATGGCTTGCGTCTCGTAGAGCGGACGCCGATGCAGATCAAGCTGGATGTGACGGGATACGGCAAAGCGACGAAGCAGCAGGTCATTTATATGGTGACAAAACTCCTGCATCTAGAGAAACCGCCAAAGCCGGATGATACGGCAGATGCACTTGCCATTGCCATTTGCACGACGTATTGTATGCATAGCATCGCTTGGAGGAATCAGCTATGATTGGTTTTTTGCGTGGCAAGGTGGCGTATCTCCTCGCAGATGATTGCCTGCTCGATGTCGGCGGTGTCGGTTATCGTGTCACGGTGTCAGGTATGACGCGCTCTAAGCTTCGTCAGGGAGAGCAGGCCATGTTGTTCACCTATCTCTCTGTACGCGAAGATGCCTTGCAGCTTTATGGATTCGCAACACAGGAAGAATACGATGTGTTCCTGCAGCTCATAGGCGTTTCCGGCATTGGTCCTAAGGTAGCGCTCGGCATCCTTTCCTCTACGACTGTCTCTGGTCTGTGCAGCGCCATTGCCAACAAACAAGCGTCGCTGCTCACGAAGTTGCCGGGAATCGGGAAGAAATCAGCGGAACGGCTCATACTCGAGCTGAAGGATAAACTGGCGTTCGTAGGAATAGGAGACGGTGAGGAGGCGTTTGTTGAGGCTGCGCCCCTTGGCGACGGAATCCTTGACGAGGCTGCGGCAGCGCTGGCATCTCTCGGCTATACACCGGCAGAGACTGCACCAGTACTCAAGCAGCTTGGTACCTGCCAGACGACGGAGGAGGCCATTCGTCTGGCACTCAAGAAGCTGAGTCGGTCGTAAGTGGAAAAAGAGAAGGAGGAACGACGTGGCAGATCAGTTTCCATTCGATGAACCTGAGGGCAGAGTGATTTCACAGGATGAGCAGCCAGCCGATGATTGGCAGTACAGCTTGCGGCCGCATCGTCTGGCAGAGTATATCGGTCAGGAGAAAGCCAAGGAGAATCTCTCGATTTTCATTCAGGCCGCACTGTCGCGCGGCGAGGCGCTAGATCATGTGCTTCTCTATGGGCCGCCTGGTCTAGGAAAGACGACGCTCGCCGGAATCATCGCCAACGAACTGGGCGTGAATTTTCGCCAGACGTCGGGGCCGGCCATCGAACGCCAGGGAGACCTCGCGGCGTTGCTCACGAATCTAGAAGAGCGCGACGTCCTCTTCATCGATGAAATCCATCGCCTGCCGCGCAGCGTAGAAGAGGTTCTTTATTCTGCGATGGAAGATTTCGCACTCGACATCATCATCGGCAAAGGGCCAAGTGCGCGTTCTATCCGCTTGGACATTGCGCCGTTCACTTTGATCGGTGCGACGACAAAGGCAGGAGCGCTGGCACCGCCGCTGCGCGATCGTTTTGGTGTGATTTCCCGTCTGGAATATTATACGCCTGATGCTCTTGTCACTATCATCACGCGTGCGGCAGAGATCCTAAGGATCCCACTGGAGCCGCAGGGGGCACTCGAGATTGCCAAGCGATCGCGCGGCACGCCGCGCATAGCGAATCGCCTGCTCAAGCGCGTACGCGATGTGGCGCAGATTGCGGGCGATGGCATCATCACGGATAAAATGGCGGACAAGGCGCTCAAGATGCTCGAAATCGATAGCTGCGGGCTGGACCATACGGATCGTCGCCTGCTCATGACGATGATCCAGAAGTTTGCCGGCGGGCCGGTCGGATTGGACACGCTGGCGGCTGCCATCAGCGAAACGACAGATACGATCGAGGATGTCTACGAGCCATTCCTCATCCAGCTGGGATTCTTGAACCGCACGCCGCGCGGACGTGTGGCGACGCCAGCGGCGTATCATCACCTCGGCATACCTCTGCCGAGCGAGGGGAGAGGCTGACGCATGAAGCTGTTGTTACACATGTGCTGCGGGCCATGTTCCTGTTATCCCGTCAAACATTTGCGGGAAGCGGGGATTGAGCCTGTCGGCTATTTTTTCAATCCGAATATCCATCCCTATCGGGAATGGAAGCATCGACTCGATACGGCAAAGGAATTTGCGAAGAAGGTCGGCATGGAGATTCATACGGATGAGCATTATGCACTGCACGAATTCCTGCGCCGTGCGTTGCCTGCGGAGTCACGTCCCAACGGCCGCTGTACGATGTGTTATACATGGCGCTTGGAACAGACGGCGCGTTATGCAAGGGAAAATGGTTTCGATGCATTCACGTCCACTCTGTTTTACAGTATTTATCAGCAGCATGAGCTCATGAAGAAAACGGCGGCTCGTTTCGCTGAACAATACGGCGTTTCCTTTCATTATGAAGATTTCCGAACTGGCTGGCAGGAGGGTATCGATCTCAGCTTGGCCTTGGAGCTTTACCGCCAGCCTTACTGCGGCTGCGTGTTTTCAGAGGAAGAGCGCTACAGCAAGGAATACTTGAAACGCAAGCGGAAGGAGAACCGCGCGAAAAAACGCGCGCGGCTGGCGGCCCTGTCTGCACAGGAGGAGAAGAAAGATGACTGAGCGTTCGATCCGCTTGTGGCGCTTCGCTTGCGCCGTACTCCTTTGCTGTGCGTGCTTCGTCGCCAGGCCTGCGATTCCGGCAAGTGCGGCTTGGCAACCTATGCTGGCTGTTGGCCTGCTGAAAGGGCAGACAGAAGTTTCCCTTTCTGTGCGGCAAGGAACGGCAAATCTTTTTGCAGACGGGAAGGCAGCAGGCAGTGTGTCCGACGGCGCGACGCTGCGTATTTCTCTGAGAACAGACAGTTTCCTCGTCAATGGCCGGAAAATTCCTGGCAGCACCTTCGTCGTCAAGCCTGGAGACAAGGCCGTCCTTGCTGTCAATGGCAAGTTGTACCGTGGAAGTCTCCGCCTCCTTCGTCGCGGCAATACCATCCAGGTTATCAACGATGTGCAGACGGAGGACTATCTGCGAGGGGTGCTGCCAAGCGAGATGCCGCCGGAGTGGCCGCTAGAGGCGAAAAAGGCACAGGCCGTTGCCGCACGCACCTTTGCCCTTGCAAACCGCGGTCGGCACAAAAGCGAGGGATATGATCTGTGTACGACAACGCATTGTCAGTCCTATTCAGGAATTCAAGGCGAAAGAGATGCTGGTACCGTAGCCGTTGATGCTACGTTCGGGCAGGTGGCGATGTATCAGGGGCGCTTGATCGATGCCGTTTTCCATACAGATTCCGGAGGCATGACGGAAAACAGTGAAGATGTCTGGGGGACGAAAATCCCTTACTTACGTGCCGCATCAGAAGTGCGAAGGGCAACGCAGCCTTGGCAGAAGGAATGGGCACTTTCCGTATTTTCTGCCAAACTCCATGCGAAAAGCGACGTGGGGACACTGAAGCGCATTCAACTGTCACCGCTGCAAATCGGCAAAGCTACGATAGATCGCTCCGTTTCAGGGCGCGTGAAAACCGTTGCACTGATTGGTGATCGCGGAGCTTTGGGCCTAAGCGGCAATGAAATGCGCAACTTGTTCGGGCTCAAGAGCACCTTATTCGATCTGCGAATCAGTGGCAATCGTGTCATCGTGACAGGGTACGGCTATGGGCATGGACTAGGACTCTCGCAATGGGGCGCTAAGGCATATGCGGAACAAGGCGCCTCTGCGAAAGATATTCTTGTACATTATTATCGTGATATACAAATCAAAGACCTATATAAAAAATAAGGTAGGAGATTTCAGATGCTATTAGAAGACTTTGATTACGATCTACCAGAGGAGCGCATCGCGCAGACACCGATGGAACCGCGTAATGCTTCGCGCCTCATGGTACTCAATCCCGTCGAAAAGACAATCTCTCATGATCATTTTTATAATCTAAAAAAATATATTGTGCCAGGGGATACCTTGATTTTCAACGATACGCGCGTCATGCCGGCGCGCCTGATCGGCCACCGCGATAAGACAGGTGGCAAGGTGGAAATTTTCCTGTTGCGCCGCCTGGACGCCGACCATTGGGAGACACTCGTAAAACCCGGCAAAAAAGCGCAGGTCGGCAATGTCATCAATTTCAGTGATGAACTTTCCTGCATCGTAACGGAACATACAGACTTCGGTGGTCGTGTGGTGGAATTCCATTATGAAGGTATTTTTGAGGAAATCCTCGATCGTCTCGGTGAGACCCCCTTGCCGCCGTACATTCACGAAAAACTGGAGGACAAGGAGCGATACCAGACGGTATATAATAGGGAGGAAGGCTCTGCCGCCGCACCGACGGCAGGACTCCACTTCACCAAAGAGCAGATGCAGGAACTCGAGGATATGGGTGTTCATCTTGGCTTTGTAACCCTGCATGTCGGTCTTGGCACGTTCCGTCCGGTCAATGTCGAGAATATCGAAGACCATGAAATGCATAAGGAATTCTACCATATCTCAGATGAAACAGCGAAGCTCATCATGGACACAAAAAAAGCGGGGCACCGTGTCATCGCAGTCGGCACCACCTCCATCCGGACATTAGAGTCTGCTGCAACAGCGCCGGGCCAGATTGCGGGGAAAAGCGGGTGGACAGGAATCTTCATCTACCCTGGCTACCAATTTAAAATTGTCGACGCTTTGATCACCAACTTCCATCTGCCAAAGTCTACGCTCATTATGCTTATCAGCGCCTTTGCGGGCAGGAAATTTGTCTTGCAGGCTTATAAGACCGCTGTTGATATGAGATATCGGTTTTTCTCATTCGGGGATGCAATGTA
>OMUU01000107.1 GCA_900314295.1 uncultured Lachnospiraceae bacterium | reverse complement strand
TTAGGGTCCTCACTTCTTAGCAATTCAACAATTCTTTCAGAATCAGACACGCTCGTCGAGTCCTCAAAGCTTTCAATGATTGCCCGCAAGTCCGAGCTCTTCCGCGTGTTCCTTCATACCCCGAATGGAAATCTCCGCCACTTCCCGGATATCCATCCCGAGCATCTCGCAGCCGCGAAGGATCAGAGCCCGGTCGCATTTCGCCGCAAAGCTCTTGCTCTTGAACTTCTTCATGAAGCCTTTGATATCCATATCCATGATTCCATTTGGCCGCATCCGTGCCGCCGCCTGAATAATTCCGCTGAGCTCATCCACGGTAAAAAGGCTCTTCTCCATATCGGTCTTCGGCTTGACATCGGTGCAGATACCGTATCCGTGACTCATGATCGCTCTCACATCCTCTTCCGGAACGCCCTCACCGAGAAGCTCCTTCTCCGTATGCGCCAGATGTTCCTCCGGAAATTTCTCATAATCGTAATCATGAAGATATCCGACCGCTTCCCAGTGCTCTCTGTCCGCCCCGAAATGCTCTGCCATCGCACCCATGCACGCCGCCACGTTCGCCGCGTGCAGCTTAAGATGCTCCTCCGAAACCATTGTGTCATTGATCCGCTTTGCCTCATCGATTGTCAGTTTTTCCATGTCTTCCGCTGCTCCTTAAATGTCAAATGTATCATCATTATGCAGTCTTCTGTTTTTTATGTCAACGTCATCCTTTTTTCGACGGTATCCTCTCAAAACTCTTTTGTCGGCGATATCCTTTCTGCAAGCCATCTGCCAGCGATATCCTGTCATTTCTCGATCCTGGACGATGCCGCTGCGTAGAATGCCGGATATGTTTCCTTCAGATACCGTGCATTTCCGACCCAGTTCATCAGCATGAGCCGAAGAACCTCTTCAAAATCCTGATTAAAATGGTAGATGTCCTCCATTGACAAGTCATCCCAGCTTCCGCGCAGACGGAACTCGTCCATCAGATGAAACACGCCCCACAGCATTTCCGTGAAGCATTCATGTTCGATGATCAGCGGGTTGGACGCGATCACCAGAATATTGGTCTGATTCGCCGTGATGATCTGCCGCGCCTTTGTATACCCGGCCGCGTCAATGTGAACCGTCAGCCTTGCCTCCTGAATTTTTTTCCGAATCTCCTCTTCCGTTTCGGGCAGATCCGCTCCCGACTTCACGACCTCGTAGATGAAAGCATCCGCGTTCGTCATCCCGAGAATTCCATGCATCAGGTAAGCTCCCATACCGGTAAAGAACGAGCTTGTCAGCATCCGTGTTTTTTCCAGGCGGTCTTTTTTCTCCTGCTCGTTCATGATCTCCCCGACGACCAGGGTCGCGATCGCAATCGTGACCGGCATAAATGCCAGGTCCTGAAGAATGTAGAACGCTGTCGTTCTCTCATCGTGGAAAATCGCGATCTGCACCAGGTAAATCAACGCCGACACCGCAATCAAGATCATTACTACTAGAACATTCACTAATCGGCTAGACCAATTGAAATGTCAAAGAAGGCCTTACCTAGCATCACCTTTCAAAATCATTGGTCCGTCTATTTTCTGAACGATCTACTACTTTCCGGGTTGTCTTTCTGTCCATGTATACCTCCGCAACTGAATTGAAACCGGGTCTTGATTCTCAGCAACCCCCAGCACCCTCGTTGTATTTTCCAATTCTTTCTTTACGATTTTGACAACGATTTCCTATTTTTATTATCCATCTTGTTCTTTTACTCGTTGGCATTATCCTGATTTAGGAATCGTCTGACTTCCTGCTCCAGTTGTTCCCTGTCAGGCAGATACAGCTGATAGCGGCTCACAAATAACTGATTGGAAATATTCTGTGTTGCATACTTCACCATCAGCTGGTCTTCATAAGCTCCCATTACAATGCCAATTGGTTCCGTATCTCCTTCTGTATTCATTTCCTCCCTGTAGTAATTCAGGTACAGGTTCATCTGGCCGATATCTTCGTGCTGTACTTCCCCCCGTTTGAGGTCAATCAAAACAAAGCACTTTAGAATCCGGTGATAAAACACGAGATCAACCTTATATATCCTACCGCCAATGTTAATGCGCTGCTGTCGGCCAACATAGGTGAATCCTTTCCCTAATTCCAGAAGGAACTGGCTGAGATTGTTGATCAGCGCATTCTCCAGATCGCCCTCTTTATAAACCGGAAGCTCCGGGAGTCCTGTGAATTCAAAGATATAGGGATCTTTCAGTATGCTTTCTGCCGTTTCGATCACTTGTCCTTCTTTTGCAAGACCCAGTACTGCATTTTTGTCTTTGCTGAGGGCAAGCCGCTGGAACAACATGCTTTTCATCTGCCGCCGCAGTTCTCTGACACCCCAGTTCTCCTGTTCACATTCCTTCATGTAGAATGATCGTTCTAAGGGATCCTCTATTTTCAAAAGTTCCACAAAATGGCTCCAGCTTAATTTTTGTGACAGTGTCGCAAATATTGGATATGCAGAATATAACTGCCGCATCCGGTATACATTGCTCCAGCTGAATCCATTTCCATATCTGTCTGTAAGATCCCTCGACAATCTTTTTAATGTTTCCGAGCCATACTCTGCCTTTTCGTTGCCAGCTTGTTCATATTCGATAATGTACTTACCGATTTCCCAGTAAGTTTTGACGATCGCCTGATTGATGGCAACTGATGCCTGTTTCCGTCCGGAATCCAATACTTCTCCGATGTTTTTAATCAGTTCACCATAGGAACTTCTTCCGTTAATCCCTGTTTCTTTCTTATTCTCAATTTCTCGCACTATCGTCCTCCTCTGGCCGAGCCGTTCTCCATGACTGCTTCCTGTTTCATGTCACCTGATTGATACTTCCTTTGAACATTATTGTAACGAATCCATGCGTTTTTTAAAAGTCGTTTCATCTGTTTCCTCCACTAAAAAATCTCCCGTCCAGATGAGCGAGAGATTTCAAAATTATATCAAACGAGCCATTCAGGAGATTAATCACCGATTTACGGAACCTCTTTCCCTGGACGAATTATCCGGAATCTGCGGAGTCAGCAGATATTACCTGTCCCATGAATTTCACCGCTACGTCGGAGATACCTTAATCGAATATATTATTCTCTGCAGAGTGAACCATGCGAAAGAGCTTCTGAAATACTCCAATTTAGATATGGAGACAATCTCTTCTCAATGCGGATTTCGAAGTGCCAGTCATTTCATTCGCCAGTTCAAAGCACATGTAAACATGACGCCTCTCCAGTACAGAAAAAAATGGAGCGACCCGCACACCCCGGCTGTATAAATCATGCATTCAGAATACGTAACGCCAGCAGATAAGCCATCACGTGCACACTCTGCTGAAATTTTCCCTCTTATATCAGGTTCTCGATCTGCTCTCCGTCAGGATCTCCGGCTCCAGATCCTCGGTTTCATCTAACCTTTTCCCCGAAGGATAACCACGTATATAAGAGAGTACAATTTTTGAGGTTCCAATTTGGAACCTCAAAGCGGAGGAAAGAATGGAAAAAACAAAAGTCGAAAAAACGAACAATGAACTGATTCCGATTACTGTAAAAAACAAGGATAAAGGATCCTCCCATGCCCGACCGGCCGATATACGGACGTGCATGGGAGGATCCCCGCAAATAAATACAAAAACATATGGTCAGGGTTTAGTCGAGATGATAGATTTCCTCCATATCCGACCAGAATTCCCCTTCTTTTCTGTCATCCAGCGGCTGCATCAAGGGCTTCACATGATCCCACCAGTCCTGCGTAGCCGGATCCGCCGCCATCATCGCCATGTCTTTATCGTAATCGTCTCCGTCATACTCGAAGTAGGTAAAGAGATAATCCCCTCTCGAATAGATGGAATAATTCTTCAGGTGACATTTCCGGATCATCTCATTGACGCCGGGAAACGGATTTGCGTGATATTTCTTATATTGTTCCAGATCACCCGGTTTAATCCGGATCACCTGCCCGAATCGCTTAACCATTGCTACCTCCCGCACATTTCATTCGTATCTGTCCGGAGCCTCCATCTCGAGAACCTGCGCTTCTCTCGATTTGCGGAGTCCGGGAGCCTTCGGCTCCAGGACACATCATCATGTCATTTACTCGTAAATCTTCGTTGCTTCATCAAACAGTGCCTTTACATTTCTCGGCGGAACGTCCGGCTGCAGTCCTTCATGGCTCGGGGAAATGATCAGTCCGGTCGGGAAGAGCTCGCGAAGCTCGCGGACCTTCGCGCGAACCTCTTCTGGAGTTCCTGACGGAAGCAGATTCTGCGTATCGACGCCTCCGCAGAAAGAAACCTTTCCCTCGAATTTATCCTTCAGATTCTTCGCGTCCATTCCCGCCGCCAGAGCCTGAATCGGGTGAATCGCGTCTACGCCAGCCTCGATCAGCATCGGAATCGCCTCAACGATAGAACCGCAGGAGTGATAGATAATCTTCACGCCGTAAGAATGCGCCTGGTCAATCAGCTTCTTTGCGCCCGGAAGGATGAACTCACGGATAATCTGCGGACTGACCATAAGTCCTCTCTGGCTTCCGATGTCATCTCCGATCAGCATCGCATGAACCTTTCCCTTTGTCGCCTCGAGGAAGATCTTCTGTGCCTTCAGATAGAAGTCAACGATGTGATCATCTACGTAATGCACCATCTCCGGATCCTCGATCATATTCATCAGGGCCGTCTGCATACCGAAAGCTGCGCAGGTATCCTGGAAGTGGCATGCCCACATCAGGGCAAAAACCGTCTTGTCCGCCGGTGCCTCTTCTACTCTTCTCTTACATTCCTCCACACTGATATATTTCTCCGGATCCGGCCACGGGAAATTGACTGCCTTTACATCGTCCAGATCCTGACAATGCGCGAAGCACCCGTCGGCCGTCAGCGTTCTGTGCTCCGTGTCCACATTGCTTCCATTCATGTACCAGTCGAATGCAGCGAAAATAGCCGAGCAATGCGGCGACTCGTACGGAATGTCCACCGCGTAGAAATCATCTCCGCACACCTTCTTCAGCTCATTGACATTGTCTACTCCATAGAACTCGCAGAGCGCAGGTACAGCGGCAAGCGTCGGATCTCCCAGCCAGCACGCCGGACGATCCACGGGTTTTCTCTCAATCGTTGCGTAAAATCTCTCGATACTATTCATTTTCCAGTCCTCTCTAAAACAAAGTGTGATAATTAACGTTCTCGTTTCATAACCGTTTCCGCAGCACTGCGAAAATGCGTATGCCTGTTGCTATCGCAAAATCCCGAAGTAATAACCGGCACATATCCTATACAGTATCCGGTACCTCTTCGCATATGACCATTTACTGCGAGCTTATCTCTTTTCTCTTCTCCACTTTTCGGATTTTGAAGATTCCTCCTGCCAGCTTTGTGCTCAGGATCAGAACGATCAGAAGCAGCGCTCCCCAGATCAGGCTTGCATAATAGGTATTCAGATTCGCAAACATGTTTACGCCGGATGCAATGATCTGAATGATAACGGTTGCCAGAAGCAGATCGGAGATCTTGCCCATTCCTCCATCCGGAAGGATGCCGGCAAGGACGAGGATCAGAATGACCCGCATCACGTAGGACGAACCGTAATCCGCCTTCGCGGAGGCCATCGTCGATACCATGATCAGACTTCCAACGCCGGAAATCAGTGCCGTAATCACAAAGGTCAGAATAACCACGCGGTCGGTGTTGATTCCGGAATACCGCACCGCCTTGACATTGGTTCCGATCATGTAGATCATTTCTCCGTACACGGTGTAACGAACGATGAGTGCACAGACAATAAATGCGATGATGAAGATAAAAAGCGGGAACGGAATAAATCCGAGTACCTTGGAATGTCCGATTTCCGTATACATTGCCGGAAGACCCGTAACGGTATTGCCCTGTGTGAGCGCCGTGGACAATCCCTGCCACACAAGCTGCATGGCGATGGTGGCCATTACAGGCGGAATCCCGAGTTTTGTCACGAGAATTCCATTGATGAATCCGCCGATCAGGCAGATCAGCAGCGTGATCAGAATTCCAGTCAGAATCACGGCGCGGATGTGTCCCTCGGAAGCTCCCTCCCCCGCATTGGCAGCCATGTACCGAACCGCAAAGATTGTCGCAAAATTTCCCAGTGCCACAAAGGACATATCGATGTTACCGGTGATGAAGCAGAACATTACGCCAAGCGTCATCAGACCGTACTCGGGAAACTGCATCGCCATCCCGTACCAGGCGTCTCCGGTCCACAGAAGACTTCCCCTGGTTATGGAGAAGAACACCAGAACCGCTGCCAGCATGACGAGAAGCATGACCGTATATTGATTTTTATTCGCAAAATTCTTGAATTTCATCTGTCTCAGCCTCCTTATCTGCGCTGTCTCTTCGCCTGTACGGCTGAGATCGTGATACCGATCAATATTACCAGGCCATTAAAGAAATTCTGCCAGTAAGAATCGATGCCCACCAGAAGCATGCTGTTGGATACGACGGTGATGAGTCCGATCGCGCAGACCGTTCCGAACACCGAGCCTTCTCCTCCGAAGATACTGGCTCCGCCCAGAATAACCGCCGGAATGATCTGCATCTCTTTGCCGACCATTGCCTTCGGAATGGACTGTCTGGCAAGGCATACACGCACCATGCCGATGAATCCGGCAAGCGCACCGACCACCACATACAGAATAAACTTTGTCCGCTTCACATTGAAACCGGCGCGCTCTGCAGACACCTCATTGCCGCCGATCGCGTACAGCGCACGGCCGAACATGGTCTTCCGAAGAATAAAGGAGGTAACCGCAATCATGATGATCAGAAATACAATCGACGTTGTAAGCGTTGATCGCTGTCCCTGTGAATTGTATACTTCTACGAAATAGCTTTCACCCAGAGCCCGGAAGGATGCCGGAAGCGTCGACGTGATTTCCTTCATCTGGAACAGCCCCATCGTAAGACCCGTGAAGAACGTCTGTGTACCGAGTGTAACGATCATCGTGTTGAGCTTGAAATTCGCGATGATCCAGCCGTTAAAGGCTCCGAGAATGGCCCCGAAGAGAATCGCGAGCAGAAATCCTGCCAGAGGATTCGTCTTGCACCAGCCCTGATTCACACAAATAGTCGTTGCCGCCGAATACGCAAAGGCGGAGATTGCCGGAAAGGACAGGTCAAATCCGCCGGAAACCATAACGATCAGGCAGATCAGAGCGAACATTCCGTCCACAACCATTCCACGAAGGATCGTGACGAGTGTGGTCGGCTCCAGCAGCTGCCCGTGAGAGACAATCTGAATGCCCACAATCAAGGCGATCAGAACAAGAAAAATATAAAATTCCGTCCGTTTGGTCAGACGTTTCCATGCTGTTTTGTTCATTTCAGATGCCCCCTCAGTGAATGATTTCCGTGATCCTCTGATCCGTGATTTCCTCTGATTGCATTTCTCCCACGATCATGCCTTCTTTCATGACAATGACCCGGCTGCAGTTCGTCACGACCTCAGAAATATCATCCGATATGATAATGACCGCCAGTCCCTTATGCGCCAGACCGTGCACCAGGTGGTGAATATCCTGCTTTGCGCCGATATCCACGCCCACGGTCGGACCGTTCAGAATCAGGATGTCCAGGTTATTGTTCATCCACTTTGAAAGAACGATCTTCTGCTGGTTTCCCCCGGAAAGAGTCTGCGCATATTTATGAGGATCATCCGTCGCGATCGAGAACGTCTTCACCCACTTATCGGCCTCTGAAAAAAGCTTCCGGTGGTTCAGGATACCTCTTCTGGAAACCTTGTCCAGCGACGCGAGCATGATATTGTCCGCAATCGGCTGCTGCATACACAGGCCCTCGGTCAGACGATCCTCCGGAACGTATCCGATCCGCAGCTCCTTTGCCTTTTCCGGCGATTTGATGCTGACCGGCTGTCCGTTCAATACGATTTTTCCGGAATCCGGCCGAATCAGGCCGAACAGGCTCATTGCCAGCTCGGTACGCCCGGAACCCAGAAGGCCGGTAATTCCCAGAATTTCTCCCTTTCTGAGCTGAAAGCTGATATCGTGATAATACGGTTCCGCACACAGCTTCTCCACCTCGAGCACCGGCTTTTCCTCGATTTTTTCCGGCACGAACGGATCCGGCTGAATCCGCCTTCCTGTCATATAATAGGAAAAATCATCCGCCGTCAGCTTTGCGGTTGGACCCTCGAAGACGTTTTTTCCGTTCCGCATGATACACACATCATCCGAGATCTCAAAGATCTCCTCCACCTTGTGGCTGATGAACATGATGGCGATTCCTTCTTCCTTCAGTTTCCGAACGGTGCGGAAAAGCGCATCCACCTCTCTTTTCGTAAGTGCCGTCGTCGGCTCATCCATAATGATCAGCCGGGCATTGAACAACAGTGCGCGGCAGATCGCGACCAGCTGCTTATCCGCTACGCTCAGTTCCCCCATTTTCATGTCCAGATCAATCTGGTATCCGATTTTCGCCAGGGCTTCCTCAGCGGTTTTGGTCCAGCGCTTCCGGTTGACGATTTTTCTCCGGTCTGTTATTTCCGAGTTAATCGCCAGATTTTCACGAACCGTCAGATTCGGGAAAATCGAAAGGTCCTGATAGATGACCTGGATGCCGAGCCGGGTCGCCTCCGCCGGCGTGATCCGATCCAGCTTCTGACCCTGAAAAAAGACCTCTCCCTGATCTCTGACGTAAACACCGGATATAATTTTTACCAGGGTTGATTTTCCGCATCCGTTTTCACCGGCCAGGCACATAACCTTCCCCGGACGGATATGGAAATTCACATGATCCAGCGCCTGCACACCTGAAAAGGCTTTGCAGATACCGGACATCTCAAGCAAATATTCTGACATTGATTCAAGCTCCTTCTCTATTGATATCACAGGCTTCACTTCGTTAACCGGGAAGAGAATGCAGCGAGATGATATATACCAGACGGTTATTCTCTCACAGTTGTGATCCTCGTATCATTGAACCGGGTGTCATACTTATAAGATCCGGCCCTCCTGCCATATGCAGTACCGGCCGGATCTCATACCCGGATCAGAATCCGAAATCATCTACATTGTCATTCGTGATGGCGATAGCACCGTCGCCGACGATTACCTTGTCGTTCAGCTTGACTGCCTCATAGCCCTTCTCCTGCAGATCCATTCCTTCTTCGATCTTCTTGCCGTTGAACATATCCACGCCTGCATTCAGCATAACCTTCGCGGAGATTGCCGGATCCCACAGACCTACGCTCTGGAGCGTACCGTCTGCCAGATAGTCCTTAACCTCACTCGGCATTGCGACAGAGATTGCGAATACCTTGCCCTGTAATCCGAGCTCCTGAATCGCACGCGCCGCACCCGGTGCATCGAAGGATCCGGTTCCCAGGATTCCCTTCAGATTCGGATATTTCTGCAGCAGCTGCTTGGTGAGCTCATATGCCTTTTCTGCATCGGAATCATCCGCAACTCTCTTGTCCGCTACGAGCTCCATCTTCGGATACGCCTCTTCCTGTCTGGCAACCGCGGCATCCGCCCAGTTGTTTTGGGACTCC
The DNA here is from genome assembly GCA_900314295.1 of uncultured Lachnospiraceae bacterium. GTDB lineage: Bacteria > Bacillota > Clostridia > Lachnospirales > Lachnospiraceae > Bilifractor. The sequence continues at coordinate 61,710 of OMUU01000107.1, read as the reverse complement.
ATGGTCATGGATCCGACCATTGTAATATACTGGCCTTCCTCGCCCATTGATTTTGCCAGCTGATCCATCAGGAATCCGCCCATTCCTGCTTCATCGAAGGCCTCCACATCGTAATCAATGTTCTCCATTCCGGAGGCTTCTGTTGAAATCACGATGATACCCTTATCTCTGGCCTGCTTGCAGATCGCCTCACATGCATCCGGATCGTTCGGCGAGAAGCAGAGGATGTCAACTCCCTGGTTCACCAGATCGGTCATGATCTGAACCTGAGCCGCCGCGTCGATTTCCGTCGGTCCTTTATAGATGACATCATATCCTGTGTCCTTTGACCACTCCTCAACGCCCTTCTGCACGTAATCCCACCATGCCTGACCCATAACCTTCGGCACAAAGGCGATGGTCGGTGTATCTCCGGTCTCGGCCTTTTTCACCTCCGCCGCGGCTTCTACTGCGGACGTCGCGGATACAGATGCCGACGCGCTCTCTGATGTTCCCTTGGCAGCTGATGATGCACCTGCCGAGCTTCCGGAAGATCCGCCGGATGATCCGCATGCGCCCAGAGTCACTGCCATGGCTGCAGACAGTAATGTAACCAGAAGTTTCTTCTTCATTTTCATTTCCTCCTCATAAAAAATTTTTAATCTCTGTGAAACCTCTCCCTTAAGTGTTACATATACTGTAATCTTTTGTTGTTGTATTCGGAATTCAATTTTTTCATGCAGGTTGTCTATTTTTTTAGATCCTGTTCTTATTCTTTGAGGCCTTATGACGAAAAGTGCCGGCATACGCCGACTAATTATTAACGGGATAAAACCGGCCCTGCTGGTTTTATCCCGCTTCCGCTCACATATATTCCATCGGTCTCTGATACTCTGACGCGTTCTCCTCTGTCACAATGCTCACCGGATTCTGTATCCATGGCCGGACGTTTCCTCCTGCCGCCAGATGAACCGCACAGTTGACCGCGCTCTTTGCCTCAAACTCCGGGTCCTGCACGATAAAGCCCTTCAGATACCCCTGATGCAGCAGTTCCATTGTCTCGTCATCTGCCTCACCGATCCCGATCACCTGAATCTCCTGCTCTTTTCCCGCTTCCTGTATGGCCGCAATTGCTCCGGCAGCCATATTGTTGTCCTGACAGTATATCAGGCCGAGGTCCGGTATTTTCTCGATCAGAGTCTTCGTCTCTTGCTCTGCCGTCTGACGATTCCAGTCCGCATTTCGTGTGGCCTCGATGTGAATGTCCGTCCGGTCTCTCAATTCGTCCACAAATCCCTGTGTGCGGTAAATCTGCGGATCCGTTCCCGGCGTTCCCTCCAGAATCGCGACTTTACCTCCGTCCGGGAGTACCTCACACGCCAGCTTTGCCGCAAGACTTCCCTCCTCCTGCGAGCTTGCTCCCACATACGTATCGACATAAACTGCAGAATAGGCATCCACCTTCATATTCAGATTAATCACCGGTATTTCCCTGCTTCGCGCCTCTTTCAGGGGATCGAGCATTGACTTCGAATTGACCGGGCAGATAATCAGCACGTCCACGTTGTCGTCAATCAGCTCACGGATCTGCTCATTCTGAAGCGACGCATCCCAGTTGGCATACTTCCAGACCAGCCGGATCCCTTTTTTCTCTGCCTGCTTCTGCATGATCTGATAGAGGCGCACCTGATAGGCGGATTTATCGGACGCGATACAGACTCCGCACACAGGCGACGCATCTCCCCTCTGAGACGTCCGTGTCTCCGGATTCTCTGCCTGATCCGTCCGTGCCCCGGAAGATCCTTCAACAGCCGCATCGGCAGATTCCACCGACGCGTCAAAAACCGAGATCGCACTATTCCCGGAGCTCTCCCGCTCCGCCTTCGTCATGCTGCAGCCGCAGAACAGCAATCCTGCTGCGAACAAAAGCATTACCGCAAAAAATACTGTCCACCCTCCTGATCTGACAATATCAGACGGCAAAATACCCGATTTCAATTCTCCCCGCCTCATTATTTTCCCTCTTTCTATTTGTATAGTTCATGCCGTAAACGCTCATACGATACTTTATGTCACAAACTGTTGAACATTCACTATTCACACCATCATTTATCCTCTTCAGCAAATATATTATCCTTCGGTACGCTCTTCCCTGGTGATGCTTCCCTGTGTTCACCAACATCACATACAAGCGAGCTATTCCGCTTGCCGACATAGGGAATCCGGATCGTCGCCAGCGTTCCCTTGCCCGGCTCGGACTGATAACTGACTCCATAGGAAGGACCATATTCAAGCTGGATTCTCTCGTTCACATTAAAGACACCGATCCCGCTGCCTTTTTCCCGGTTTCCTTTCTTTTCATTCCTTCCTGACCCGGTCAGAATGCGCGCGCAGGTTTCCGCATCCATCCCTTTGCCGTCGTCCTGAACGGTAAACAGCACATCTGCTCCGCTCCGGAAGGCACGAACCTCCAGATGGCATTTTCCGCGTTTTTCCTTGATTCCATGATAAATACTGTTCTCCACCAGAGGCTGCACGATCAGCTTTACCGTGATGCAGTTCCTTACCGCCTCGTCAGTGACAACCTGATAGTCAAATTTATCCTGATAACGCATGGACTGAATAAGCAGATAGTTGCGGACATAATTCATCTCATCCTCCACGGTGATGAATTCTCTTCCCTTGTTTAACGCCAGCCTCATCAGCCGGGCCAGTGCTTCCGTCATTGGAACGACGTCCGGATCCTGAAGCTCGGCCATCCAGATGATGGAATCCAGCGTATTATAAAGGAAGTGCGGATTGATCTGTGCCTGCAGAGCCCTCAGCTCATACTGCCTTTTTTTCTTCTGCTCCTCAATCAGCTGCGAGGACAGCTTGTCAATACGATCTGTCATCTGATTGAAGTTCCGAACGAGCATTCCCAGCTCATCGTTGGTCTGCACCGGCATTTCCAGCCTCGCATTATCCAATGTGACAAGCTTCATCTTCTTCTGAAGCGTAACAATCGGGTCGACCACATGATTCAGCAGCGTATTCAGCAGAATCAGGATCACGGAAAAAATGAGCAGAACGACGACCTCCATCGGAAGAATCGAATTCCTCGCCTCTCTGAGAATGCTCTCGCGCGGCTGAAGATCGACAATTCTCCATCCTGTCACAGGCTGCGTCACGGATGTCACATGATACTTCACACCACAGAGCTCCACCGGACGGTAGCTGCCATTTCGTTTATCCAGACCGTCCGCCTCGCGAAGAGCCTTCAGCATGGCCCGGTTCAAAATACGATGGCCTGAGCTTTTTTCGTAGATCAGCTCTCCCTTCTCATTCAGAATGCCGACCGTTTCATCTGCGTCAACAGTCGTGTTATCCACAATCTCGGACAGCCGGTTCAGATTGAAATTGACCCTGATGACTCCGAGAAACGCTCCGTCCTCCGAATTCCGGATCATCGAACTCAGTGCCATCTCTCTGTCCGCGCCGGTCATTTTGTCCGGTCCCGACAGGCATATACCGCCGTATCGATATACCGCTTCCCGATACCAGTCCGTCCCCTCCGGGTCCGGCTCCGTGCCCTCCACGGAATAAATGGATCGTCGGATCAGGAGATTATCCTTTCCATAGATACTGATAACCGTTGTATCCGAACGGTTCTGCAGGTAGGTCTCGATCAGGGCGCCGATCATCTCATTTTCCCCCAGGCTTTCCGCATCCTTCGGAGCCCCGCCGCCCTCCTCTTTCCGCGCCGCCCGCAGATACTGCTGAAGATAATAATTATAATTACACTCGTTTGCCAGAACCGACAGCTCACTGATATAAGAATCAATGTTTGTATCCATATTGCTGACGATGCTCTCTGCATGTGCGATCTGCGCATGTGTGGATCGGCGCACTGAATTCTGATAAATCAGACCCGAGATCAGCGCCATAAACGGTACGATGACAAAGGTCAAAAACAACAGTATTTTCGGTTTAATCCCAAGGCGTATTCCCTTCTTCCCCTTCTTCTCATTTTTCCCCTTCATTTCCATTTCCTACTCCCTCCCTCTCTTTCGAAAATCGGAGGGTGACATACCGGTATACTTCTTGAATGCGACACTGAAGTAGTGCGTATTGTCAAAGCCGATCCGGTCCGCGATCTCGTAGGCTCTGAGGTCTGTTCCCCGCAGAAGCTCCATCGCTTTCTCCATGCGGACATCTGTCAGATATTTTATAAAGTTCATCCCTGTCTCTTTCTTGAAAAGCGCGCTCAGATAACCCGTGCTTACGCCGACCTGATCTGCCGCTGTGGAAAGGGAAAAGGTGAGCTCCATATAATGCATTTTCACGCATTCCTTCACCTTCCGAATCAGCGCCTTACTGCTGGTGTTTTCTGTTCTTCGGAAATCTTCTGCGGCGATTGTTGCGGTCTGCCTGATTTCATTCAGCATCGCATCCAGCGACGACATCTGCGAGATCTCGCTGTACAGTCTCAGACACTGCTCCGTCGTCCGCGGCGTAATCTCGGAAAGTTCTGACAATTCCTTCAGGATATCCGTCACAATTTCCGAAAGCACAATCTTGACATTGATTCCGGACAGCTGCTTCTCGTTTTTGATATACTGGCGAATCACACAAACGGCCTCTCTGATATCCGCATCTGTTCCGAAACGAATGCTGCGGAGCAGACTTTTCACCTCCTGTGCCGGATAGCGGAACAGCAGCTTATTCAGACTTCCGTCACGGATGTCATAGACCACATTTTCTCCGAGCGAAAATCTGTACTCACACGCCCTTCTGGCAGAACGAAAAGAAACCGGAAGCTGATCCGGTCCCGATACCTCGACGCCGAGTCCGCCCGTCGCCTTCACATGGATCGTGTTATCCAGTGCCTTCAGAATAATCTCCATCACCTGATAGGCAGTATTCCTGGCATCATCGCCAAGGATATCGCAGCGAAACAGAATCACAAGCTTCTTCGAGAGATTCGATTCAAACACATAATGCCTCTCACCCAGGCACTCCTGTGCGATATTCCTGCACGAGAACACATAGAGCGGCACATCCTCATCCGCAATGGCATCCAGCTCCAGGTTCAGAAGACCCACAATATAGGAGTCCGATGAAAAATCAATGCCGGCGCTGCGGCACTGACGCACCAGCTGCTGTTTGTCTCCCTGATCCTGACAGACAATCTCATTCAGATACCGTGACCGTATAATCGGGAGATTTTTGACCAGCTGGGACCGCATCCTGTTGATATACTGACGATTCTCGTCCTCCTTCCGGATTCCCGCCATAATCTCACTCATCTTTGAATAAAGGTTTTTCGCACCGATCGGCTTCAGGATATACGAGCATACGCCGAGGTCGATGCTCTGCCTTGCATATTCAAAATCCTCATGCCCGGTTGCGATAATAACCGATATCTCCGGATAATCCCTGTGAAGGATTCCTGTCAGCTCAATACCGTCCATAAACGGCATGACAATATCGGTAAGCACAAGGTTGATCGGATGGGTTCTCACGATCTCCAGTGCCTCCTCCCCGTCCCCGGCCTCGTAGATCCGGTCAACCCCCAGCGAACCCCAGTCCACAATCTTCCGGATTCCGCCGCGAATCAGCGGCTCATCGTCAACAAGCAGTAAAGAATACATCTCCAACCCCCACATTCAGAATTCTCTTTAAAAATCAACTTTCTCCTTCCTGTAGTATAGTCAGATTATTTCATGCTCTCCATGCACAAAATCGCAATATTGGTGGTATTTTTAAGGATAAAACTTTGTTACAGCCAGTTTGCGAATGGAAACAGGACTGTAAAATCCTTGCCGTATATAATTGTCACTAAACATTTTTCTTCGAATTCCTATCACAAGACTCGCCCCTGGTTATCCGCAATATTGCGGAAATGGGCATCTCGGAATCTGCGATACTGTGGAACTTTCGTTCGTTTTCGTTGTCATTATTGACTGCAATCGCACGGAATGCTATGTTGATTATTGTAAATATTACACAAATAATGCATAACGCAGGGAGGGTTTGCTATGCTTACAAAAAGAGAAAATTTGCTGGAAACGATTCACGGAGGACATCCGGACAGATTTGTCAATCAGTTCGAATTTCTATCCATCATCATGAATGATCCGATCCGCGCGACCTACAAGGCACCGAAATACGGCGAGCTCAATGTCACAAATGAGTGGGGTGTCACCCGTTCCTGGCCGGAAGGAACGCCCGGACCATTCCCGGTTCACGATGACGCGCATCGCCTTCTGAAGGACATCACCCAGTGGAAGGACATCGTCCACGCACCGTCACCGAAATTCCCGGAAGCGGCCTGGGAGCCGGCGATCGCTGCCGCCGAGGCTGTAGACCGCAAGGACAAATTTGTATCTAACTTCCAGGCACCCGGTCTCTTCGAGAGTCTTCATTATTTCATGGGCATGGAGGATGCCATGATGAACTTCTATGAGGAGCCGGACGACATGCACGACCTGATCAAATACCTCACCGAGTGGGAGCTTGACGCGGCAAGAGAGACCTGCGATCACCTCCACATCGATGCGGTATTCCACCACGATGACTGGGGAAGCCAGCGCTCCACCTTCTTCTCACCGGCAATGTTCGAGGAGTTCTTCGTAGACGCCTACAAGCAGATCTACGGATATTACAGAGAGAGAGGCGTACAGCTGATCGTACATCACTCCGATTCCTACGCTGCAACATTGATTCCGGATATGATTGACATGGGCATCGATATCTGGCAGGGCGTTATGACCGGAAACGACATCCGCAAGTGCATCGACACCTACGGCGGCAAGATCTCCTTCATGGGCGGCATCGATTCCGCGACCGTCGATCATCCCGGCTGGACCAGACAGGAGGTTCACGATCAGGTCAGAAGAGCCTGCTCCGAATACGGCAAGCTGTACTATATTCCCTGCGCTTCCCAGGGCGGACCGATGAGCACCTTTGACGGCGTCTATCAGGCACTGACCGAGGAAATCGACAGCGCAAGTAAGGACATGTTCTGACATGACCCGCAATTTCGGGAACACGCTCTGACTGTCCCGTACATACAGACGAAATGACCCGCCGCGTGCATATACGGCGGGATGCTTTAAGAAAAGAAGGGGGATTCTCTTATGGCAAAAAACACATCGTCCGCTCCGGCTCATAAGCCGTTGAGCAAACAACTGAAGATCTTTTACGGTGTCGGCGACTTCGGCTTCAATCTGATGTCCAGCATTGAAAGCTATTACTTCAACTTTTTCCTGACAAACCTTGCGCAGTTCGCGCTTCCGGTTGTGACCATGATCACAACGGTAGCCAGCACGGTTGACGCGCTCCTGTCCTGGATCTACGGGGCTATCATCAACAGCTCCAAGCCGATGAAATGGGGCCGCTACCGCTCCTGGCTGGTAGCCATTCCATGGGTCGTACCGTTCCTGTATGCGTTCCAGTTTGTAAAATTCGGCTCAGGCATCGGCTCTGCCATCCTGATCATCGTGGCAGCTATCGCCAGCCATGTCTGCTGGAATTTCGCGTATGTGGCGAACGTATCCATGATCGCTGTCGCCGGTAAGACGCCGGAGGACCGCTCCCAGCTTGCATCTACCAGAGCTGCCTGGTCCAACGCTTCTAAGGTCATCTTCTCCTACGCCGCGCCGGTCATTGCGTCCGCAGCCGCAGGCGTCATCGGAGAAGTCAATATGTACGGCGGCGCAGCTTTCTGCTTCGGCGTATTGTTCGTAGTTCTCTACTTCGCTCACTTCAAGATGTTCGACGGCTATGAGGAAACCGCCGCAGCTGCGCAGACAAACGCAAAAGCTCCCGCTAAGGACAAGACCAGCGGAAAGGACCTGCTCCGCGCACTTGCACAGAACCCGCCGCTGATTGCTCTTCTGATCGCAGACCTTGCGAAGTTCATGTTCAACTTCATCTGCATGGGCTTTGCCAGCTACTACTTCCTGTATGTAGCCAATAACGCAAAGCTGACGCCGGTATACATCCTGATCACCAATGTGTTCTGCATCATCGGTGCATACCTGAGCAAGGTGCTGAGCAACCGCTTCTCCACCCGGAACACCACCATCGGTGTCATGGCGATCCAGGCGGTAATCCTGATCCTGGCCTTCTTCGGGCACAACAATGTCACAATGGTCATCATCCTGATGTCCGTATCCCTGTTCGGCTACGGCATCACCTACGCCTGCACCCCGGCCCTTTACGGTGATACTATCGTATACAGCGAATGGAAGACCGGAAAGAACGCTACAGGATGGATCAGCGGATTGCAGAACGTTCCGCTGAAGGTATCCATCATGACCCGTGGTATCATCATCAGTGCCTGCCTCGCAGCCGGTGCCTTCAGTTCAAAAATTGACCCGGCACAGGCAAGCAATCAGCTGAAGACCGCCATCAGCGCAGGATTCATGCTGATCCCGGCCATCGCTCTGATCATCGCGGTTCTCTGCCTGACCTTCGGCTTCCGCCTGACAAAGGATAAGGTGAATCAGTACGCGGCAGAGATCGAGGCGAGAAAAAAAGCCTGATCTGATAAAATCGTAACTTTCTTTATCGTAACTTTCTTTATCGTAACATTCCTAACGCAAAAAGAGCGCCCCTCGGGGCGTTCTTTTTGTCTGCCGATATATGACTGAAACCGGGAATCTGCTATACTGGATTCAGGCGAATACCTGCTGCCGGAGATCCTACAGGCTTAGCATACGCGCAACAGACAATATGCCCGACTTGCCGGTCAAACTTACCTGCTGCAGATATCTTGTGCATCGCTTGCCGGTTTCATATCTTGGCCTGACCGGTCAAGTTAACGCAAACGGTCAACTACCCACGACCTAAAGGTGTTGGGTTTCCGCCTATGGCAACGAAAGGATTTTAATTATGAAGTATTTAGAAGAAATATATAAGGACATAATCTATGAGCAATGAAATCACGGATCCAATAGAAAAAACCGGCCTCTCCGATTCCGATCCCTCCCGTTTTCAGTCCGGCTTCCGCCCTCCTCTGCAGGTCGTTGCAGATGCGCTGACTCTGGCCGGAATCGAGTATCTCATCTCCGATACGCCGGACGAGCTGCGTTTACGCGGAATCCGGATTTTCAGCGCGGAAACCGCGACGGTTTCCGCGTCCAATCACGAATATGTATCTGGCACCCCTGACGCATACGGTACAAGCTTTTCGAAGGACTCCGCACCGGTCTCCGAATATTTATATATCTGCTCGGAGCAGGATATCAAAGACATCCCGGACAATCTCCTTGCGGGAAGGGCTTTTCTGCTCCTCTGCCGCGACCCGAACGCCTCGTTCCGCAGCTCCATACCCGGAAGGATTTACATCCGAGACACCTGCCGCCTTTCCGAAATCCTCTCTCTCGTGCAGGATCTCTTTGACCGTTTTCACGAGTGGGATCTTCGAATTCAGGAAGCCTTTCTCCTTCAGACACCCCTTCAGGAAATTTTTGACCTAAGCCAGAAGATTTTCCGCAATCCCATCTTCCTTCATGACCGGGACTTTATCATCCTGGCGGAATGCAATTATCCAGAGCAGAAGATGAAGCGCGGGCGGGACAGACGAACCGGCCTTCCCATGGTTCAGATGGATCTAATCAACGATTTCCGCACCGATCCCGTCTACATCGAGGGGCTGAAAGAGCGGAAGCCTGTGATGTATCCCTCGGAACAGACCGGATATCAGATTCTGTACCGGAATATCTGGCAGGGCGACATCTACCGCGGCCGGATTCTGGACCTCGAGGTTGACAGCCGCATTCTCCCCGGCGACTTTGCAGTCATTGATTATCTCGGAAAGCTCCTGGAGCATTTTCTGTATTCCGGAGATCTGCGGAAATTCAGCATCTCCGACGATACAAATGATCTCATGGCACGCTTGTGTGAGAAGAAAGAGACAGACGAGCAGCAGATCCAGAGCTATCTCCGCTACCAGAACTGGAAGCAGGATGACCGCTATGTCGTTATGCGGATCGTTACCCAGCAGAGGGACTTCAACATCATTTCCTCCTATGCGGTGCTCAATCAGATCAACACGATCCTGGCCGCCGGACGGGCCTTTTTTCACCAGGACGGCATTACCCTTGTCGTGAATCTCTCCTACGCCCACGAAAAAACCTCCGATGTCGTCAGCCGCCTCGCCGTTCTCATGCGGGACAGCCTCCTGAAGATCGGCGTCAGCTCGGAGATTCGTGACTTTTTCCGTCTGGGGACCCTCTTTGATCAGGCGAATATCGCCCTGAACTTCGGACTCTCCGGCGACAGCATGATCTGGTACTACTATTTTGATCAGTATATGCTCGATTACATGATCCGCTGCTCCACGGAAGGCATGCCGGCTGAAATGCTCTGCGCCGACGCCCTCCAGAAGCTTCTGGAGTATGACCGGAAAAATCACACTTCACTGGCGCACACATTGGAAGCCTACCTCGTTCATGACCGGAATGTACTCCAGACCTCGAAGGAGCTGTATATTCACCGCAGCACGCTCTCCTATCGGCTGGACAAGATCCGCAGCCTGATCAGCATCAACCTCGACGATCCGAAGGAGCGCATCAAGCTTCTGCTCTCCTATTACATGCTCGGGATGCTGCATGAGTAGCGCCACACTGTATAAAACTCAGCGGTAAATGTACCGTCAATAACGGCAATGGAAGTTTTCGATGGTATTTGTCTGGACAAGTTACCATCCAGTTTTAGTTTCTGGCAACTGGATGGTAAATACAAGAGATTATCTCAGGAGAGAATCTGCATCAGATCCTCTCTGGTGATCGTGCTGCTGGAAAGGCCGTCTCCGCTGAGGATCTGATCCGCCAGATCTCGCTTCATCGCCTGCATTTCCAGGATTTTGTCCTCGATCGAATTGCGGATGATCATCTTGTACACGGTGACTACCCTCTTCTGACCGATCCTGTGTGCGCGGTCCGTCGCCTGATCCTCCGCGGAGGTGTTCCACCACGGATCGTAATGAATGACCACATCCGCTCCCGTAAGGTTCAGTCCTGTGCCTCCCGCCTTCAGCGAGATCAGGAAAACAGGGATCTCAGCATTTTCGTTGAACTCCCGCACAAGCCTTGTCCGCTCCTCTTTCCGGGTTGCGCCGGTGATTTCATAGAATGGAATCTTCTCCCGGACAAGCTCTTCCCGGATCAGCGCCAGCATCGAGGTAAACTGCGAGAACAGGAGCGCCCGGTGGCCTTCCTCGATCAGCGTATGAACCAGATCCATGACTGCCTCTCTCTTCGCGGATTCCCCCTTGTATCCGTCAAAGCACAGCGACGGGTCGCAGCAGATCTGCCGGATTCTGGTAATCGCTGCCAAAATCTGCAGCTTTCCCTTCCGGAAATCTTCATCCGTCTGCTTTGACAGGTCTTTTTTCATCCGGAGAACCTCGGCATCGTAAAGCCGCTGCTGTTCCTTCCCCATCTGCACATAGCGGACTTCCTCCAGCTTATCCGGAAGATCCTTCAGCACATCCTTCTTGAGACGGCGCAAAATGAACGGAGCCACCATGCGCCTGAGCTGCTCTCCGACCTTCTCATCTCCGTTTACGACCGGCTGTTCAAAGGTCGAGTGGAATTCCTCGTACCGGTACAGGAAACCGGGCATCAGATAATCAAAAATCGACCACAGCTCGGACAGCCGGTTCTCGATCGGTGTTCCGGTCAGCGCATATCTTGTCTTTGCACGGATCAGCTTCACAGCCTTTGCCGCCGCTGTTCCCGGATTCTTGATGTACTGCGCCTCATCGATCACCTCGTATCGGAAGCGCAGGCCTTCATAGGAATCGATGTCCCGCTTCAGCAGATCGTAGGACGTGACGAGAACATCATAGTCCCGGTAATTCTCCAGCATGCTTTTTCTCTCCGAAACGGTACCCGCAACCACCAGCGTCCGAAGCTCCGGCGCAAACCGGTGCAGCTCCTCCTCCCAGTTGTATATCAGCGACGCCGGGCTGATGATCAGGCTGACGCCGGATTTCTGATCTCCAGACGGAACCTCTTCTGTATCCTCTGCTTTTAACTTGTTCGTTTCCGCCGCACTCAGCGCTTCCTGCTCCGATTCCAGTTTCGTCGCCAGGAGAGCGCTGATCACCTGAAGCGTTTTTCCAAGTCCCATCTCATCGGCGAGGATGCCTCCGAAGCCATAGCGGTCCAGGATTCGCAGCCAGCGATACCCTTCCTTCTGATACTTCCGCAGCGTCTTCGTAAGCGAATCCGGCACCTCAAAATCGGAATCCTCCACCGTTTTGAATTCCTTGATCAGCTGCTTGAACTTTCTATCACGAACCGCATACAGATCCTCCGTCTGCTCCAGCATCTTGTCCAGATAGAGCGCGCGGTAAGCGGGAAGCTCCATCTTCCCCTTCACGAACTCCTTCAGAGGAATCTGAAGCGTCTCCAGCATCTCACTCAATTCTTCGACGGAATCGTTCTGCTCCAGCTTGAAAAAACTGCCGTCCTTCAGACGGACATATTTTTTCTTGCGCCGGTACATAGAAAGGATCAGGTACATCTCATCCTCTGTCAGATCTTCCGATGAGACCGTGAGATCGAGCAGATTGCTCTCCACATTGACGCCGACCTTTACCGGAAGTCTGCGGCGGATTCCAAGATTCCGGAACTGTTCCGTCATGCGGACTTCTCCGTAGTCCAGAAGCTCATCGATTCCGTGATCCAGCAGCTGAAACAGCCTGTCATCGTCTTTTTCTGTGTACATCAGATGAATCATCGGATCATACTGATCAAAATACTCATTCAATGCATTGCAGTAATCCTGCTCTGCCTCTGTATCCCGATAGACCGGACTTAACTCCCTCCCCTCGACCTGTGCCTCAATCGCATCCGTAACCGGATAAATCTCTTTTCCGTATGCAGCCTCGGCAGTACACAAGAGCAGCTGACTGTCATAATCCAGGTATGCGATGAAATCGGGCTTCGGCGGAATCAGCCCCTTCACCCGTTCCGGCTGCTCCTCACGGACATCCGCGATTTCCCGGAGCTTCGGCAGTACGTCGTGATAAAATCTGCCGAGATTTTTCCGCCCGATCATAAGGTCAAGCCTGCCACCGGTATTGCGAAGAAGCATCTCCACGCGCTCCGAGGATTCCTGCGTCACACGGTTCAGATACTGTCCCTGATAGTAATACAGATGATCCAGTCCCTTCATCAGCCGGGGAAGATCGCTCTTGAGGCGGACTCCGTCCACCGGCCCCGTCGCTTTTTCCGGTATAGGTGTGACGACAATCGTCGGTGTAATATCCTTGTCTCGCAGATGTACGGTCTTCTTCCCTTCCCCTGCACTCAGTTGCTTATCCCATATCTCAAACGGATGCGTGCCGATCAGGTCCGCAAAACGATCCAGCCAGCTCCCGATCAGCGGCAGATTTGCCTTATAATCGAACGTGTAGCTGTCCATGTAGCTGCTCTTCAGTTCCATATACCGCTGAGACTCCAGATGATTCTCCAGCGCTTCCCGGATGAAATGGAACCAGGCCCTGTCCTCGTCACGCTTCAGGAAATCCTCGCCCATCTGAAATTCCGATTTGCTTCCGAACTTCATGCGTTCCCTGCTCTGCATGGCCTTTACAAATTCGCTGAGATTTTTGATCTTGTACAGCCTGTCTTTTCCGATATAGAAGGTGGCGGAAAGCATCCCGTGCTCCAGCTCCAGACGTGGCTCCATCGTAAGCTTCTCCGACGGGCGGACTCCTGTATCACCGGCCTCTCCCGACTCTTCGGCCCCGGCTCTTCCCGGCGTATTCTTATGTGCAAACTCCGACAGAAAGCTTTCGGCACCATAACTCGATGCGTCCCCGATATTGTGCTCCTTCAGGTAATCCTCCAGCATCAGGAGCGCCACCATTTCATGGAGGCAGAGCTTATCCGGATTCCGCTTCGCATATCCGTACCCGTACCGGCACTCCCAGTCTTCACACTGTGAGGAAATGATCCTGTGCTGGTCAAACAGCAATGTCGCTTTCTGACTATAATAGTCCTCCCCGAACCGGAGAATTGCCTGTCCGATCATCGGTCCCGTCTGCATCCGATCATCCTGCAGATAGCCGGTCGACATGGAAAATTCCAGAATTTTAAAATCCAGTTGATTTTTGGCACTTCTTCCCTTTCCTCTTCCGGAAGAAGTTTTTTTCTTCTCAGGCTGCGGATGAACCACCTGCTCCGCCATCTTCCATTCTGCGGCGGAATTCTTCAGATGTGTCCGGAATTCCTCCGGATGGAAATAGTGATATTCGTCCGGCTGATAGTCCGCGGCAGCCTCGGCATTCTCCGCACCTGCAGCCTCCTCCCGTTCCCGTGCCGTCTCTGCTCGAAGCTTCTCCAGACCCTCCAGGGGATCTCCGACCTCATATCCGCCGGAAGCAGTCCTTCCGCCTTCCAGAATCTTTCCGTCCCGGTCCAGAATGTCGTAGATACTGCCTTTTCCGGACCAGTCATTTTGCTCCCCGCCCGAACCGTCTTTGGACGAATGCTTTCCCGAACCGCTGCGATTCGACGCTCCCGCCTCAGCGGATCCGGAATTCTTTTCCCCGTCCTCCTCCGAATCTACGTAAAGCTTCTCATATTCATCCTCTATTGCAAGCAATACGGCTGCTTCATGCTTGCACAAATTGCCATCCGAAGCATAAGGACAGGTGCAGGACATCTCCTGAATCTCACCGGCTGACGCCCTGATAACGACATGGTAATTCCTGCTCCCCCGAACCGTTGCCTCGTAGATATCGCCGCCGCGGTTCTCGGGATCACTCTCCCAGGTCAGCTTCTTTGCCTTTCCGGCGCGATAATATTCCTTTCCTCTCTTCAAAATCGTCTGCGTGAACAGGCTTCTCCATGTACTCATATTTCCGGCTCCATTCCATCTTCTAAACATCCTGCGGCATCATCCGCAATGTCTCTTCGTTTATAGTGTCTCTTAAGCCGCAGTGTCTCTTTGTCTGCAATGTCTCTTAAGCCGCAGTATCTCTTTGTCTGCAATGTTTCTTAAGCCGCAGTGTCTTTCTCCCGTAAGCAGTATAACAGAAAAAACGTATTGTGTCGTACAATCTGTATATTTTGCACATCCCGCAATGCTGCGGGCAATTTTCTGCTCCATATTACCAATATCAGGAATCAATCAAATACCTGATTTTTCCGATCATTGGCCTTTTATTCGTATCTGCATTTCTCAATATCCTACAGATTTTAGAAACGCATAATAGCCGCCGGGGCCCGGATATCATCGGATATCCAGCTCCGGCGGCTCATCCATGTGTTCAGAGACATACTTTCCGTCTTTTTTCCGCTGTTTCACACACTCTGTCAGCAGATACTCGATCTGACCGTTTACCGAGCGGAAGTCATCCTCCGCCCAGGCAGCGATCGCATCATATAGTTTCTCATTCAACCGCAGCGGCACCTGCTTTTTTGCCATGAAATCGCCTCATTGCTCTTATATAACATATCCACGTATTCTCCATGTGTTCCACCGCCGAACCAACATTTTACTGATGATCCGCTACTTCAGATCATAACACATATAACGTCCCACACCTCTTTTCATAACGCATACAGCGTCCCGCTCCACTTTGTATTCTTACACACCTGACGAATCTCAGTCACCGTTCACGGCATGCCCGAACGGCAGGGATTTCATGAATCCCGGAGGACAATTGTCAATACAAACCTCCTGAATTCACAACCGGCTGCGCATCGCGGTTCCCGCAGAGTACAACCAGAAGATTCGACACCATGGCTGCTTTCCGCTCCTCGTCCAGCTCCACGACGCCATTCTCATTCAGTCTCTCCAGCGCCATTTCCACCATGCCGACCGCGCCATCCACGATCATCTTCCGCGCATCAATGACTGCTGAAGCCTGCTGACGCTGCAGCATTGCCGCCGCGATTTCCGGAGCATAGGCGAGATATGTAATTCTCGCTTCCGTGATTTCCAGTCCGGCGTCTGCCACCTTGCTTTGAATCATCGCCCGGATCCGCTCCGCTACGACTGTAGTCGAACCACGAAGGCTTCCGTCATCCGCCTGTCCGTCTCCCGTCGTATCAATGTTCGGAGCCACGTCGTACGGATAAATCTTCACAATATCCCGCACCGCTGCATCCGCCTGCAGAGACAGATATTCCTTGTAATTGTCCACATTGAACACCGCCTTCGCGGTATCCCTGACCTTCCAGATCACAGCCACGGAAATCTCAACGGGATTCCCCAGAACATCATTCACCTTCTGCTTTGCATTGCTCAGCGTCATCGCCTTGAGAGATATTTTCCTGGTAACCGAATTCTCCTCTCTGGAAGAATTGAACCCCGATAAATATTTCTTGCTTCTCTCGGAATCATCCACATCGCCGCTCTGTCCGAGATGAGTCTTTGCCGCCGGGTTCACAGCCTGACAAAACGGATTTACATAATAGAATCCTTCCCCCTTCAATGTACCAATGTATTTTCCGAACAGTGTCAGAACCAGCGCCTCCTGCGGCTTCAGAATCTTCAGTCCGGCAAAGGGAATCCAGCCGATGCAGATCCAGATCATGCCCGGCAGGAAAAACGGCAGATAAGGCGAATCCTCTCCTCCTTTAGAGATACCTGCCACAAGCAGGATAACCGCTGCCGCATACAGAGCAATCCACAAAATCAGAAATAGCATGCCATTTTTTCCCTTTGTGATAATCTTCTCTTCCATACACCCACTCTCCTCTCTGCGCGGAATACCTGGCAATGCAGATATTTATTTGATATCATTATGATATCACACTGAAAGTCTGCCGTCAAGTAAAAAATAACATTTGTAACGGCAGGTATAAAATTAACATTTGTAACGATACGTGCTTGTTTTTATATTTTATACAATTTAATAGACACAAATGTTTATCTGTGGTATTCTGAGTATACAAAAAACAACGGCACAGGTTACCGGAATCAGGAGGATCGAAGATGTACGATTATGATGTAGTATTTATAGGAGCTGGTCATGCGAGCTGGCATGCAGCAATGATTCTGCTTCAGGCAGGCAAGAAGATGGCCTTTGTAGAGAGAGATGTGGTAGGCGGTACCTGCACCAACTACGGGTGCAATGCCAAGATTCTTCTTGACACGCCTTTCAATTATCTGGACGGTCTGCAGCGCTATCAGGGCATCGGTATTTCCGAGCTTCCGAAGCCGGACTGGACGAGTCTGATGAATTATAAGAAGAAAGTGATTTCTCCGCTGAACAAAATTATGGAAGGCATGTTCGAGAACGCGAATATGCCGGTCATCCACGGTAACGGAAAGCTTGTGGATCCGCATACCGTTGATGTGGACGGCAGGAAAATCACCGCAGAGAATATTGTAATCGGAACCGGTGAGCATGCCATGAAGCAGAATATTCCGGGAAAGGAATATATCCACGACAGCAGAGATTTTCTGGATCTTGACAGCCTTCCCGCACGCATCGCCTTCATCGGCGGCGGAATCATCGCCATGGAATTTGCTTCCATAGCGGTGCAGATGGGTGCCGAAACCACTGTAATCGAATATACAGACCGGGTGCTCCGCATGTACCCTCAGAAATATGTAAACCGTGTAACCGACAAGATGAAAGCTGCCCGCGCTACTTTCCTTCTGAACCATGAGGTGAAGATGATCGAGAAGAAGGGCAATTCCTTCGTCCTGACCTTTGCCGACGGATCCACGCTGGAGACAGACTATGTCCTGGAGGCAACCGGACGGGCGGTCAACACAGAAAATCTCGGACTGGACGATCTTGGCATAGCCTATTCCAGAAGAGGTATCCAGGTAGATGATCACATGCGGACCTCCGTACCGAATATTTTTGCCTCCGGAGACTGCGTAGACAAGCGGATTCCAAAGCTGACTCCGACGGCAACCTTTGAGTCCAATTATATCGCTACTCAGATTCTCGGAATCAATCCGAATCCAATCCAGTATCCGGTCATCCCGAACCTGGTGTTTACTCTCCCGAGAATTTCCCAGGTGGGAGTGACGCTGGAACAGGCAGAGGCGCAGCCGGATGTATACGACATCGAGGTCGCGGAATTCGGCAAACGGCTTCTCTTTGAGGCCAAAAATCAGCCCGATGCCGAGTTCACATTCATCTTCAACAAGAAGCGGGAGCTCGTAGGCGGAGCTTTCTACGGCGAGGATGCCGGCACAAATGCCGATATCGCAGCTCTCATCATCAACCAGAAGCTCACCGGGATGCAGCTTAACCAGATGATCTTCACGTTCCCGACGGAATCGCAGGCTCTTCTGAACCTCCTGACTCCTCTGATGCTCAAGAAAGCCTGACATCATTCAGGCATCCTACATCGGGCCGGATTACCGATTCGCCCAGAAAATTTACAGCAGCAATATTCCTCCGACGAGATAAAACGCGCTTCGTGGGTTTTATCTCGCTATCGCGACGCTCGCCCCACACGAATCCTTTACATACGGCTGTGGTTCGCTGTTCGCGTAAACAAGAGAAGGCCGCCGGGGCCCGGGTATCATCGGATATCCCGCTCCGGCGGCTTATCTATGTGCTCAGAGACATCTTTTTCGTCTTTTTTCCGCTGTATCACACACTCTGTCATCAAATACCATCCATACAGACTGCCGAAATTTACAACCGGCCGTGAATTGCGATTTCCGCAAAGTACAACCGGAAGATTCAACACCATGGTCTCCTCACAATTTCTGAAGATCTGGGAATATCCAGATAAAGCATATCGTTGTTTGATTGCACGCACGCATTGTGGCATAATATTGAATGAGATTTTATTCTCACATGATTGAAGGAGTAAATGTAATGCTTGACTTTGTACTTTCCCAAACAGCAGCTTTTCTGGAGAATATGCCCAAAACAGTCCGAAAGAAAAAAGGACAGTTTTTCACCTCAAAGGAGACCGCTGTTTTTATGGCGTCCCTGTTTGACTTGTCTAACACAGGAACTACTATAGAGATTTTAGATCCCGGAACAGGAACGGGAATTCTTTCCGCTGCTTTGATAGATCGCATTATCAAAGAAAGCAGGATTAAATCCGTTGCCTTAACCTGCTACGAGAATGACAAAGATGTATTACCTATACTGCACGATAATCTGCAATACATTAAGGATCACTCACCCATCGATTTTACTTATCACGTTACGGAAGATGACTATATCCTGTCACAAGCGGATGCTTTTGAGGGAATGCTGTTTGCCGAAAACTGCCCGCAAAAATATGATTTAATAATAGGAAATCCGCCATATCTCAGAATTATGAGAAATGATCCGGCAGCACTTGCCATGCCTACTGTCGTCCATGGTGCGCCAAACCTGTATTTTCTTTTTGCCGCCATGTCACTGTTTAACCTCAAAGACGACTGTGAGATGGTATATATCATCCCTCGCAGCTGGACATCAGGTGAATATTTCAAGACATTCCGAAGATATTTTCTGAACAATGGAAAATTAAAACAGATCCACTTATTTGTGAGCAGAGACAAGGTTTTTAACAAAGAACAGGTCCTCCAGGAGACCATGATAATAAAGGTAAAAAAACAGCGGACGGACCCTGCGTTTGTAAAAATAACCTCCACACAGACCAATAACGATTTTAATGAATTAACGTCTATCGATGTTCCTTATCATGCTGTTGTCTCCGGGGACAGCTTATACGTATATCTTCCAACCTCACAGGATGATGTTGCGATTATTCAAACAATAAACAGTTACACAACTACACTCCCGGATGAAGGTCTAAAGATGCATACCGGAATTGTTGTTGATTTTCGCCAATGGGAAGAGTTAAAGAAGGAGCCCGGCGAACACACCCTGCCCCTTTTTTACAGTCAGAATATTAAAAACGGGCGCGTGAATCACAACCCCACAGGAAAGGAATATGACTGGATTGTCGATTCAAAACCCGGGCTCATACAAAAAAATCAAAACTATGTTTTCTGCAAGCGCTTCACCGCCAAAGAAGAACGGCGGAGACTTCAATGCGGTATATATTTAGCAAAAGACTTCCCGCAATATGATTTTATAGGGACGCAGAACAAAATTAATTTTGTTGACCGAATGGACAAAAAGGAGATGAGCCTCCCCCTTACATATGGCATTTATGCATTGCTCAACTCTACGTTATTTGATATGTTTTACCGAATTTTGAACGGCAGCACCCAGGTAAACAGCACTGAAATAAACAATATTCCGGTTCCGCCTATTGAAGATATTGAAGAAATCGGAAAACAGCTTCTTGAAGCGGACAATTTATCGACAGAAACCTGCGATAAAATTCTGAAAGGAGTTGCATATCATGGATAAAGTCGCTGAAGCCAAGGCTTTCCTGAAATCTTTTGGAATGCCTGACAAGCAGCAATCAGACATTGCAGCATACACATTATTAACCTTGGCACATCTGAAACCCACGGATGCTTGGAACGATGCCACAAATGCCTGGATTCGCATACATGATGTATTGCAGTTCACAAGCGAAAACTACGGAAAAACATATGCGGAAAATTCACGCGAGACAATCCGCAAGGATTGTATGCATCAGTTCAGACAAGGAGCCCTAATAGAAGATAATGGAGAAGCCACAAACAGTCCGAATTATCGCTATCGAATCACAAGCGAATCCTTAAAACTGATACAGACCTTTGATACTTCCGAATGGGAACGCTCTTTGCTTAGATACCGTCTCTACCACAAATCTCTGATTGATAAATACAACAGTAAGAAAAAACTTGAAATGATGCCCGTCAAAATCAATGGGCGAGAATTGAAGTTCAGTCCCGGCAAACATAACGCCTTGCAAAAAGCCATAATCGAGCAATTTGCTCCCCGGTTTGCGCCCGGCTGTGAATGCCTTTATGTCGGTGATACCATCAAAAAAGATTTGATACAAGACACCGACAAACTGAAAGAACTCGGGTTAGAAATAACTCTGCACGATAAGATGCCGGATGTCGTCCTTTATCGGCAGGATAAAGATTGGATTTATTTTGTCGAAGCGGTTACGAGCGTTGGACCGATGAGTCCCCAGCGCATCATTGAAATACAAGATATGACAAAAAATGTAACATCTGGAAAGATCTTTGTCACGGCATTTCCAGACCGCGCTACCTATAAAAAGTTCTGTTCCGACCTGGCTTGGGAAACGGAGGTATGGATTTCCGCATATCCCGATCATATGATTCATTTAAACGGTGATAAATTTTTCGGTCCGCGCCAATAAACAAATCCACTTCAAGAAGAGGCACCCCTTCTCAGACATGTTCTGAAAAGGGGTGCCTCTATGTATAATGTTATGACATTCTTTGATATAGATACTGCACGGTTCCCAGATCTTCCGATCTGCCGTTTCCGTTTTTCGTCTTACGCCTCATCTCCGAAGAAGAGCTTGAGATCGTCATCAACGGTTCCGATTCCCGCGATTCCGAAGTTCTCAACCAGCACCTTTGCGACATTCGGGGAAAGGAATGCCGGAAGTGTCGGTCCGAGATGGATGTTCTTGACACCGAGATACAGGAGAGCCAGGAGCACGATGACTGCCTTCTGCTCATACCATGCGATGTTGAATGCGATCGGAAGATCATTGATATCATCCAGCTGGAAGATTTCCTTCAGCTTCAGTGCGATCAGAGCAAGGGAATAGGAGTCGTTGCACTGACCCGCATCAAGTACTCTCGGGATTCCGCCGATATCGCCGAGATCCAGCTTATTGTATTTGTATTTTGCGCATCCTGCGGTCAGGATTACCACATCCTTCGGCAGACGCTTTGCGAACTCTGTGTAATACTCTCTGCTCTTATGTCTGCCGTCGCATCCTGCCATTACGACAAACTTGCGGATCGCGCCTGACTTAACCGCGTCTACGACCTTGTCAGCCAGAGCGAATACCTGCTCATGCGCAAAGCCTCCGGTGATCGTACCGGTCTCGATCTCTGTCGGTGCAGCGCACTGCTTTGCCTGCTCGATGATTGCGGAGAAATCCTTTGTCTCGCCGTAAGCGCCGTCGATGTGGCGGCATCCCGGGAATCCTGCCGCACCGGTTGTCCACAGACGATCCTTGTAGCTAGCTGCCGGAGGAACCACGCAGTTGGTTGTCATCAGGATCGGTCCGTTGAACTTCTCGAACTCTTCCTTCTGCTTCCACCATGCATTTCCGTAGTTACCCGCGAAGTTCGGATATTTCTTGAATGCCGGATAGTAGTGAGCCGGAAGCATCTCAGAATGTGTATAAACATCTACGCCGGTTCCCTGTGTCTGCTCCAGCAGCATCTCCAGATCGCGCAGGTCATGTCCGGAAATCAGAATACCCGGGTTCTTGCGAACGCCGATCTCTACCTGTGTCACCTCCGGATTTCCATACGCCTCTGTATTTGCCTTGTCCAGAAGAGCCATTCCGTCGACACCGTACTTACCGGTCTCAAGAGTAAGCGCAACCAGATCATCCACGGTGAGGGAATCATCCAGCGTCTTTGCCAGTGCCTTCTGAATGAACGCATCCACATCCTCATTGTCCTGAAGAAGCGCATTCGCATGCTTAGAATAAGCGGAAAGTCCCTTCAGTCCATAGGTGATCAGCTCGCGGAGAGAACGGATATCCTCATCCTTTGTGGAAAGTACGCCGACAACGGCTGCCTTTGCGTCAAATTCTGCCGCGGACCCGTTCCACAGAGCAGCCTCCGGAAGTCCAGACTTGTCGGAAAGCTTTCCGAGAAGCTCCTGCTTCTTTGTGAGGGTCTCTTCTACTGCATTCTGAAGCGCCTCACGATCAAAATTTGCATTGGTGATCGTCATGAAGAGATTTCTGGTCACCAGGTGATTTACCTCTTTATCTACGGTCAGCCCCTCTTCACGCATCTTTGTCGTCACACTGGACAGTCCCTTGGTTACATATACCAGCAGATCCTGCATAGCCGCAACTTCAGGCTTTTTTCCGCACACACCGGACACGGTGCATCCCTTGCATCCCGCTGTTTCCTGACACTGGTAACAGAACATCTTGTTTTCCATCATTAACCTCCTCGTATCACCCTTCCGGGCGTCCTTATCTGTCTGCACAGCCCGGATCCGGCATTCTGCCTGTCCGCACAGCCCCGATCCGACATTCTGCCTGTCCGCACAGCCCGGATCCGACATCGCTCCGGTACTTTGTTTCCCTGATGCGCTTTGCCGTTAGGGCCATCGGCCATTGATCATCGGCCGTTCTCTGCAGTCCCTGTTGTCTTGTTGAGAACAATATAGTAAAATTCGAGACAGAAGTATGTTGTCATTACCACGCAAACAAAAAAGAACCTTATCTTCTATGGAAACGCCAGTATGATGAAACCTCAAATAGACGAAACACAGTTGACAAACACGATTTTTTTCAGAGGGCTTACAGCAGATGAACTCCATGACGCGCTGAAAGACCTTCACGCATCCGACCTCCGATACAAAAAAGGGGATTTTATTTTTTTCGCCGGAAATACGACGGACCAGATGGGAATGGTCCTCCAGGGGAGTGTCACGATTGAGAGTAACGATGTGTGGGGAAACCGCACAATACTGAGTCACGTCGGACCGGGGCAGCTCTTTGCGGAGACCTATGCACTTCTGAACCGGGAGCCCCTGCTCGTCGATGTCGTAGCGAATGAGAACTCACGCATCCTGTTTCTCAATATCCACGATCTGAAAAAAATGGCAGCCGCCGCCAATCCCTGGGCGCTGAAGCTCCTGACAAACCTGCTCACGGTCACCGCGCACAAGAATCTCGTCCTCTCTGACCGCAGTTTCCACACTGCTCCGAAGACCATTCGCGGAAAGGTGCTGTCCTATCTCAATTCTGTCGCATTAAAAAAGGGAAGCCGAAATTTCGACATCCCCTTTGACCGGCAGCAGCTTGCCGACTATCTCAATATTGACCGTACCGCGCTGTCGAAAGAACTCGGCAAAATGAAGAGCGAGGGACTGATCTCCTTTGAGAAAAATCACTTTGAAATCCATGACGCGCCTTGAGCGTCCAGAGAACCTCCGTACAGGTTTCCCCGTACGGAGGCAGGCGGTTTATCGCCCGAACATGTTGCTCTAGAAGGTTATTCCCCGATCGAGGAGCATTTCCTCTACTGCCTCCACCGCCTCATATACCATCCCATCGCAGTGCGGCTTCTTCTCCCCGGATGTCCGGACTTCCGCCGCCAGAAGATCTCGGCACTGGGTGCGCCCTTCATGCCTGCCTCCGACCCGGCGCATGAGTTCCGCGGCAACTCCGGGACCACCGGCTCCGCACAGTCCCAGAGCCATCAGCCCTCCGGTAATTGCGCCGCACGTCAGCCCCGTCTGCATTCCGGAGCCGAAGTTCTGCGCAATCGCATTCGCCTGCTCCGCTGTTAGTCCTTTTCTCTCCGCAAACGGAATGAAAACTGCCTGTGCACAGTTATAATGATGAACCGGGTCATCCCGCAGCTCATGACTTCTCTTCACTATATCATCCATGTCTTTTTCCTCCACATCTCTGGCTTCCATATCTTTTGTATCCATACCTTTTGCCTTTTTATTCTTCCTGTTTTTGCAGATGTAGCAATTATAACATCTTTTTCCCGGCACAGTATCGATTCCGTATAATTCTCACCCTACTATATTTGCCGCCTGACGACGGAGATCAAGATTTCCGCAAATTCGTCGCCTGACATTCAGCATACAAAACTTGTCAGGCAACGAAAATCAAGATTTCTTCAATTTCGTCGCCCCCTACTGTTTACTTGAAATTTCAAATATCCGTTGACAATCGTATGCAATAGTGATATGGTCTTTTCAACTTAAACATATATTTCATATCAGATATGTATGATATATAAATTTGATATCTGGCTATCAGATATCTTCCCATCTGGCATCTGATTATTTGCATTTGACATTTGCCATCTGCCTATTTGGTATTTGAATTTGATATATGCCCATTTGATACATGATTATTTGATACATGATTATTTGATCTATGACTCAGGAAGGGATGACCGTCCATGCAGAACATTAAACCACAGGATCATATCGATATTGCCGCTGCCGTTCCTTACAATCTAGAAGAGGAATATCAGGGATACAATACTTCTCCCCTTACCCGGGCGGAGAAGGAAATTGGGGAGAAGTTCCGAATGCCGGAGGTTGGAATCCGTCTGATCGACTTCTTTTTTACAGAAGAGGATCGGAAGTTCATTCTAGCCTTTGACGGAACTCCGGTTGCCTACCGCTCCCTCGATCCTGAATATGCGGAGGACGCCTTCCGGAGAGGCGTTCTGGCCAGGGTGCGCCGGGACGATACCCCGGAGAATCCGGATGATGCCGCACCCTCGGATTATGACTACACGCTGAACAACTTCTATGGGATGCTGGATGTCCTGAGCGTCAGCGAAACGCGCCGCTATCACACCCTTCCCGCAGATCTCCGGGTAAAGCTGGATCAGTGGTACTTCGATGAATATGAGAAAGGTCTGGACCCCGATCCAAACGTAAGACCAACCACTGACGAGATCATATCTCTGCAGGAGATGCTTGATTTCATTGACCGGGAGGAACGACCCCTTTACCTTGCCCGCTGTGACTGCAAATGTCTGGGAGGCCAGGCGGAGGACCCGACCAATACCTGTATCAACTTTGTTCATGGAGATAACAGCTTCGTAACCCGGAAAATCTCAGACCGCATCACCAAGGAGCAGGCGAAGCAGATCATCCGCGATACCGACAAAGCAGGACTTGTACACACCATCAGCGACCACGGCATCTGCAACTGCAATGCAACGGACTGCTACCTCTTCCGGGTGCAGCGCGACCGCAAGAGTGTCGGCTTCTGGCCGAAGGCGCCGCACATCATATCCTATGACGCGAACCCCTGCATCGGGTGCGGACGATGTGTCAAGCGCTGCCGCTTCGATGTCATTTCCATGACGGGCCGCGGCAAAGACGCGTCTCTGTCCTTCCGCATGGACGAATGCAACGGATGCGGCATCTGCGCCAGCACCTGTCCGGTCGATGCTCTGCAGCTGGTGCCGAGAAAGGATCCGTCAGCTCTTTGATACCGCAGGCATGAATCCAGTCCGAAATTAATACCTATACCTACAATACCTATAATACCTACCAGAACGTTCAGAACATACACGGACCAATGATTTTACAAGATGACGCCAGGTAAGGCCTTCTTTGACATTTCAATTGGTCTGCCCAATTAGTGAATGCTCTACTACATATACCACAAGGAGAATATGACATGAGTTACGAGGCTTTTGATGATGATACTCTTGGATTTACCACTCGGCAGCTGCACGCGGGCTACGACCCGTCACAGCATTTTCTGTCCAAAGCAGTTCCGATTTATCAGACCGCTGCCTTTGAGCTCGGCAGCTACGAGCGCTGTCTTCGGTTATTTAAATATGAAGAAGAAGGAGATTCCTACGTACGTTTTTCCAACCCCACAAACCGTGTGCTGGAGAAACGCCTGACCTCTCTTGAGGGAGGAAGCGCCGCGGTTTCCCTCGCCTCCGGCATGGCAGCTATCTCCGACACCTTCCTGACGCTGGCGCACCAGGGTGACAACATTGTGTCGGTTCCCACTCTCTACGGCGGCACTACCACCCTTCTTCAGAAAACTCTGCCTCAGTACGGCATCGAAGGACGCTTCATTGAAGACGAAACCGACATTGATTCCTACCGGAACTATATAGACGACCGCACCAAAGCCATCTACATCGAGGCGCTCGGAAATCCCGGAATGAATGTACTGGACGTGGACCGCATCACAGCCCTTGCTCATTCCTACGGCATTCCAGTGGTCATTGACAACACCTTCGCGACCCCCTATCTGTTCCGGCCCTTCGAGCACGGCGTCGACATCATCTGCTATTCCGCGACCAAATATCTGTCCGGTCACGGTGTAAACATCGCCGGAATGGTGGTGGAAAGCGGAAAGTTCAACTATCTGAACGGTCGTTTCCCGGAGTTTGAAACCTTTTACAATGACTTCAAGGACTGGATCGATGAAGAAACCCTGAAACGCGAAATGTTCACGAAGCGTCTCCGGATCACATATCTCACCGATCTCGGTGCTCACATGAGTCCGCAGACGGCCTTCTATGTCCTGCAGGGTATGGAGACTCTTTCCCTTCGCATGGAGCGGCACGTGTCAAACGCCGGAAAGCTCGCGGCTTTTCTCGAGAAGCATCCGGCCGTCACGGAGGTTCTGTATCCCGGACTGGAATCCAGCCCCTATCACAGCCTTGCCGAAAAATATTTTCCCAAGGGCCCGGGCGCAATTATGTCCATCCGGGTGAAGGGAGGACAGGAGGCCGCTCTCCGTACCCTGAAGGCAGTCCGTATCTTCGACTACATGACGAATGTCGGTGATGCCAAATCGCTGATCGTACATCCCGCGTCCTCCACGCATTTCGGGCATTCCCCCGAAGAGAACGCGAAGGCAGGCGTCTATCCCGATTCTCTCCGGCTGTCCGTCGGTATCGAGGATATCGACGATCTGATCCGGGATATGGACCAGGCTCTGAACCAGTCGCAGCAGATTTGATTCCGAAATTGTAAAAATCTCCTTGTCAAAAGCCACAGAATCGTGTATAGTGAAATTACCGTATGATGAAACATTAATTATTACATCTAACGACTGCAGACCGGTTTGCCAAATGTTTCGTACCGGTCCCCACGGAATTTCGGATTCTGTACAACGAAAGAATCTTCTTGTGAATTTCCGGATTCCGCAAAAAGAAAGGAGTTTCCTTATGAAAAAGAATATCCTCTCCCGTACCCTTCTCCTCACCCTTGCCGCAGGCCTCACAGTACTCACCGGCTGCGGAAGCAGTCAGTTCACCAGCCAGGGATCCACTTCCGTCTCCGGTTCCTCAGCCGTATCCTCCGCTTCCGCGGCGGCTTCCGTCAAGTCCGGAAAGGCGAAAAAAGGAACCGTGCGCGTCGGATCCAAGGACTTTACGGAAAATGAAGTTGTTGCAGAGATCTATGCCCTCGCCCTCGAAGACGCCGGCTATAAGGTGGAACGGACCTTCGATATCTCCTCCTCGCTGATTCACACCAGCCTGATCAGTGACGACATCGATCTGTACCCGGAGTATACCGGCACCGGCCTGATCTCGATCCTGAAGGAGGATCCGATCACCGATCCCCAGAAGGTCTATGACGAGGTTAAAAAGCAATATGCCGACAAGTTCGATGTAACCTGGCTCGACTACGCGCCGGGAAACGACGGCCAGGGTCTTTTCATCAGCAAGGAAGCCTCTGACAAGTACGGCATCACAACGATCTCCGAGCTCCAGAAGCATGCCTCCGAGCTGAATTTTGCCTCCCAGGGAGAATTTGACCAGCGGGAGGACGGCCTTCCCAGATTAAACGAGGTATACGGTGAATTTAACTTTAAATCTACAAAAGTATATGACAACAGCCTGAAGTACCAGGTCGTTGCCAGCGGCGAAGCAGACGTCGCTCCGGCTTATACCACAGAGGGCGCGCTCTCAGAGACCGACAAATACGTTCTTCTGGACGATGACAAGCAGGCATGGCCGCCCTACAACCTGGCTCCTGTCGTACGAAACGACGCCCTTTCTTTGAATCCGGAGATTGCAGACACCCTGAATGCTGTCGACAAGACTCTCACCACTGAGGTTCTCACAAAGCTCAACGCTGAAGTAGATATCGATAAAAAGGAGTATGAGGATGTCGCGAAATCCTACTACGACAGCATTGCAGACAGCCTTTCCGGCAGCACTTCCGATTCTGTCTCAACCAGCGCATCATAAAAAAGGCACGCCATTTTAATCTGTTCGCAGAACCAGGAGCGGGAGCTGTTTCATTCTCTCTGTTGATGCGCATGCTCGGATGTTTTTTTCATCCATTCTGTCTCTGCGCAGACACAGACGCCTTTTCAGCCACTCTGTCTCTGCACAGGCTCAGACACTGTTCCACTCTGTTTTCGTGAGGAAGGATAAAATATGAAAGCCATCCAATATCAGAACGTATCCAAAAAATATCCCGGCTCCGATGTCCTGTCCGTAGACCATGTATCCGCAGAGGTTCAGGAGGGTGAATTTATCACCATTCTTGGATCCTCCGGCTGCGGAAAGACCACTCTTCTCAAGATGACAAACCGTCTGATCGAGCCCAGCCAGGGCAAAATCATTCTCTTCGGAGAGGATATCTCCACGGTAGATCCAATCGTGGTGCGACGCCGCATGGGCTATGTCATCCAGCAGGTGGGACTTTTCCCTCACATGACCATTGAGCAGAACATCGGTATCATTCCTCAGCTCGAGAAATGGGACCGCTCGAAGATTCACGACCGCGTCACGGAACTGCTCAAGCTGGTCGATCTCGATCCGGAAACCTACCGGAACCGCTATCCTTCGCAGCTTTCCGGAGGACAGCAGCAGAGAATCGGTCTTGCCAGAGCGCTGGTAACCAATCCGAAGATCATGCTTCTCGACGAGCCCTTCGGAGCTATCGATGCCATCACACGCCTTAACCTTCAGAATGAACTCAAGCGAATTCATGAGGAGACCAGCCGCACTTTTCTCCTGGTCACACACGATATCAACGAAGCCTTCCGCCTCGGAAACCGCGTCATGATCATGGACCGGGGAAAGCTTCTGCAGTTTGACACCCCGCAGGAAATCGTGCGTCATCCCGCGGATCCTTTTGTAGAGACTCTCATCTCCTCCGCGCGGGAGCAGGAGGATTTCTGGAAGGATGTGATGAAATGATCCGCTATCTTGTATCCAATCCCGACAAGGTTCTGATTCCCCTGGCGGAGCACCTGGAAATTGTCCTGATCACCCTCGTGATCTCCGTGCTCCTGGCGGGAATCCTTACGGTGCTCTCCGTAGAGGTTCCGAAGCTCGGCTCGTTTCTCGTTCAGATTTTTTCATTAATCTACTCCATCCCTTCCATGGCACTGTTTGCTCTCCTGATACCGCTCACCGGCCTTGGAATGCCATCAGCAATAACCGTGCTCGTCATCTACAACCAGTACCTGCTTCTGCGCAATTTTCTGACCGGACTTGAAGAGGTTGACCCGGGAGTCCGCGAAGCCGCCCGCGGAATCGGTATGACAAAGCTTCAGATTCTGCGCCGCATTCAGCTTCCTCTGGCCCGCCCCGCAATCTACGCCGGCATCCGTCTCGCCATGGTATCGACGATCGGAATCGCCACCATCGCCTCCTGCATCAATGCCGGCGGTCTCGGCGATCTGCTGTTTTCCGGTATGCGCACGCAGAACGTCGTGAAGATTCTATGGGGAAGCGTACTCTCCGCCGGCCTCGCTGTCGCGATGGACGCCCTTCTGAAGCTCGGAGAAAAACGCACGGCGACAAACCCACAGGCTGCCGCAGGAAACGAACTCCACACAGCAAACCACGCACCGACAAACCCGGCGGCTGCCGCCGAAAGCGAACTCCACACAGCAAACCACGCACTGACAAACCCGCAGGCTGCCGCAGGAAACGAACCGCGCGAAGCAATACCCGCGCCGACAGATCCGGGGCGCGATTCCGAAATGGAAAGGAGTGATCGCAGATGATTAAGGGAATGATCTTATACATACAGCAGAACGGTCCTCAGATCCTCCTGCAGATCCGGCAGCATCTCTTCGTAAGTCTTCTGTCCCTTGCCGTCGCAGCTGCGGTCGGGATTCCGCTCGGTTATCTGGCTTCAAAGTCAGCAAAAAGAGAGCAGATCATCTCCGCTCCCTTTCAGATTCTCCGTGTCGTGCCTTCCCTTGCGCTTCTTTTTCTCCTGATCCCTGTCATGGGAACCGGTATACGCCCGGCGGTGACCGCTCTCACTATCCTCGCCATTCCACCGATTCTTCTGAACACCATCGTAGGATTTTCCGGCGTCCCTGATTTCATGCTCGAATGCGCCGCCGGAATTGGAATGACCGAACGCGAGCAATTCTGGCACGTCCGCGTTCCACAGGCGCTTCCCATGATCCTCGCAGGAATCCGCACCAGCCTCGTGGAAGTCATCGCCAGCGCCACTCTTGCCGCGATGATCGGCGCCGGAGGGCTCGGAGAAATCATCTTCACAGGACTTGGGCTCTTCCGGTCCGATATCCTGCTCACCGGCGGGCTCCTCGTGGCCCTTCTGTCTCTCGGCTCCGGCCTGATCTTCGACCTGATCCGGCGTGCCGTGCTGCACTACCGCTACGTTTAAAGCAAAAGCAACTCTACACCTATATGTCCGAATGATTTTCCTCTTTCGCCCTCGTTTTGTGGAAGAGGATTCTTTTGTATTTTCACTCATCTATAATGTTTCCATATAAATCATCTGGTGTATCCACATCCTTCGATGCGAGCGCAAATCGGCCGGATTTTTGCATATAAAAATCCCTACTATCACCGTGACAGTAGGGATGAAATGTCAGTATAATGGATTGACCCTGAAAACTGGTTGAGCGTTTGCGCTGCCTATTTAGTGGTTTTTTGGTCCAGAATATTCAGCAACTCCCGAGGTGTTACAATAAAGGGATCATTAGGAAAGTGTTTAATATTTCCTGTTACCAGAAAAGCATCTTCCGTCCTTTTTTCCAGCACCACCTCATAGAAAGGAACATCCTTCATGTCCGGAAGCGCAACACCGGAAGATGACGGGTCCACGAGAATACCGTATTTTTCTACTGCAGCTATAAGGTAATTGACGAGCTCTACTGCGAAACCAAACTTGGGGCGGCATAAAACCTTCCTATATTCTTGTACAATGACATTGCTATAGAGCGGAATGATCTCACCCCGGAGCATCCTGGAAACCACTTGAACAGTCGCAGTGTCGTCCTTGCTGGACAGCATAGCTGATACCAGTACGTTGGTATCAATCACGGCATAACAGATCATACCTTATCCTCCCGGCGCACAAGGTTGATTTCATTGTTAATTTCATCTAACGACAGATCCGTCACACCGTTTGTCTTAGCCTGGTTCCGCAGTGCTCTAAATGCCTGCATCGCCCCTTCTCTTGTGACAGCAGGTTCAGATGCAGTAATTTCAAAGGGAATTTTTCGCTCTCTGACAACCGCCCTTGCAAAAACATTGATAGCCGTTGTTGCCGTCATTCCAAAGTCTTGGCAAAGACTGTCAAACTGTTTTTTTAACGTTTCATCCATACGAACACTGAACGTTGCCTGTCCCATTGTATGCACCTCCTTTTCTTTTATGGTATACAGTTAGGTGCATATTGTCAATATATTAGAACCTAATCGGTTCGTTTTGTGAGGTTGAAAATTTGATAGCACAATACCATATTACGTCAATCAAGCGTTATGTGCAAAGAAGAAAATGGCGAAAACATCAAATACGAAAAAAGATCCAGATCTATAATTCTCATCTTTCACCTGAATTATTCTTTTCCACTTTCCGGTACCATACCTTGCGGCATCTCCGGATCCGCTTCTTTCTGCGTATTATCCCAGTCCTGCTGCATCTCCGGATTCGCTGTTTCCTGCGTATTCTCCGAAACCTGCAGATTTTCCGGATTCATTGATTCCTGCGCATTCTCCGAATCCTCCGTGGTCTCCGTTGTCTCAGAGTTCTCCGCCGCCTCTGCTTCTGCCGCCTTCGCTTTCGCCCGGAACGCAGCTCCGGGATCATGCCTCCGGAGATAGAGCAGGATCATAATTCCTGCCGCGACCGTGAACAGTCCGATGAACTGAGAGGTTGAGAGCGGTCCGACCTGTCCGCGGATCAGATCGCCTCTCCAGAACTCCACGATAAAGCGTCCGATGCTATAGAGCGTCAGATACCACCCGGCGAGCTCGCCCTCCTTCTTCTTCCACTTCTTGTCGAATATGACCAGAAACGCAAAAAGCAGGAAGTCGCCCGCGCTCATGATCAGCTCGGTCGGCACCAGATGCACGCCGTTCGGCGCGTAATTCGAATGCGTGAACTCCAGGTAGATCGGTCCGTCCGTCTCGACGCCGTAGCAGCATCCTGCAAAAAAGCAGCCGATCCGTCCGAATCCCTGTGCAAGGGCAACCGCCGGGAACGCCACATCGAAATACAGCCAGACATTCAGCTTCTGCCACTTGCAGTAGAGGATGCCGCCGAAAAGACCGCCCAGCAGTCCTCCGAAAATTACCCAGCCGTTTGAAACCGCATCGCCCAGAGTCAGCGTTCTGGCCGCAAGCTCCGGGATAATCGTAATGATATATAGAATCTTCGAAAACAGAAATCCAAAAACCACACAGGCAATAACCAGACCGAAGATCTTTTCCTTCTCCCGCTCGGTCATGCCCTTCTGCTTCGCCCTGTGTTCTGCGAGAAAATATGCGCAGATGATACCGATCCCGATCATCAGCCCGTAGGTGTGTACGGTAACCGGTCCGATTGAGAATAAATCGTTATACAATCCTGTTCGTTCCTTTCTCTCCGTACATGCCCGCCAACAGCCGGCAGACTCTCACAAATCTGTAATCTGTCCTTCCGGATATATCTGTCACTGCGCGGAAGATGCCACAGCTGCGCTGCTCGAGCTTACCGCTGATGATGAAGCTGCGCTGCTTCCTGACGTTACTGCCGAAGATGACGTTACAGAGCTTCCCGATACAGAGGTAGATGAGGACGATGAAGAAGCTACGAGCTCTGTGTAAGCGTCGGTGTCATTCACCTCCAGCTTCTTCCAGGGGCTTTCCTCTACGACCTGTACAGCGTCCTTCCACTCCTGAATCTTCTTGTTGTAATTAGCCTGTTTTCTCTCCGATACAATGCTCTGTTTCTTCGTTTCCGTCGCATCCTTATCGAAGGTCTTGTCCATTCTCACCAGATAATAGTAATCCCCGGTGTCGATCACGCCGTCATAGATCTCTCCGTCGGAAAGGCCCTTCGCCGCGTCAAGAACCGCGCTCGGCATTACCGTGTCGTCCGCGCCGTAGGAATAGGTCGTGCAGGCGATATTGGTGTTGTCCAGATTGCTCGCCATCGTCTTCATGTCAGCGTTCGCGACGTCGCCGCTGTCCTTAACCTGCGTCAGAAGCTCTTCCAGCTCCTTCTTGTAGGTGGCCTTCTCATCATCTGTCGCATCCGTTGTCGTTCCGCTGCTGTTGTCCGTCTTCGTCAGAGCAATCCGCGCATACGTGATGCTGGACTGCTTCGCCTCATCATCCGTAACATTCGTGTCCGTGTCCGCGGTCATCGGATCAAACATCAGCTGCTGGTAGGTCTGAAACTCCAGAACCTCCTTGATATTGTCCTGGGAAACTCCTATCTTGTCCAGCTTCTTCTGGTTCTTCTCATAGGTTGACTTCGCCGCGTCCGCGATCTGCGTCGCCAGCTCATCCGGAATGGTCACGCTGTAATCCGATGCGTGCTCACGCAGAAGCACATCCTGTACAATCGTATCCTTCACCGAGCTCTTGAGGTTGTCTCCATACGTCATGGCATCCTGCGAGCTTGTGGCAGCCGAATACTGATTGCTCCAGAAGGTACCGGAAGACAGACCGTACTGCTGCAGCATATACGTTGTAGTAGCCTGCTGATATCTCAGGAAAAATGCCGCCGTACCAAGGCTGACCTTCTCATCGCCGACCGCCAGAGCCGTCTTCGTTCCGTCAACTTTTCCGCATCCCGCAAATACAGAGACCATCATAGCCATCGCCAGGACTGTGCACAGAGATGCCTTTTTAAACTTCTTCATTACCGATTCCTCCGAATCATTCATACTTATCGAAACTTTCACACATAGCTGATAAGACAAAGATTTCTTACCTGCTGTGAAAAGTAACACGATTCCGGCGCCATCCTTCCCGGCACCAATGTTTAAATTATATACTCAATGCCGGGGCAGGGCAACTCGAAATTAAATAATTCACAACTGCCATCCCGTTCATTACTGTTCACTTTCCCTCATTGATCCGGATCTTCTGCAGCTCCCCTGCAAAATCCGTCATCGCCTTCCGGATCCTTCCATAGCGTCTGTCGGAGGCTTTCCGCAGCACATAGGAAAAATAAGGCTTCGCGCCGGCCTTGAAGAACAGGCGGTTTCGGAACTCTTCTTCCTCCAGAATCTTCGGGATCTCCGCCCCGTTGATCTCCGCCTGCGGATAGAGCATGATCCGAACCTCATCTCTGGTCTGCTTGATCTCCGAGATAAAGGCTCTGTGCGCGTCCGCCTTCAGAAGGGACACGCTGACCAGATTCGTGACGGATTCCGGCGGTTCTCCGTAGCGGTCCAGAAGCTCGCTGACCATCTCGTCCGCTTCCTCGGACGTCTCGATGCACGCGATCCGCTTATAGATATCCAGCTTCTGTCCCTCCTCCGGGATGTAGCTCTCCGGAATAAACGCATCCACCGACAGATCGATGGTCGTCTCGAATTCCGCCTCTTCTCTGCCGCCTTTTGCCTCCCGGACCGCATCATTGAGCATCTTGCAGTACAGATCGTAGCCGACCGCCTCCATATGCCCGGACTGCTCCGCGCCCAGAAGATTTCCGGCTCCGCGAATCTCCAGATCCCGCATCGCGATTTTCACGCCGCTTCCGAGCTCCGTGAACTCACGGATCGCGTGAAGCCGCTTCTCCGCGTCCTCCTTGAGCATCTTGTTCCTGCGGTACATCAGAAACGCGTAGGCGTTCCGGTTTGACCTTCCGACCCTTCCGCGGAGCTGATACAGCTGCGAGAGCCCCAGCCGGTCCGCGTCGCAGACGATCAGCGTATTGACATTCGAGATGTCCATTCCCGTCTCAATGATCGTCGTGGACACCAGCACGTCGATCTCCCCGTTGATGAACCGGTACATGATTTTTTCCAGCTCATTTTCCTTCATCTGCCCGTGTGCGTAGGCAACCTCGGCATCCGGCACCAGCTCCTGGATCCTCACCGCCATGTCCGCGATTCCGTTCACACGGTTGTAGACAAAAAATACCTGCCCGTCTCGCGCAAGCTCCCGGCTGATCGCCTCTCTCACCAGCTCCTCATCGTACTCCATGACATAGGTCTGGATCGGCATGCGGTCCAGCGGCGGTTCCTCCAGAACGCTCATATCCCGGATACCGATCAGGCTCATGTGGAGCGTTCTCGGGATCGGAGTCGCCGTCAGAGTCAGCACATCCACGTTCCGCTTCAGCTGCTTGATTTTTTCCTTGTGGGTCACGCCGAACCGCTGCTCCTCGTCGATGATCAGAAGGCCCAGATCCTTGAACGTGATATCCTTCGACAACACCCGGTGCGTTCCGATCAGAATGTCCACCATTCCCTTGCGCACCGCCTCAATCGTCTTCTTCTGCTGGGCATATGTGCGGAACCGGCTCAGCATGTCGACCCGGACCGGAAAATCCTTCATCCTCTGGGTAAAGGTATTGTAATGCTGCTGCGCGAGTATCGTCGTCGGACACAGGAGAACAACCTGCTTGTTGTCCTGCACCGCCTTGAAGGCAGCCCGGATCGCGATCTCGGTCTTGCCGTAGCCCACGTCGCCGCAGATCAGACGGTCCATGGCCTTCCGGCTCTCCATATCCCGCTTCGTATCCTCGATCGCCTGAAGCTGATCCTCCGTCTCCTCAAAGGGGAACATCTCCTCAAACTCTCTCTGCCACTCCGTGTCCGGTCCGTACT
Organism: uncultured Lachnospiraceae bacterium; assembly: GCA_900314295.1. Taxonomy (GTDB): domain Bacteria; phylum Bacillota; class Clostridia; order Lachnospirales; family Lachnospiraceae; genus Bilifractor. The sequence continues at coordinate 25,157 of OMUU01000107.1, read as the reverse complement.
GATAGCCTTCCGTCCTTTCACGAGAGGCATACAGCGCCACCAGCTCCTTCGCGATGTTCTTTACCGCGCCCCGGACCTTGCTTCTGGTCTTCGTCCAGTCACGTCCGCCGAGCGTATTGATTTTGACCCTCTTGCCGCCGCCCGATTCTCCGCCGGAATATTTCTGCAGAGAATCCAGCTGCGTGGCGAGCACATACAGATTGCTTCCGCCCGCGTATTCAATCTTGATGTAGTCCTTCGCGACGTGATCGACGACCACCTTCTCGATTCCGCGGTAGATGCCAAGACCGTGGTTTTCATGCACCACATAGTCCCCGACCGTCAGATCCGCAAAGCTCCGGATTCGCTCCGCTCCGGATGTGTCCTTTTTTTTCTTCCGGCTTCTGTGCTTCTCCGCTCCGAAAATGTCCGACTCCGTGATGAGCACAAACTTCTGCATCGGATATTCAAAGCCCCGGCGGATATTGCCCCTGGTGACCATGATCTCATCCGCGGCGAGCTCCCGGTCCGCATCCTCGCTGAAAAACGCCGGAAGACCTTCTTCCACAAGATTTTCCGCCAACCGTTTCCCGCGGGTTCGGGACGCCGACAGCAGCACCGTGCGGTAATGGTTTTTGCGGTAATTCCTCAGATCATTTACCAGCATCGGGAACTGATTGTTGTACGAGCTCACCGAACGCGCCGTCACCGAAATCCGGTCGCGGATCTCCAGAGGCAGATGATGCTGTTCCATCAGCGACAGGGCCACACAGCTCTTCCGCCCGAGATCGTATGCCAGCTGATCCGCCGTTATCATGCGGTTCGCCTCGATGCCGGTTATCCGTCCCTCCTCGAGCCGGTGCTTCATCGCCTCCTGATATTCGTCGGCAATCGCCTTTGCATTTTCAAGGAGTCTCGCGGGCTCATCCAGGAAAAAAACGCTTCCCTCGGGAAAATAATCGAGGAAGGTATCCGTCAGTCTCCGGTAAAACGCCCTCGCCTTTTCCTCCCGGCTGCCGTCTCCCTCGTTCTCCTCACGCAGGGCATCGTCGTCCCGTCCGATTTCCTCGACAGCCGGATAAATCGTAATCTCATCCAGATTGCTGTCGATCGATCTCTGACTCTCCGCGTCGAAGCTTCGGATCGAATCCACCTGATTGTCCCAGAGCTCGATCCGCCAGGGGTCCTCCTCCGTCAGCGGAAATACGTCGATGATGTCTCCCCGGACCGCGAACTGCCCCGACGCCTCCGTCTGGCCAACCCTCTCATAGCCCATCTCCGCGAGTCTGCGGCTGAGCTCCTGTATGTCGATCTCACTGTCACTTCGGATCGTCACCGCATCTTTCCGGAGCACGTCAAGAGGCAGAAGATAGTCCATGCACCCCCCTGTGGAGGTAATCACCGTGACATTCTTCTGCTCAATCAGCGCTTTTATCACCTGCATTCTCTGTTTCGTCAGCAGGTTTCCCGACACATCCGCCTGATAGAAAATCAGGTCCCTTCTGGGAAAATACATCACATCCGGATCGAAAAGTCTGAAATCCTCATACAGCGCTCTTGCCTTCAGCTCATTCTCCGCGATCAGCAGAGCGTCGGGCCGCCCCTCGGCGAGCCCCGCGGCAATGTGCGCCTTCTGGGAATCCAGGCATCCGGAAATCTCAATCGCACCGCTGCCGGATCCGATCTCCTTCTTCAGGTCCTCGTAACCGACCATCCTCTCCAGCGGCTGTTCCAATGCCCTAATCATACTGTTTTTTCTCTTCCTGTTTCTTCCTTACACAAATGACACGAATTGCATCTTGCGCTTTCTTCCGGCTCTGGTTATACTTCCCCATCGCCGCGTCGATCTCTCCCTCAAGAATCATCTCAACCGCATCCGCGGCATCCCGGATCGAAGCGTCTATCGTCTCTCTCACGTCTCGGGGAAATGGAGCCAGAACATAGTCCGCAAGATCCCAGTGCTCCGGTTTTGCGCCGATGCCCACGCGGATCCTCGCAAAACGGTCGGTCCCCAGGCACTGAATGATGTTTTTCATGCCATTGTGGCCCCCGGCGCTTCCCTTCTTCCGGATCCGAAGCTGACCGGGCTCCAGGTCGATATCATCATATACGACGATCAGCTGCGTCTCCGGGTCGATTTTATAATAATGTACATATTCTTGAATGGCTTCGCCCGACAGATTCATATAGGTAAGAGGCTTGATCAGAATCGCCTTCTCCCCGCCGATCACGGCCTTGCCATACATCGCCTTCATCGAAAGCCCTGAGGAAGGCACATTATAGCGGTCCGCCAGCTCTGTAATGACGTCGAAGCCCATGTTGTGCTTCGTACCGTCGTATTTTCTCCCCGGATTTCCCAGTCCTGCTATCAGATACATATCTAACTCCCTGTTCTTAACTCCCTGTTTCTCTGTCAACCGGAGACGCGTCCTCAGCTGTATTTGCGTAAAAAAGAATTTCTTTTCCAAGAAGCCTCATTCTCGCCAAAGAATACCCTTCCCGAGAAGCCTTCTTTCCCGCGGAAAGAACGCGGTGATTCCCCGTTATCTATGGGCAATTGGGGCAACCAGTCAGTACCTCTATCTCGAGAACCTGCGGTTCTCCCGATGTGATGAATTGTTATAAACCGCGAAAAAACAGACACAGCCGGCAGCCCGCCAGAGGCGGGTCCCCGGTTCATGTCTGTATCCTGTTCCTGTTACACCGGATCATGAATCCGATGTAACTCACTTGAAATAAACCAATGCACGATCTCAACTGCCGGCGGCTCCACGCGATTCGCTGAAGCACACTGTTTCTACTGCCGGCGGCTCTGAGCCCTTAATTGAAATACACCGTCTCAACTGCCGGCGGCTCCGCAGCCTTGATTGTGATCGCCTGGAAGACAGGCTCCTCTTCCTGCGCCATGGGTACGAACTTATAGTCGACCCTCGCCGTCAGCTGAACCCAGCTTCCCTCGGTCAGCTTTGCCGCATTTTTGCTGTGACACAGATACCCGATATACTGCATATCCGCCGCACAGCAGGTCATCGCCGTCCGCGCAGGCATGAAGAAATCCGCACCGGCTTCCCGGCTCTTCAGAACCATGCCTTTGAAGCGCACCTTTTTGCCCTTGTAGCGGTCCGGATTGTCCTGCAGGTCCACGAAGAAAATTCCGTAGTCCACATCGTCGATGTCGATGATGTCCTGATCCAGATCGTAGGGCACGGAATCCTCAAAGATGTCTACGGGCTGCCCATCCACATCCAGGAACTGCACGTCACAGCCCGGATTGACGATCTTAAAGCTGCGCCGGAAGTTCGAGAGCGGCATGTCCTTCGTGCACCGGTTGAACAGCACCATGTCCGCCTGTCGGCTCATCTCCGCAAACAGAGATTTCATATTGGTCTGGTACACCTGGAACGTGGAGGCATCCACCGTTACGATCTGCTGCACGATACCCCATCCTCTCGGAAAACGCATCTTCCACAGCTTGTCTACGCTCCAGAGCGGGTTAAATTCAATAATGACACGCTCCGGGCTGTACTTTCTCTGGAAGGAACGGAGATTTTCGTAGCTGAACTGCTCCTGCTCATCGATCGTCTCGATCACCGTATTGTACTTCAGCAGTTCCTTTTCATCGTATTCCTCTTCTCCCTCCTCGGTATTGATCAGAAGGGTCGGACCGTCGATTTGGAAATAATCCTGCGCAATCGTAAAATTCAGAAAAGATGTCTTTCCGCTTTCCAGAAATCCCGTGATCAGATAAATCGGAACTTCAATTTCATTCTCGTCCATACTTTATGCTTTCTATATTATTGATTCTCAATTATTGATTCTCAATGTTCTATCTCAGGTATTGTCCTATCGCAATCGCTCTATTCTGTCGCTGTAAAAACCTTTGCCATTCAGAAAAGCGTTATCATCACGATATCGCAAAGCCCTGCGTCGGCTCCTATCATAGCTTGAAGAGTTCCTTCAGCTTGTCTTCCTTCAGATCGGATCCGATCACGCACAGACGCCCAGTGTACTCCGGTGCGCCCTCGCGGACATCCGCCTCTTCCGGAACCATGTCGAAGTAGATCCACTTGCCGTCGGCTCCTTCCACCATTCCTTTTGCACGGAGAATGGTTCCATAGGTATTGTCCGCGGACAACGCCTCCAGAATGCTGCTGATCTCATCAGCGGTGTACTTCCGGATCGTCTCCTGGCCCCAGCTGGTGAAGACCTCATCCGCATCGTGATGATGGTGATGATGGCCGCAGCCGCAGTGATCACGATCGTGATGATGCTCGTGTCCGTCTTCATCGTGATCATGGTGGTGGCCGCAGTGCTCATGCTCGTCCTCATCATGGTCATCATGATGATGGTCACAGTGCTCATGATCGTCCTCATCATGGTCATCATGATCGTGATGGTAGTGATGATGCTCGTGCTCGTCCTCGTCGTCATCATCGTCTTCAACGAGAGACAGATCGATCTTCACACCCTCCATCGTGTCCAGAACCTTCCTGCCGCTGAGCTGCTCGACCGGCGTGGTGATAATCGTCGCCTTCGGGTTCAGCTCACGGATCAGTGCCAGGGCTTCCTCTACCTTCGCGTCTGTGGCCTTCGGCGTATCCATACGGCTCAGAATGATCGTTCCGGCAGCCTCCACCTGATTCTTGAAGAACTCACCGAAGTTCTTCAGATACATCTTCGCCTTTGTGACATCGACAACCGTCGTCGCGCTGTTCAGCTCAAGATCTGCAGCACCGGCATTCTTCTCAACCGCGCGAATGACATCGGACAGCTTTCCGACGCCGGACGGCTCAATGATCACACGGTCCGGATGATACTTGTCAACGACCTCCTTCAGCGCAACGCCGAAATCACCGACCAGAGAGCAGCAGATGCAGCCGGAGTTCATCTCCTTGATTTCAATGCCCGCGTCCTTCAGGAAACCGCCGTCGATTCCGATTTCTCCGAACTCGTTCTCAATCAGAACGACCTGCTGTCCCTTCAGGGCATCCGCAAGAAGCTTCTTGATCAGCGTAGTCTTGCCTGCGCCCAGAAAACCTGAAATAATATCTATCTTTGCCATATAAAATCACTCTCCTGTTCTGTGAACCGCCGCTGTCAGCGGCTGATTAGGTTGTGCACTATTCTATTGCGTAGCTCTACCATTATACTGCAAACCGGAAAAATGTCAAATCAGATATCACAAGACCCGCGTCCCTGCATCTTCCCTGCTCTCCTGATTTTCCAATTCTGCAGGCATTTCTTTCCCGGTCATCGGTGCATAGAGATTCGATTTTGCCTGTCATCACCCCTTCAGTCTTCTCTCGAGCATTTCCGGGTTAGTCGCACACTCCAGCGCGGTTTGCCTGGTAATCTTCCCGGCCTGATACAAATTGAAGAGGCTGTTATCCATCGAGACCATCTCCTCCGTCGCAGACCCGTATATAACACCGTTGATCTGATAGATCTTGTTGTCGCGGATCATATTCCGGATCGCAGGATTGACCGTCATGATCTCAAAGGCAGGAATTCTTCCTCCGTCCACCGACGGAACCAGCTGCTGTGATATAACGGTCATCAGAACAGTGGAAAGCTGCACTGCGATCTGCCGCTGCTGATTCGCCGGGAAGACATCGATGATCCGGTTGATGGTATTGGCCGCCCCCATCGTATGCAGCGTGGAAAAAATCAGGTGTCCGGTCTCGGCCGCTGTCATTGCGACAGAGATCGTCTCGTAATCCCGCATCTCGCCGAGCAGAATAACGTCGGGGCTCTGCCGGAGCGACGCGCGAAGCGCTGTCAGATAGCTGTTTGAATCCGACCGGATCTCTCTTTGGCTCACAATGCTTCTCTTGTGCCTGTGCAGATATTCAATCGGGTCCTCCAGCGTAATAATATGCGCATTTCTCTGCGCGTTGATGGCATCGAGGATACAGGCGAGCGTCGTTGTCTTGCCGCTGCCCGCAGGGCCTGTCACCAGCACCATGCCCCGCCTCTGCGCGCCTGTGCGGATTACGCTCTCCGGTATCCCGAGCTTCGACGGATCCGGCAGCTCAAAGGCAACAATCCGGATAACCGCCGAATACGACCCTCTCTGCTTATACGCGCTCACCCGGAACCGGGAAAGCCCCGCGATATGGAAGGAAAAATCATCATCTCCCTCTTTTTTCAAGGGCAGACGGTCCCGGTTCTCCGCCAGCTCATAAATCCCGGCTACCAGCTGCCTGGTATCGTCCGCCGTTAATTTTGTGTCTGAAACACTCTGAATCTCACCGTCTTTTCGTATCGTAAGGGCCGCGCCGGCAACGATAAAGATATCCGACGCCTGCATCTCAACTCCCTTTTTCAAAATTTCTGTGATGTCCATCTCTTCCTGTCCCTCGAAGCTTTTTCTTCCAATTTCTGTCCTGCTGTTGCTCGTTCTCATTCAGGATACGCCCGGCGTCATGACCGGAATCGTTGTCTCCGGTTTCCATTCGCCCGTTGAAATCTCCTTCCATTCCGTGATCTGATAACCGGCTGTGCCGCCCTCTTCTGTCGTGTCCTTCCCTTCCAGAGCGACAGACAGAACGCTTCCGCTGTCGATCGCAACCTGAAAGGATACCTTTTCGGGAGGCTGTTTCCCGGTTCCTTTCGCCTCCCTCCACTGGGCGTTCAGCTCCGCAATCCGGTCCTCTGCCTTATTCGAAGCGGCATAATATGCGCTCTGGTGTTCTGCGGTCTTCTGACTGATCCGATACCCGTTTCTCGCCGTAAGGAGCGAAAGCACCGCAAAAGAAAAGATGCAGAGTGCGAGAAAGGAAACAAACAGAAGAGACAGGCCCAGGGGAAAAGGAAACGCAGCTCCCTGGTCTGTTCGTTTTTTTCTAAAATATGGCACATTCATTCTGTCTTCTCATCCTCCATAAAAAGCAGCTTCCTTCTGCCTTGTCTTCCCTTCGTCTTTAATAGGCACGTTCATTCCGCCTTCTCTGCCTCCGTAATCGGAATTACATTCCTTGTCACAAGGTCATACACCGAATCCCCTGTTTTCTGCCCCTTCTCATCCACCGGATAAAAATGCATGTCCGCATGGAGCATCTCGCTTTCCATCTGGATCACAGCGGTCAGCTGATACGCCGCCTGCTTGTCCGTCCGTCTCAGATGCGAATCATACGGAATGACAAGCGCGACGCCGCTCTCCCCGGTCAGATCCGAAAACTCCGCCTCCGGACAGACCTCCTTAATCCGGTTTTCCGCCTCCTCGACGCTTCCCGCGCTGCTGACCACTTCCGCCAGATTTGCCTCCGCCCGTGAAGCGGTGTTCAGTTCCTGCGCGGATCGGTTCATACGGTGCGCCTTCGAAAAAATCAGCAGACAGATTGCGGCGACCCCGAAGAAAATTAAGATTGAAATCATCAGTTCGATCAGGAACAAAAACGATTCCCGCTTTTTCATGAAACTCTCCCCTCACCTTATGCTTCTGTCAGTGCCTGCGGAAACCGAGTGTGCGTATACATAGGTCTCCGCCCGCTCCCCCTTGCTGTCCAGACAATCGAAATAGAAGAGCCCCGGCTCCAGTTCTTCCGGCGTAAAACCCTTCACCTCCAGTATCGGTTCACCCGCATCCAGCTGCCATCCATTTTCGTCGGTCACGGTCAGCTCCCGCACACTGCCCTCATATTCATAAATGAAGGTTTCATACTCTGTACCGGAATCGACACTTGCAAGCGCGAGAACCGGCACGCCGTCTACCGTCCGGATACTCACTCTTCCCTCCGCGTCGTTATGATGAATCTTTTCTGTGATATAGGTCAACAGCGTCCGCGATGAAAAATCCTCGGACGACTTCCTCACCGTCGCTTCATATTCCCGCACGCCGAATAAAAGAACCAGAATCGCGCTTCCGGCAAAAAATAATGCCAGCAATATGGCGGCAAAGGCTCCGATCAACGATGCATTCGATTTTCTGCTCTCCCGAAACCGGTTCATGTCATTTCCTCCGTGTCGCTATCTCCGGAAACGTTTCATCACTCATTACTAGAGCATTCACTAATTGGCTAGACCAATTGAAATGTCAAAGAAGGCCTTACCTAGCGTCATCTTGCAAAATCATTGGTCCGTCTATTTTCTGAACGATCTACCACTCTCCGCTCCTGTTCTCTATCCGGATTACGATTCCTCTCCGCTCCCCTTCTCTCTCCGGATCACGGTGACGACCGGGCGGATGTTGCTTCCTGTCACCTGATAGTCCACATAGAACAGTTTTTCATTATAGATGAGCCCATAATTCTCCTTCAGATACGCCAGGCTTTCCGGATACCTTCCCTCCATCGAATAACAGGCCGTTATGTCATTCTCGAGAGCCTGCCGCAGACTCTTCTCCTGACGGCTTTCGTCGCCGACGGCAATCAGATGAATCCCGATTCCGAAGGCCAGAATCACCACAACCGCCGCAGCAAGCCGCATATATGTATAATTTCGGCTGTGTCTCTTTCTTGCAAAACGCGCCATGATCCAGTGCCCTCCGTTTTCTTGAAATCCATCCGTTTTCCTATTAAATCTATGAATTTATCGGATGCCGTATACTTCCCCAGATTCCAGTTTCTCCCGTCCCTCGCCCAGTCAGCGGCTCACGAGCTGTCTTTATGCATTTCTTCTGCTCACAAACTGCCTTTATGCATTTCGTCAGCTTACGAGTTGCGCTTTTTAGTTTTGCAGCCGTGCGTATATCCTCAATTTCTCCCAGTGGGTTACAGAAAGGAGATCACGCCCAGTAGCGGAAGCATGACACTCAGAAGGATCGCGCCCGTCAGCAGGGAAAGAAGGATGATCAGGATCGGCTCGATCGAGGAAATAAAACGGCTGAGCCGTTCCTGCGCCTGCTGTCTGTAGAACCCGGAAATCTCGCCGAGAACCTGATCCAGAGAGCCGGATTTTTCTCCCAGAATCACCATCCTGGCGTACATGCCGGAAAAGATCCCATGATCCTTCAGGCTCTGTGCCATGGAAATTCCCTCGTCCATATCCTTTCGAACCGCGGCGATCTTGTCCCGGAACTCCTTTTCGGAGATCAGATCGATTGCCATATCCATCCCCTCCTCCGGCGTCAGTCCGCTCGAATCAATATTCTCTTCTGTTCCTGATTCATCTTTACAATATCATAATAATCGATGAATGTTTTTATTGCGATATCATAACATACCAGCAGCACATCACTTTGCGCCATCTAGAGCAAAAACAAGAAGGCAAAAAAATAACCGCCCGGGAAAATGCATCGCTGCATCTGCCCAAGCGGTTGTCGTATTCATCAATTTCCCTGAATCATGAAATCCATCAATGCCTTGATATCTTCCGGCTCGGAAGCTACGATCTCAAGCTCCGGGATGGAAGCCTCATTCGAGAAGATATTTGCAAGTGATACGTACTGGCTGAGCTTTGATTTGAGGTTCAGTCTGTCGCCCTCAGCGGTAACCAGCTCTACACGGCCCTTGCAACCATCGATTACCTTGAAAAATGCATTTACGTCCTTAATGTTCTGCAGTTTCATTTTAGTACACCTCCAATACCTGTTGTCTGCTGCTTTAACCTTGATCAACCTTTCCCGATATTCATCGGACAGGGTTCATCATATCCGATTTTCTTCCGATAAATCACTTTCTATCTGAGATCCTTCGGACAACATTCATCATACCATGAATCCCACCTGAATTGAAGGCAGTTTTTCAATATCCGCTGTAATTATCCGTCTGACCGTAGTTCCCGGCCCCGCCGTATGTGCCGTCTCCGTATCCGGTTCCTGCGCTGTTACCGTTGTCATAGGTGCCGGTGTTGCCGCTGCCATATGTGCTGCCGTCCGTTCCTCCGTAGACACCCGCGCCACTGTTTCCTGTTCCACCGTAGGCATCCGCTCCGTAGGTTCCTGTTCCACCCGCTGTGCTGCCTGTTCCTGCGCCTCCGGTTCCGTCTGCTCCTGCCGTTCCCGTCGCCCCGGATGCTATAGAATCGGTCCCGTTACCGGAAGCTCCGGTTGCCTGGCTGCCAGTGCCTGCCGCTGTATTTGTATCTGTTCCGGAAACTGCCGCGGCTTCTCCGGTCGGAACGCCGTAGACGTCGACCTCGTTGATGCAGGTATCGTCATAAGCCGTGCCTTGATAGACCGCATCAAGGATCATCTGAATCTCGGACGCTTCCACATCTTTGGAAAGCTCTACGCAGAATTCCTTCTTCTCATCCGGGAAGGTAATCTGAACACTCTGATCGCCGAACTTGAATGTCATGGTCTTCGGACGGTTGTTCATCGTATAATTGTCATCCGTGCCGTACCAGTTTCCGAGGCGAATTACCAGGAACCTGATCTTATAGACCTGATCCAGATGATAGGTAACGCTCTCGCCGATTCCGGGTCCGTCCACTCCGTCCTGCCAGCTGCTGTCCTTCGATCCGTCGTACAGGACGTGCGGCGTATTGTCGATGCCCGCCTGGGAAATCGTCGAGGTGGCGTCGGCGCTCGCCACGGTCACCTGCGAATACCCGAGCAGGTCGATCTGCGCCTGCCGGCTTGAGTCCACGATAGAAGCCGTGAGCTTCTCCTCCTCTGCCGCCGACGTCACGGACGGCTCCGAGCTGGAAGAGACGGAGGACGAAGAAGAACCGCTTACCGATTCCGCCTCCGGCGTCGGCGTCGACTTGATCGTGACCTTCTGCGGACTGCTGTCCTTGCCATCCTGAAGAAATTTCGATATGCCGAACATCGCGCCGATTCCTGCGGCAAGAATCACCAGAATCAGGATAATTCCCATAAGCAGAAGCTGGCGCTCTCTTTTTTTTACCCGAACCTTATCCAGCCGTCTGCCGCAGCGCGAACACCGCCTCGCAGTATCCGGATTTTGTTCACCACAATATGGACATTTCATAGAATTCTCGTTCCTCCAGTTATCTCTCATTCCTCTGCTCTGAAAACCCGGACTTCCTTCCGGAACCTTTCAAAGTTCTCTTTTGTGCAAAGCTGCGTTCCTTCCCGGATCAATGACCCGTCCGCTGCAATCACTCCATAGCGCAGAATCTCCGATAGCGGAAGTCCCTTTTCCATAGCCAGGCACATACCGGCAACCATCGAATCTCCGGCGCCCTGCGTGCTTCTGACATCAATCTTGTCCGCCGGACAGATCCAGGCCTCGTCCCGATCGATAATCAGGGCTCCCTCGGCGCCCATCGACAGGCAAATGATCCCGACGCCTCCGTCGATGACCTCTCTCGCCTTTCGGAGGATGTCCTCCCGTTCCGGCCTCTCCAGTCCGAACGCCGTCTCAAATTCATAGAGATTCGGCTTAATCACATCGGGACAGGCCTTGATTCCTTCCAGAAAAAGCTCTCCCTCCGCGTCCAGAATCACCTTTTTTCCGATCCTTTTGCATTCCGCGGTCAGGTCTCTGTAGAAGGAGGTCGGCACTCCCTGCGGCACGCTACCGGTGATCACCACCATATCAATCTCCGGGTCGGAGAGCTGAACCAGGAGTTGCTCCCGGAATGCCCGGATCGTCTTCTCGTCAAGCCGATCACCCTTTTGATTCAGCTCGGTCGTGACACGATCCTCCTCATTCATCACCTTGATATTTTCCCGGACAGATCCTTCCGCCATAAAGCCCTCATAGCGGATTCCCAGGGCCTCAAGCCCCTTCGAAAAATCCTGCCCGTTCTTCGTGTAATTGATGCCGAAGGTCCGCACCGGGATTCCGAGCTGGTGCAGCACGATGGAGACGTTTATGCCCTTTCCGGAGAAATCCGACCGCTTCGTCTGCACACGGTTCAGTCCTCCGTAGGCAAATCCCCGGATGGTGAATGTCTTGTCGATGCACGGATTCATTGTTATCGTTGCGATCATGATTCTTCCCCGTCTCCCTCAAACGCCGCGATTCTCTCCAGATAATCGTCATCCGAGAGCTCCGCCAGCTCATCGAACGGAATGGTGTATTCATAGTTGTTGATAATCCGGAGGTAACGGTTGTCCAGGTCGATGATGTAGACATAGTCCACCACATCCGCAAAGTCCTCGCTGTTATACAGCTTCATCGAACCCTTTCTCCAGAGAAGTCCCAGGATATCGCTCGACCGGTCTGTTCTCGCGTCCATCTGTGTCTCGTCATAGGGGAGGAACTGGCAGCCCCGCACAATCTCTCCAAACTTCTCCATCTCGTCGTTCCGGATCCGCTCCTGCAGAAAATGCAGGATATTCAGGCCCGCCATCGCGGGATGCCCGTCCTCCGGCCCGAACTTATCGATCCGCTTCCTGTCCTCCAGAAAAATATATACCGCACTGGAAATATCCATGTCTGATTCCTTCCTGATTTTAAATTCTATAAGATTCCTTCCTATATAGATACATTCTTATCTGTATTCTTGAATATACCCTAATATTATATCTGTATCGTCCTGAAATCTGTGTTCTGTAGAAACAGCAAATTCAGAAACCTCTCATTTTCTGAATGCCTGCAGCAGCGGCAGCTCCCGCCGCACCTTGTCCACAAGAGCCAGATCCAGATCCGTGATCTGCACGCCTTCCTTTTCGTCCATCTCCGCTACGACATCTCCCCACGGCGAAACCACTATGGAATGCCCCCAGGACACATAGGAAAAGGAAAGATCTCTCGCATCCGACGTCCCGATCATGTAGCACTGATTGTCCACCGCGCGCGACCGGAACATCAGCTCCCAGTGCGCCGGACCGGTGGTCATATTGAAGGACGCCGGAACCAGCACCACCTTTGCGCCGGACAGGACCATCTCGCGCACCATCTCCGGAAATCTGCAGTCAAAGCAGATACAGATGCCCATTCTGCAGAACTCCGTCTCGAAGACAGTCGCAGTCTTCCCTGCCGTCAGCGTATCCGATTCCCGGAATCGCTGTCCGCCCTCTACATCGATATCAAACAGATGCGCCTTCCTGTGCTTCGCGATCTGTCTTCCCTCCCGGTCGAATACATAGGCCGTATTGTATACGCGGCCCTCCGCGTCCACCTCCGGAATCGAGCCGGCGGAGAGGTAGATCCGGTGCGATCTCGCCAGATCGGAGAGCTGCCTCCAGCTCATGCCGCCTTCCGGCTCCGCGTACCTCGGAAAACAGGAGGTCTCATAGGGCGTCGTGAACATCTCTCCGACCGTGACCAGGTCCACCGCCTCGCTGTCGAGCCGGTCCAGCTTCCCGGCCAGCATGTCCAGATTTCTCTGCTTGTCCTCATATACGTGAGACTGAATCTGCGCAATCCTCATGAAGCCCGCCTCCTGTATCTGTAATACCCGTCTTCCGTCCTGCTGATCTGCCGTAAAACATAGCATATGTCCCTTTTATTGTAGCCTCTGCGTCTGTCCTCTTCAATCATTTTTTATTCACGCCTATCTGACCAGGCTGTACATTCGCCGCCTGTCAAATATACCGTGAATCATTTTTCCGCTTCGATCATTGAACGCATGATGGAGATTCTGCGCGCACATGACAGGAAGCTTCTGATTGCCATCGACGAGGCCGCGAATTCAGCAGCTATGCGAAAATTTGTGAGTGAATTCCAGCTCCTTCTGCGGAACAAATATCCAATATACCTTCTGATGGCCGGGTTATATGACAATCTGTATCAGCTGCAGAATGAGAAAACGCTAACCTTTCTGTATCGCGCGCCGAAGATTTTCCTCTCTCCTCTGAATATGTCGGCCGTTACGGAGAGCTACCGGACGACCTTTCACAATTCCGAAGAAGATGCCAGACAGATGGCTTCTCTCACGAAAGGGTATTCCTATGCCTATCAGGTGGTCGGTTATCTCTGCTGGGAAGAGGATTCCGGCAAAATCACAGAGAGTATCGTATCGAGATTTGATATGTTTATGGAGGAATATGTTTACAGCAAAATCTGGGAGGAGCAGTCTCCGATGAAGCGGAAAATCCTGGAAGCAACTGCCCGTTCCGGGACCGGAGACGTCACCTCCATTCGAAAGCAAATATCCATGCCGCCGTCCGAATTCGGCGTCTACCGAAACCGTCTGATGCGGCAGGGGCTGATTCAGCCGGAAGGCTACGGAAATATTTCATTCGTGCTTCCGAGGTTTGATGTGTATATTCGGAACCAGGCCTTTGACTGCATGTAACAGAATAAAACCAGCATAACGTGTGATATCCTATCATCGCAGCGATTGATTTTTCTTAGTTGAATTGTATGTCCTTCGCATATGAATAAGAAATAATTTCTCCTGGTTTCGTTTTTGCATAACCTTTTTCATTATGCGAATAATTTGAAATATCCACGGATCCGAATCCCGCAAATTTATTGTATACACGTTCCAACACAGCCAGCTCATCCGCAGAAAGAACATCCTTAGGCATCTCTTCTTCAGCAATGACCTGATGTTTCTCGTATCCATTGTCATAAACGATCTCGATATGAGCGATGTGATCCGCTGCCATAGCGCCAAAAAGAATATCATAATTCTCTGGAACCGGGCCATATGGCAAATGCGCATAGCGCAATCCTGATATTGATACTCCGTTTTCTTTGTAAAAAACCATGTCTGAATAGTTCAAAAGTTTCATTAATTTCGTCTTGAGAAGTTCTGTGCTTTTGCGGGCAAAAAAAACGACCATCGCGCAGAACTTATCATAATCAAATGTTCTGTATCCATTTTCTTCACAAGGAACTCTTGTAAAAAAGTCATTGAAGAAATCCCGTTCCATCTTATGCTTATTATTCCGTTTCAACTGATCTAAGGCTGCCAACAGCTTGTCTTTCTGTCTGTCGGTTAGAGCTACTTCATTGTCAGTCAGATATGTTCTCATATTCTCAGGCTCGCGCAAAAACAGCAGTAAGCTGTTATGCGCCTTATCCTGAATGGAACCATTTTCATATCTGCATATGGTCTTGTCTCCCCAGTTCAATAATCTTGAAAACGCTCTCTGGCTTAACCCATATTGTTCTCTGATTTTTCTAATTTCTTCAGGAAAAAGAAGCTTATGCTTTCGTCGGTATTCATTGTATGCACTTACAAGGGTCGCATTGTCTAACTCCTCGGAATAAAACTCCTCCCCACACTCCGCGCATACTAATACCCTTGCATCAACCTCGATGGGTTCTCCGCATACATCATATGTTTCTTTCTTGCTGATCACTTTCGTTTCTACTTCCCTTTCGCATTCATCACAGTACCTCCTCATCGAAGTTACCTCCTTTCCTGAAAGAATTCATCTTCGTGGAAACCAAGACATTTTACAATATCCTCACCATTTTCCTGTACAATCTTTATCTTCACATAAAATTGTACATCGTCCACATCCTTTTTGAATTCCCAAATATCCCCCGGGCGCTTAGGATCAAAATCTTGTTTAGGTCCTTTATAGTAATCACCAACCACAAGCCCAATAATTTCATTTTTTGCATCAATGGGTGTGAGCCCATGCTGCGCCAGCGATTGCATATTCTTCCTTCGCGGAACGAAATCATACTTTCCTGCAGAAACTAATTTCTTCACCCGCGCAAGAAACGCGGCGATATCTGATTGATCAGCTTGCTTACTCACGCGGTCACCTCCGTATATCTCAATTTAAGCGCAGAAAAGTTCTCATGTCAAGAAAAATGCGGTCATATGACCGCATTTTTCTTGATAAACTTTCTTGACTTATTGTTTCAATTACTCGAAAATCGGCTTGAGCGCTGCCGCGAGTTCTTCCTTCTCGGCCTCCGCCTCCGCAAGATCCTTTCCTTTTGTCGTGTAGTATGCCTTGATCTTCGGCTCTGTTCCGGATGGACGTACAACCACGGACGCGCCGTCCTCGAGACCGTAGATCAGTACATTGGCCTTCGGAAGGCCTGTCTTCTCGGGTTCCTCGTAATCGGTGACGCTGACCACCTTTCTGCCCGCGAAATCTGCCGGCGGGTTCTTGCGCAGCTCCGCCATGATTCCAGCCATCTTATCCATTCCGGAAAGTCCCGGGAATTCGAAGCTGTCCACCTTGTTCAGGTAACGGCCGTACTCCTTGTAGATCTCCTCCAGACGCTGCTTGATGGAGGAGCCGATGCTTCTGTAATACGCCGCCATTTCGCAGATCAGCATGGATCCGATGATGGCATCCTTATCCCGCACATACGGGCCGGCCAGATAGCCGTAGCTCTCCTCAAATCCAAAGATAAAACGGTCCACTTCACCGTCAGCCTCCAGCTGGGCGATCTGATCGCCGATCCACTTGAAACCGGTGAGCGTATGTCTCAGCTCCACGCCATAATGCTTTGCCACAAGGTCCGCCAGCGGCGTCGATACAATCGACTTCACTGCTACCGGATTCTTCGGCATGGTTCCCTTCTCGATACGTCCCGCACAGATGTAATCCAGAAGAAGGACGCCCATTTCGTTTCCGGATACCAGCTCATAGGAGCCGTCCGGGCACTTCATGGCAATGCCGACACGGTCTGCATCGGGATCTGTCGCCAGCATCAGATCTGCTCCGGTCTTCTTCGCAAGCTCAAGTCCGTACTTCAGCGCCTCGAAAATCTCCGGGTTTGGGTACGGAGCGGTTGTGAAATATCCGTTCGGGTATTCCTGCTCCGGAACAATCGTAATATCCGTAATTCCGATATCCTGCAGCACACGGGTAACCGGTACGAGTCCGGTTCCGTTCAGCGGAGAATACACGAGCTTCAAGCCCGCCGTCTTCGCAAGACCCGGTCTTACCTGTCTCTCCTCAATCGCCGCGTACAGAGCCTCCTTGCAGTCGTCGCCGACGAACTGAATCAGTCCCTTCTCGACGCCCTCCGCAAATGACATGTACTTTGCGCCGGTGAGTACATCGGTCTTCTGGATCGAATCATATACAACAGCGGCTGCGTCATCGGTCATCTGGCATCCGTCCGGTCCGTATGCCTTGTATCCGTTATACTTCGCCGGATTGTGAGAAGCCGTCACCATGATGCCGGCGTTGCACTTGTAATATCTGGTGGCAAAGCTCAGTGCCGGAACCGGCATCAGCTCATCGTAGATGCGCACCTTGATTCCATTTGCCGCCAGAACGCCCGCCGCGTCCCTTGCAAAATTCCAGCCCTTCAGACGGCTGTCGTAGCTGATCGCCACGGTCTGCGTCCCGCCCTGGGTCTTCACCCAGTCCGCCACGCCCTGTGTGGCCTGTCTGACTACCCAAATGTTCATCCGGTTCGTGCCGGCGCCGAGCGTTCCGCGAAGTCCTGCCGTTCCGAACTGCAGCTTCACCGCAAAACGGTCCTTAATCGCCTCGTCGTCGCCCTCAATATCACGAAGCTCCTTCTTCAGATCAAAATCAATGAGATCCGCATTCAACCAGCGTTTGTAATCGTCCTGATACATTTGATTCCTCCGTTCTTCCTTCTCATTCCGGATATTTGCATGGGTCGGCCGCCGCCTGAAAACACGGGCAATTCCCGTTCTGTATTCCGGAGCCTCTCTGCTTTTATCGGCAAAACCTACAAATCGTTATCGAAACCAGCACACATTTTCGTGCTATTCATGCAAAATAATTTTACTGAATTTCATATAGGTTGTCAAGGAACAGGCAAGATTCGGCATTCCCAATGCCGTGGCAGTTATTCGTTCCCCCAAAAAATTCTACAATCACGGCGGCCATACGGCCGAAGAGAGGAATGAAAACGAAGCGAACGGAAAAGTTCCGGCTTCACGGTCATTTTTAGAATTCTTTTACTCCGTGTCCACACTTTCGACACATTTATCCCGTAAAGTATAAGTCAGACAGCTGATAAACATACCGGCTGTCACATCTCCCCCCTCATAAAAGAAAAGGACGTCGAAGTGAGTCAGAGTCGCTTCGGCGTTTTTGTGTCAGAACCGTAAACGAGATAAAACACGCTGCGCTGATGCTGTTCTGATGTTATACTGATGTTTACCAATGAACAATATTCTGTATGCAGACCCATCCACACAGAGAGAAAAAATATGTCCAGATACCGTCGGCGCAGGCGCCGCTCTCACATTTTACGAAACATCATGCTCACGATTCTACTGCTGCTCTTCGTGGCGGCAGCTGTGCTCTACGTAAACCGAAATCAGGTGCAGAAGCTCGCCGCAAACGCGGTCACAGAAAAGCTCACCGACACCGTCACGCAGCAGATTCTGGACGCCGCCGGAAACGGCACAGACTCCGCTGCCGTCCGGCAGGTCATGGATTCCATCTCTGATTCCGATAAGGAAGAGGCCTCGCAGATCCTCCAGAACCACCTGACCCCATCCACTATCGCCGCGGCGAGCTCCTATATCGAAAATCAGGACTATGATGGCCTGATGCAGTACGCAAAAGAGAATCTCAGCACCGACGAGTATAACCGGCTTACCGAGCTTTATCAGAAATACGCATCCGAGCTTCCCGGATAAGAGGGCGCACTATGTATTCTCATGCTGCTCTATGCTTATATCTGGTGTAGTCCCGGTTTTACCTGCACTTAACGCAGATTTATCTGTCCTGTGATAGATCCGCCCCGCACCTTCTACTATTGTAAAAATAGCAGGAGGTGTTTTTATGAGTACCCTTACCAATATTTCAAATACAAGTATTTCAAATAAACCAATTGTAAAATCCCATTTCTTTTCTTTCAAACCAATGTCCGCACAGAAGCGAATATCCATGCTGGTGCGCCTGTCCTGCCTTGTATTTCTGGTAGTATTGTTCACCATTATCTGGAACCTCTGATTGTGCCACAAACTGTATAAGTCATGATATTTTCGCTTCTTCTTATTGCATAATTGTGCTAAAATCCTTATCGTCATCTGAACGAAAAGAACGGGTTTTGCTGATCGAAACCTCTTCTAATACAGAACCGACTGATAAAGGTTCAAAAGGCGAAATATTATGAAAAACAAATACCGATTCTTATCCATGCTTCTCGCTTCCGCTCTTGCTTCGGCGATGCTCACCGGCTGTGGTTCTTCCTCTGATGTTGCTTCGGAGACGCAGCTGTCTGCATCCGGAGCATCCTTTGCGGATTCCTCGGATTCTTCTCTTCCCACCGACAGCGCGGATCTGGTCTCCAACTGGTCTGTTGACACGGCGGAAACGGAGCTGGACTCCATTCTTTCTTCCGATCTCACCGACAAAAAGGTCGTGCTCGATGCCCCGGAGATTTTGCAGAATCCCGAGCTTCCGACCGGCTGTGAATCCGTCGCTCTGACAATTGCTCTCAATTCCCTCGGCTGCGATCTTGAGAAAACCGAAATTGCCGATAAGTATCTGGAATATGGCGACAACCTTGCCTATCAGTACGCGGGAGACCCGCACACAGACAGCGGCGCCGGAGTTTTTGCAGGAGGAATTGTAAACACCGCCGAGAAGTATATCAAGGAAAAGAAACTGGACATCGCCGCCATCAACACCTCGAGGACCTCTCTCTCTGACCTGTGCAAGGTCGTCGCAGCAGGCTATCCCGTCGTGATCTGGGGCACGATGTATATGTCCGATCCCATGATCAGCTCTCAGTCCTACGAATACGACGGCCACACCTATACCTGGTACAAAAACGAACACTGCATGGTTCTCACCGGTTTTGACCTGGATTCCGGAACCGTCGTGATCAGCGACCCGCTCTCCGGAATTGTCGTAAGGGATGCCAAGGCGTTTGAGTCCCTTTTCAACGAAACAGGCATGTACTCCGTTGTACTGATGAATGCAAGCGGCGTAAGCAAAACCGATCGGGATACCTCTGCGGCTGATTCCAACTCCAGGGGCGGTTCCGGATCCACAGCACCCGACAACATGGAAGATATCATCAGCAATCGTCAGAACACCTCCGACTACTACTACAACCAGTATCAGAGCTACGGCAGCCAGAGCGGCGGAACCTATTATGAAGCGAATCCCTCTGCATCCTGGGGAACCTCCTCAGGCACAGATTCTGCCTCATCCAATGGTTCCTCCTCTTCCTCCGCGAATTCGGAGTCTGCTTCCGGCGCTGACGGTCAGCAGTCTTCGGAAAACTCCGGAGCGGGCGGCCAGGCTACCCAAACCGACCCGGCAACCGACAACGCCGGGATGAATACAGAAACCGATGCCGGAACCGGAGGAGCTTCTGCCGGAACTGGCGGTGCTTCTTCTGAAACGGACGGCGGCGCTTCTGCCGGGACCGGTGGCGGAGCCTCCACTGATACCGGAAGTGTTTTTTCTGACACCGGCACCACAGAAGGCAACGGTGCCGCTGCAGGTACAGCGCCATCCTCGGATACACCGGCAATCACCGGAAATGCTGCGGGCTGAGAATCCGATTCCGGATCCTACAGTCTTCATTCTGCCTTTTCCTTCGCTTCCTCTCTTCTCTGCTCCATTTCCAGGATCATCATACTCAGCAGAAGATACAGCCTCAGATCCGGATCGTCCAGGTCTTCCTTCAGGATGCTCTGGATCTTCCCGAGCCGGTAGGTAATGGTATTCCGGTGCGCATACATCTCCGTCGCGGTGCGCTGGATCGACCGCTCGCTCTCCAGAAAGGTCTTGAGCGTATCATAGGGCTCCGTTTTTCCCTTCCGTACCTTCTGCTCCCACAGACGGACCACCGCCGGATGGCAGGCACAGACCTTGTCGCTCATATCCGGCGTCTCAATGATGTATCGGCTGGCATAGCTTCCGAACCGGAAAATATGGCGAAGAAGCTCATCCTCCTCCATCAGCCTTTCGTCTCTTCGCCCCGACTCCAGCGTGTACACGGCCTGTCGGTACAGGGACGGAATGTTCTCAATGCCGCGCACCTGAAGGCTGAAGCTGCTGTATACGGAATTCTGTTCGGTAAACGACACCAGGAACGTCTGAAACACCCGGTCGCGGTACAGATTCCTTGTGGTGAGAATGATCACGTACGGTGCCTTCTGCAGTACGTAACAGCCCGGGAAGTTGTGCATAATCGCGTGCTCAATGACATTTCTTGCCTTCGTCGGATTCATCCCGTTGTCCATTCCTTCCGGATCCAGGAGCGCGATCTCAAAATTCTCGTCCCTGCTCCATCCGAAACGGGACAGCTGCCGGAGTACCTTCTCCTCATCTCCGCTATCCTCAAACAGATAATCATAAAGCGGGTTCTCCTGCCGCACCTCATTCTGCATCGCGATGCCGATGTATGGCTGAAGAATCTGACCCAGACGCTCCAGAAGCTGCACATCTCCGGCATTTGCCAGGCGGCTGCACTCTACGACGGAAATCCTTCCGCACTCCGTATCCCCCAGATACAGTGCCTTGGAGATACCATGAAACGAATTCTCCACATTCTGCTTCCAGTGAAACACCGAACAGCTCTCCCGGTTCCCCGGCTCCAGGTTTTCGTATTCGATCTGATAGATGCTGTTCAGCGACGAATAACCGTAGCGGGCGATATACTGCCACTCCGAATCCATCGACTCTATTTTTTCCACATGGCTCATTGCCAGAACCTTTGTGTTGCCATCCTGTATCAGGATCGGATTCCGAAAAATAAACTCTGTCTGTTCGACGATGTCCTTGTAATCCCCTTTGCGGACATCCTCCTCGACCCTGGCTTCCCAGTCCTGGTAATAGTCAAATACACCCTGAAGGATCTCAAATGCCTCCAGAACGCTCAGATTATAGATTCGGATGCGGTCACCGTTCTCGCCCTCATAGACGACGTAATCCTTTTCCTCGTACACATGCACACAGTTCGTTGCGTAGGCCAGCCTCGCGCTGCTCAGAATCGGCTTAGCATCCTTATGAATATCCGTCCGGATGTCCATAAGCGGCGCCAGACGGTTCGCAATCATCCACATACTCAGCTTCATATTCTCTTGCTCCATTTATGCCGCTCCGGCTGCTGTCTGCCCCAAAAAATCCGCTTTCGTTCCACCATCTGCGACTTATTTGTACTCGTAAATACTCGTTTGTACCCGATTGTATTTTTATACATTGAAATACACAGAAAATTTTACTCCCATTTATCATTTTGTGCAATACAGACCAATAGCGTGTCCTTCCGGACACGCTATTCCACGCTCATGTCGCATTTTATTGTGCGCTATGCACAGTATCAGATCTTTTCCATTATCCTCTTCTCCTCCCTGAGCCGGAAATGGAAGGACTCTCATATCGCACTCACAATCAACGGAACCGTCATCTCGTCCGCCGTCAGTCCCGAATGATTTCCGATCTGTTCCTTCGCCCGCTTTCTGCGCTTCCATCCGAGGCTTGCGTCTCCGATTGCTACCGCCAGATAGTCGCCGATGGCATCGTACGTCTTCTCTCCCGGGTGTCCGGAGCCGAGCAGACCTCTTTCCAGCACCTCCTCACGATTCAGCAGAAGAAACTCTTCTCCAAACAATTCCCGGAAGATTTCCTCAAACTCCAGTTTCCTCCCCGGCCGGATGTACAGTGCCGCCGCGCGCGGTTCCACAGAGGGCGCCCTCTCCAGAAGCTCTGCCAGATGCGGATAATCCTCCAGATAAATCCATCGCGTGTCGATCATGCCATGATCTGAGGTGACGACCACCAGAGAATCGTTAAGATCTCCGGCGAGTTTTTCCAGCTCGCGATTCAGGTATCGGATCCGGTTGTGAACCTTTCCGGACGCGGCCCCGAAGGTGTGCATCTCCCGATCCGGTTCATCCCAGGAAAAGCAGATATATTTCTTCCCGCCGCCCGAAGCGATTTTCCGGATTCGCTGCATCGCCTGGGAAAAGGTCCGGACTCTCTCCCCCGCAAAGCGGGAGAGCGTATGCGTCTCCACCGACGGGTCTGCCTCAAGAATCCTGTCCGATACCTGTCGATAGGGAATATACTTCATCGGAATATTGTAATTCGCCGCCTTCCTCCCCGTTCCCTGTACCGCATTCCGAAAAACAGAGATATTCCGGTCCACCTCCGGAAAATACAGATCTCTTCCGAGCCACGAATGTTCCAGCGGCGACGCTCCACTCCGCAGAGTAACTGCCGCCGCCGCGGTCGAAGAGGGAAAGACCGCCGACAGATCACACACCTTATTTCGCCGAAGGAAATCCGACTCCGACAGATGCCGGTTCAAATTCACCGTTCCCATGCCGGACAGGAGAATTACAATCACACGGTCCGCACCCTGCTCCAGAAGCGCATCCATCTCCGGGAGCGTCGTGTGTCCGTAATCACAGACTCCGTAATATTTCAGAACGGAAGCTGTCAACGCCAGAAGGTTCCTGTCATAATCCGGATATCTGATCTCGCTGCTCATAGTTCTCCTCTCACTCCATTACAAATCACCGATAAACTGCACGTCTGAGATTTAATAATCCTTATTTTAACACGAAACCCACGATACTTTTCATCTTTACAGAAATATAATAAAGGAGGTGTCGCACTTCCCATGCAACACCTCCTCTCCAGACAATTACCATCCAATTGTCAAAACATGAAGACTAACGGTAATCTCTTCTGACCAATATCTTCAGACACCGGAAGCTCCGTAGTTTGAAAGCACACGGGCGGACGGATCGTCTACATCACAGCCCTCCCATTCCTTGTTCGGCATCCAGTATGCCGGAATCAGCTGATCCTGATCCGGGTAGTATTTCTCAAAGATTTCACGGTAGAGCAGCGATTCCTTGGTGAACGGCTGCACACTGGTGTACTTCTGAATCTTCTCATGGAACTCCTCGTCGGTGTAGCAGCTGTCCGCGTACTCGATGATGTCGTTTCTGAGAGAATGCCCCACCGCATCGGAGAATGCCGCCTTCTCACGCATCAGAATGCTGTGCGGAATGCACGCGTCCTTCTCAAAGGCGTGGCGCAGAAGATATTTTCCGATTCCATAGGTGTTCATCTTCTTCGCCGGATCGATGTGCATCACATAATCCACAAAATCAAGATCGCCGAACGGAACTCTTGCCTCCAGGGAGTTCACCGAAATGCAGCGGTCCGCACGGAGCACATCGTAGACATTGATCTCACGGATCCGCTTCTCCGCCTCTTTCTGGAATGCCTCCGCGTCCGGCGCGAAATCCGTGTACTTGTATCCGAAAAGCTCATCGGAAATCTCACCGGTAAGGATGACCCGGACGTCGGTGTTCTCATGAATCCACTTGCAGAGCAGATACATGCCGACGGAAGCGCGGACGGTGGTGATATCGTAGGTGCCAAGAGCGGCGATGACCGGATCCAGGGCGTTAATGACGTCGTCTCTCGTGATAATGACCTCATGGTGGTTGCTGTGGATGTATTCCGCAACCTCTCTCGCGTACTTCAGGTCAATCGCGTCGATATCCATTCCGATGGCGAAAGTCTCGAGCGGCTTGTCCAGCATCTTCGCAGCAATTCCGCAGACGAGAGAGGAATCCAGTCCGCCGGACAGAAGGAAGCCCACCGGCGTATCCGAATCCAGACGTTTCCGAACCCCCTCAACCAGCTTGTCATGAATGTTCTTACTGATGGTCTCGGCATCGTCGTGGCTGTAATCTCCCCCGACATAGGAAGGATCATGATAGGTGTGGAACTCGCCATCCTTATAATAGGTGCCCGGAGGGAAGGGATAGATCTTGTCGCAGATCCCGATCAGGTTCTTCGGCTCGGACGCAAACAGGATCACATGTCTGCTGTCGTACCCGTAATACAGCGGACGGATACCAATCGGATCTCTCGCCGCAATATACTCGTCCGCCTCCGCGTCGTAGATCACGAGCGCGAACTCCGCATCAAGCTTGCGGAACATCGACACTCCATACTCTTTATATAATGGGAGAAGGATCTCGCAGTCGCTGTCCGACCGGAAGGTATACCCCTTCTGGATCAGTTCCTCCTTCAGAGGACGAAATCCGTAGATCTCACCGTTGCATACGCAGTAATTGCCATTCAGCTCGAAGGGCTGCATGCCTTCCGGTGTAAGACCCATGATGGACAGACGATTGAATCCGAGAAATCCCTTTTCCGTGTTGATCAGTCTGGAAGCATCCGGTCCGCGGGAGGTGGTTTTTCTCAGGGCTCTGGCAAGTGCTTCTTCCGATCCGCCTTCGCTGCAATAAGCTAGTATACTGCACATAATCTCATCCTCTTTCTTTCATAGTATAAAAAAACAGGCAAAGATACTCTATGGAAAGCATCTTTGCCTGTCATCAGTTTCCTATTCTATAAGAATAAGGAGCCGTTGAAAATACTTATTTTATAGTATAAGCTCTTCGAAAACGCAAAAAGACTCGTCGCACGCAAAGCGTGCGTAAGAGGCTTTTGCGATTTCGAAGGCAACAGGTATGAG
>OMUU01000053.1 GCA_900314295.1 uncultured Lachnospiraceae bacterium | reverse complement strand
GTTTGCGAATGGCAACAGGACTGTAAAATTCTTGCCGTACATAGTTGTGAGTGAACAGTAACGTTCCTCTATTCCCTCTGATGGGAAGAGCAATTAACGCTTGTATTTAGTGCGGTAGTATGGTAGCATACTAAAGTGTCGAACGAGATAAACTACGCTGTGCGAATTTTATCTCGCTATCGCGACGCTCGCGTAAATAAAAAACACCTATCAGAAACCCATATAAGTTACATTATTCCTCAAGCTGTATAAGCTACGGATTGCCAGAGTACGCGTGAGCAGAAATTCCTTCACCCGCTATCATTTGCAAGAACTTATACCGAATAAAGGAGACCACCATGAAAAAACTGATCCACACCCCCGAGGGTGTCCGTGACATATTCGGCCGGGAATGCGACCGGAAAAGATATCTCGAGCGGCAGATCGAGAAGCTCTACCGTTCCTACGGCTACCAGTCCATCGAGACCCCGGGCTTCGAATTCTTCGACGTCTTCGCAAAGGAAGTCGGAACGACGCCTTCCCGGGATCTCTATAAATTCTTTGACCGCGACGGCAACACTCTGGTACTGCGCTCGGATTTTACCCCCTCTGTGGCACGGGCTGTTGCCATGTATTTCGGAGAAGAGGACATGCCGCTGCGGCTCTGCTACCACGGAAGTATCTACCGCAACAATCATTCCTACCACGGAAGCCTGAACGAAAGCACGCAGATGGGTGTCGAGTTCATGAACGATGACAGCGCAGAGGCCGACGCCGAGATCATCGCCCTCGTCGTCTCCACCATGCGTCGGGCCGGACTTGAGAATTTTCAGGTCAGCATGGGGCATGTAGATTATTTCAACGCCCTGGCGGAAGAGGCCGGTATGAGCGAGGACGCTCTGCAGGAGCTCAGAAACCTTCTCGCGTCTCAGAACCGTTTCGGAGCCGAAGAGCTTATCGATCAGCTGAATATCCGCCCGGATCTGAAAAAAGCGCTGGTAGAGATGCCCGGTCTTTTCGGGAATGAGGAGGTTCTCGAACAGGCCAGAAATCTGACCGGCAACCGCAGCTGCCGCGCCGCCGTGGACCGCCTCGAACGAATCTACCATTTTCTGAAAATGTACGGCTGCGAAAACTACGTCACCTTTGATTTCGGCCTGGTAACGGAGTACCGCTATTACACCGGCATCATTTTTCAGGCCTACACCTACGGATCGGGAGATGCTCTTATAAAAGGAGGCCGCTACAACCGTCTCATTGAACACTTCGGCAAAAAATGCGCGGCTGTCGGATTTGCCACCGAGATTGATTCCCTTCTGAACGCCATAGAGCGTCAGAAAATCGCCCTTCCCGTAGAAGATATCAAGACCATGATCCTCTACCCGGCAGAGCTGGAGGAGATGGCCATCCATTACGCAAATTCCCGCAGAGCAAACGGCCTCGATGTTGCCTGCGTCCGGTTCGAATACGGAAAGGTTCTCGATGACTACCGACGGTACGGCATGCGCAACCAGTTCGGCGGGATTCTGTATTTCCGTTCTATGGAGGAGGTCTATGCCATCAATCTATCGAACGGCAGCACAGAAAGAATCTATCCCTTTGGCAAAAATCGCGGAAACGGAGGTGGCGCACAATGAGATACCTGACCTTTGCACTTACAAAGGGCCGTCTGGCGGAGCAGACCATGGCGACGCTGGAAAAGCTCGGCATCAGCTGTGACGAGATGAAGGACAAGAACACGCGCAAGCTGATCTTCACAAATGAGCAGTACGGTCTGCGCTTTTTTCTGGCCAAAGGCCCGGATGTCCCCACTTATGTCGAATATGGCGCGGCCGACATCGGCATTGTCGGCAAGGACACCATTATGGAGGAAAACCGCAAGATCTATGAGGTTCTCGATCTCGGCTACGGGAAATGCAAAATGTGCGTCTGCGGTCCCGCATCCGCCAGAGAATACCTTGACCACAACCAGCTGATCCGCGTGGCGACCAAGTATCCGAATATCGCCAAGGACTACTTTTACAATAAGAAAAACCAGAACATGGAGATCATCAAGCTGAACGGTTCCATCGAGCTTGCCCCCATCGTCGGCCTCTCCGAGGTGATCGTCGATATCGTTGAGACCGGAACGACTCTGCGAGAAAACGGCCTGCAGGTCCTCGAGGAGGTCTGCCCGCTCTCCGCGAGAATGGTCGTCAATCCGGTCAGCATGAAAATGGACAACACCAGAATCACAGACCTGATCCGCCGGATCAAGGCGGTCCGCGCACAGGAACAAGCGCATTCGGGAATGTAACCGGCGCTGTGCCGCACACTGTATACGACAAGAGAAGCCTTGCATTTCCTACAGGACAATATAAACCTGCATGACAGGAGATTATCAAACAGGAGATTATCAATATGAAAATCGTTGAACTCAGTGAAGAAAATCGGAAGGAAGTACAGGAAAACATTCTGAAGAGAAGTCCTTCCACATTTGGAGACCAGGAAGCCATCGTCCGTGCGATTATCGAAGACATCAAGGCGCGGGGCGACAAGGCAGTTTTTGAATACACGAAGAAGTTTGACCGGGCGGATATCAGCGAGGATAACTTCCAGGTTTCAAAGGAGGAGATCCGCGCCGCATATAAGGAGGTTCCGCCGGAGCTTCTCGATGTCGTCCGCAAGGCACTCGTAAATATCCGTGACTTCCATGAGAAGCAAAAGCAGAACAGCTGGATCACAACCACAGAGAAGGGTACGATTCTCGGCCAGAAGGTCACGCCCATGCAGCGCGTCGGCGTCTATGTACCCGGCGGAAAAGCGGCGTATCCTTCTTCCGTTCTGATGAACATCGTACCTGCCAAGGTCGCGGGCGTAGATGAAGTCATCATGACAACTCCCTGCAACGCAGAGGGAAAGGTGAATCCGGTCGTTCTCGTCGCCGCGAACGAAGCCGGCGCGGACCGGGTCTTTAAGGTGGGCGGAGCGCAGGCAATCGCCGCACTCGCCTTTGGAACGGAGAGCATCCCAAAGGTCGACAAAATCGTCGGACCCGGCAACATCTTCGTGGCACTTGCCAAGAAGGCCGTGTACGGCAATGTGAGCATCGACTCCGTAGCAGGCCCGTCTGAAATCCTTGTTCTCGCGGATGAAACCGCCAATCCGAGATATGTTGCCGCGGATCTCCTGTCCCAAGCGGAACACGATGAGATGGCATCCGCCGTACTCATCACCACAAGCGACGATCTCGCCAGGAAAGTCAGCGAGGAGGTTGACAATTTCGTCAAGGTTCTGTCCAGACGTGAGATCATTCAGAAGTCTCTCGACAATTTCGGACGAATTCTCGTGGCGCCAACCAGACAGGAAGCGATCGATGCCGCAAATGAATTTGCCCCGGAACACCTGGAGATTGTCATGAAGGACGCTTTCGAGGTCATGACAAAAATCCGCAATGCCGGCGCCATTTTCATCGGAGAATACAGCAGCGAGCCGCTCGGCGACTATTTTGCCGGACCGAACCACATCCTTCCCACCAGCGGAACAGCCAGATTCTTCTCCCCGCTCGGCGTGGATGATTTCGTCAAGAAATCCAGTATTATCCACTATTCAAGGGAAGCCCTGAAGGAGATTCACAAGGACATCGAGCAGTTTGCGAAATGTGAGCAGCTCACCGCACATGCGAATTCCATTGCGGTACGCTTTGAAAATGATGAGGACTGAATCATGGACAGAACAGCTACGGTAACCAGAAATACCCGGGAAACCAAAATCTCCCTCACCTTGAACCTGGACGGATCCGGAAAAACAGACATCCACACCGGCGTAGGTTTTTTCGATCACATGCTCGACGGATTCGCGCGCCACGGCCTGTTCGACCTGACCGTGCGCGTGGACGGCGATCTCCATGTAGATGACCATCACACCATCGAGGACACCGGCATCGTGCTCGGGACGGCGATTTGTCAGGCAGCGGGCGACAAAAAGGGAATACGCCGCTTCGGAAGCAGCATACTCCCCATGGATGAAACGTTGGTTCTGACGGCCGTTGATCTCTCCGGAAGACCGTACTTCGTCTATGACGCCGACTTCACGTCGGACCGGATGGGAGATATGAGCACGCAGATGGTGCGGGAATTTTTCTACGCGATCTCCTATTCGGCGGAAATCAATCTTCACATGAAGGTCATGTACGGAGAAAACGACCATCACAAAACCGAGGCTCTTTTCAAATCCTTCGGAAAATCTCTCGACCAGGCAACATCCATGGACCCGAGAATCACCGATGTGCTCTCCACGAAGGGCAGTCTCTGAAACAACCCCGGCAAGCCGCGGATCATGGATCCGCAACATTCGGAAAGGACGCAGCCGATGATGCAAAATCAGAAAGAAAAAGAAAAGACCAATACCCAGAAGTGCAGCCTTACCTGGAAGGATTTCAAGCTTAATGAGAGCGGCCTTGTCCCCTGTATCGTGCAGGACTGCCACACCGGAGAAGTTCTCATGCTCGCCTACATGAACGAGGAGGCCTTCCAGAAGACCCTGGAAAGCGGCCGCATGACCTACTGGAGCAGAAGCCGCCGCGAGCTGTGGATCAAAGGACTGACATCCGGGCATTTCCAGTATGTGCAGTCCCTGACCCTCGACTGTGACAACGACACCCTTCTGGCAAAGGTAGAGCAGGTCGGAGCCGCCTGCCACACCGGAAGTTATTCCTGCTTCTTCAAGGAACTTTACCGCCGCGAGGAAGCATAGATCTTAGGAATCCATATTGCTTTTCACCGCATCGCGAACATAATGAGTGTGAACAGTTCCCATACATTATGTTCACGATTGTCTCTCACGACAATTCTTCCGGCTTCGCCACCTCGTAGTGGCTCCACGAATCCGCAGAGGACGCGCCCGACAGATCCACATCCGTGGAGTAGGCGGATACGGTGATCGTCACGCTTCCTGAGCCTTCCTGGTAGACCGTCCCATCCGTGCCCTTGATGGTTACGCTGTTCCCGTCCGCATCGGCGATGGTTCCGGCATTGTACAGATTCGTCACGGTGCTGTCCCCGGTTACAATCCAGGTGGATCCGCTGTCGATGTACATGCTGCAGCTTCCGTCACCTCCGTTTCCCGCCGTAAGGCTTCCGCCCGTCATCTCAAAGGTGCTGTTGCCTTCCTCCGAATCTCCGGACATGCTCTGGTACAGGATGACGTTCCAGGTGCAGTCGTTCTGATCATTGTCCTGCATGTTTCCGCTGAGACTGCAGTCAAATAGACGGATCGTATTCGCCCCCTCAATGCACACCGCCTCGGAATTGTTCGCCGTCAGTGTGGCATCATGAGCCGATATATCGGCAGTTGAATAGATCGCTGGTGAACCCGTTCCGTTCGTCGTGTAGGAGCCTCCGTCTACCACCATCGTCCCGCCGCCCCGATCGCTTCGAATAGCAGCAGAAGATTCTCCCGCGGTGGTTACTGTGTCGTCATAAGCATAAAGCGTGCCTCCGCCCATTCCTCCGCGGGTCACCTCGGCATCCTCGTATCCCTCATCGGAATTCTCGCCGTCTTTCTCCTGGTCATTCTCCTTTCCCGAAGGGTAATGCGACCTGTGGAGGAAAGCTATCGGAAGCAGAAGCGTTTCATCACCGATGCAGGACACGAGCTGAAGACTCCACTCACCATTATTGATGCGGATGCCTCTGTCCTGGAGATGGACATCGGTGAAAACGAGTGGATCTCCGATATCCGGAAGCAGACGAAGCGCATGACAGATCTGACCGCCGACCTCATCTATCTGTCCCGCATGGACGAGGGCAGCGCCAGGCTGGAGATGCTAGATTTTCCGCTCTCCGATATTGTCGGCGAAACCGCGCAGTCCTTCCGATCCCGCGCCCAGCTTGAAAACAAGTCCTTCGAAACGGACATAGAACCTATGATCAGCTTCTGCGGAGATGAAAAATCCATCCGTGAGCTGGTCGGCATCCTGCTCGACAACGCGGTGAAATATTCGGATATAAACGGGAAGATACGGGTAAGCCTCAAAAAGAAAAGCCACACCATCCTACTCACGGTATGGAACACCGCCGACGGAATCGATCCGGAAACGCTGCCGCACTTTTTTGACCGCTTTTACCGGGCGGACAGCTCCCGCAATTCCGAGGACGGCCGCTACGGAATCGGCCTTTCCGTAGCGAAAGCGGTCGCAGCCGCGCACAAGGGAAAAATCTCCGCCTCTACCCTCGACGGAAAATCCATATGCATCTCCGTCGTTTTCCCGGACCGGTGAATCGTGATGATTTCTGAGTGAAATATCCGATACCGCTCATAAGACACACGAACCGATTTTTATTGTCAAAACGGATACAGCGATCTGGTGGTAAAGGGCAATGCGTTATATGATAAATTTGCTAAAAATAACCGGATCGACCAGGCAATTTATGAATCTAAAAAATTAATTCCTTTCAACGTTACAGCTCCGGGTGGATAATATTATGAGTGACGATATTCTCGTAGAAACCAGATCATTGACTGTAGATTTTTTTAACGGGCCTGACCCTTTGCGAGCCCTGGCCGATGTAGATCTGACGGTATATAAAGGTGAATTCGTGTCCCTAGTCGGCGTTTCCGGGAGCGGCAAAACCACTCTCCTGAACGCGATCGGCGGATTAATTGCCCCTACCTCCGGTTCCATAATCTTCAACAACATTCGTTTTGATGCCATGAGTGAAGAAGAACGAACGATCTTCAGAAGGAACCACATCGGGTTCATTTTTCAGAATTACAATCTCATCCCCTCATTAAACATTTTCCAAAACATATGCTTCTCCGCTGAGCTGTCGCAAAAAACCGTCGTTGCCCGGCAAGTCGAGAAAATCGCGCAACAGCTTGGCATAGAACATAAATTAACCCAGATGCCGGCTGAATTATCCGGAGGGCAACAACAAAGGGCCGCGATTGCAAGAGCCATGCTTGCAAATCCTTCCTTGTTACTTGCGGATGAGCCTACTGGAAGTCTGGATTCGGTCAATGGAAAATCTATCATGCAATTGCTCCGAAAGGCAGTCTCCGAAAACAACATGTCCGTTCTTATGGCGACACATAATGAAGAGTTTGCTTCCCAAACGGATCGGATTTTGTACATAGAGGACGGTAAAATCATTGCAGAAGAGAGTAGATAATGACAATTTCATAGATCTTGCCTACAGGAAAAAGAGCGCATCATACCGTCGGTTCCTTAAGGGGGCCATAATAATCGGTGTTTTTTTGCTGACCTTTCTGCTAAAGCTATCTGCGTCAAAAGTCATGATCTCCACAGCAAGAAGTATACAGGAGCACGGCAGTACCGCAGAAGCCCGAATAGAAAATGCCGATGCGGAGGTTTTTTCTTCCCTTTCAGGTTCCCTTCAGATAAAGAAAATCGGGAAAATCCATAATTTGGGAAAGCTCCTTGATAAGGAACAGGTTTATGCATCATGTGTTTTCTGTGACGCAGATACATTCCAGACGATGATCCGGCCATCGTTTACATCTTTCCGCGGTACATATCCCCAAAACGACAATGACATCATGCTTTCCGCAGAGACTTTAAAATATCTGGGGATCGGGAACCCGGAAATCGGGATGACGATTTCTGCCGATTTTTATTGGAATGATCTCTTTTATACCCCAAATACCGGAAACCGAACGTTTCGACTAACCGGTTATTACGATGGCCTGTCGGATACCTCGACGGCATATCTGTCCGGGAATGCGAAAACGCGAAGCGGATTCAACGATTTTCCATGCACCCTTCTGGTTTCATTCACAAATCCTATGATAAACAGAGCAGAAAGCCAGGACATCCTTTCCCGGCTGGTGTCTGATAAACAAGTTCAGATTACCTGCGAAGATTCCGCGCTTTATACGTCTCTGGTGCACTTATCCGGAAACATCATTCTGGCTATATTCGCATTCCTGATTATTTGCTGTGTCATGATATTTTTTATCAGCCGGATTATCCTTGCCACTTATAAGGAAAGTGTGCGGTTTTGGGGTCTGATGAAGGTGTTGGGAGTTACCGACAGACAAATTGCTTTCGTGCTAAAGAAGGATGAATGCAATACCTGTTTCCGTCCTTATTTTCTCGCTGAACTCTCCGCCTATGTAATTATGCTTGTGAGCAATCGGATCGCTCTCCGGAATCATCACGCAGCCCTTTTTATTTTTACTGTCAAATCCGATCTATTGATCTGTGCATTTGTTTTTTTGATTGTCCTGGCATCTGTTATCATTCCGACCACATCGGTTCTAAAAAAAGTTAATTCCATTCCACCGCTGGTTTCCGCTTCCTATTATGGGACGTTTCAGGAAAAGCCCGGTAAAAAGAGCACAGCAGATAAACCGCTAAAATTTACAGGTAAAAATATCCCGTTTCAGCTGTCCCTCATGTTTTTGTCGAAGCAGAAGAAGGCCTTTATGACAGCTGTCCTTTTTCTGTTTCTGGGATGTGAAATGGCTCTTGCTTCCTTTACCTTAGCTTCCGGTGCAGATTATGAAAAGGCCTTTTCAGCGATTTCGGATTTCCGGGTCTGTGTCACGCAGAATGCAAGCACAAATATGAGGGAAACTCTGTCGGAGACCGGCGAAAACCAGCTGTTTACGGCAGATATGGTTCATGATTTGAACGAAAATTTAGATTATTCCATCAATGACGTCCGCTCGATCAAAGGCTATCTTCCAACATTGGCCTCCGATCCGAATAGCGTATTCGGTCCGGAACATTTAAAGAATGACACGGAGTTTGTGATACAGCCATTGGAAAAGAAAACCTTAAGCCAATTGTGTTCCCGGGAAAAACGCGCGGGAAGAAAGGTAAACGAACGTGATTTGCTGGAACATCATGGGGCTCTCATCATCAGTAAAAACATGCTCTATACCAATTCAGATTCCGCTATAAAGTCGAACATGGGAAGATCCTTTACCGTATATGATACATTGCCTTATGGTTCTGAAGTGGATCAATATCCATCCGCACAGCTTTTCGTTTGCGGTTATGCCGAAGCAGGCGAGAAAAACTTCCCCAATATTCCACTGGCGTGGGATGCTGAAAATACCGTCATTATCGCGGTGACACCCGATACCTATAACTGGCTCGGTTCTTTTATGCAGGAACAGATCCTGTCGGTTCGTTTTAATGCGGGCAGCCAATCCGAAACCCTTGTAAAACAGCGGCTCAATGAGTGGATCGCAGAAACGAACTACAACTATGATATTGAAAAAGGGCTGTTCAATATCGATCTTCTGAAATGCATAGCAAAAACAGACCTGATCGCAGAAAATCAAAATTATATTATGTTCAGCCGGCTCACAATGACCGGGATAAGCATTGTATTTTTCTTTATGGGCATCCTTGTCTTTCTCAATACATTATTGACCGAATATGTCCGCGACAGGCGGGAACACATTCTTTTAAGATATCTGGGAGTCACCAAAAAAGAAATGACAAAAGCATTCGTCATGCAGGGCCTGATATACTTTGCGGCGTTAGCTTCTTTGTTGGGCACGGTGGGAATTTACCTTGACATTGTCATTGGAAAATTGGCAAAGAAGGATATTAGCTATTTTACATTTGCTTTTCCTTACCCTGTTTTCTTTACTCTGCTGGCAATATTTTTTACAATAAGTGTTTCATTGCCCCTGATAATCAACCGGATACCATCAGCAACGCATTCCAAAAGCAGCCCGTACCTCTGACGATTCCAAAATGTTTACCTTGCATATACCACATCGTTAAACTATAATATTTAAATATACGCTGAGAATTATGAAACAGGAATTCTGACTGTATGTGAAGGGGGAAGCAGGTGCAAGTCCTGCGCTGTCCCGCAACTGTGAGTATCGTTCTGATACGAGCCAGAGCACCCGCATACGGCACTGCAAACGGCACGACGGATGGATGATTGCAGAGCAGATCGATTGGCTGTAATTGTGTCTTATGCAGGTCGTTTCCGCTACCGGAAACGACTTTTATTTTTGTCCAAGGAGAAATTTATCATGTCAGGAATATTATATGGAATCGGAGTCGGCCCCGGAGATCCGGAATTAATGACACTGAAAGCGTGCCGCATTCTCCGTGAAAACGAAGTCATCGCCGCTCCGGGAGAATCTGTAGAAGATACCGTTGCGTATAAAATCGCGGTACAGGCAGTTCCGGAGATAGCGAATAAGACGCTTCTTCCCATCTTCATGCCGATGGTTATGAACAAGGCCAGGCAGATTGAGAATCACAAAAAGGGCGCCCGCCAGATCGAAAAGGTCCTCGACGAGGGCAAAAACGTCGTCTTTATCACTCTGGGCGATCCCACCATCTATTCTACCTTCTCCTATGTACAGGAAATTGTAGAGGCGGACGGATATGAAACCGCACTCGTGAGCGGGATCACCTCCTTCTGCGCGGCTGCCGCCACCCTGAATATACCGCTTACCGAGTGGACAGAGCAGCTTCATGTCATCCCCGCGGTACACAAGCTCGATGCAGCACTCGACCAGCCCGGCACCTATGTCCTGATGAAATCGGGCAGCCATATGGACACGGTCAAGGAAAATCTCCGTTCCTCCGGCAAGCAGGTTGAAATGGTTGAAAATTGCGGCATGCCGGGACAGAAAATCTACCGCTCCCTGGACGAGATTCCGGATGATGCAGGATATTTTTCACTGATCATCGCAAGAGAGAATCGAGAATAAAGCGATTGAAAAGCTGCTGAGACGACGTCCGCGGGAGCCTTTTAGCTCCGGGACACATCATAATTGAGGTTAGTAATGATTCAAATGATCGGAACGGACCATACACTGGCGCCTGTCAATGTGCGGTCCTTTTTCTCCTTTACGAAAGAGGAAAGCAAACAATTTATGACGCAGATCCAGATTGATCTGAGCGCAAGCGGCGTTTTGCTTCTTGCCACCTGCAACCGCATGGAGCTGTGGGTAAGCACAGACCGCGAGGATCCCGATGATCTTCTCCGTGAGATCTGTTTATTCAAGGGTGTGGAGGAGGAGAGATATCGCGGTTATTTTCAGTCAAGAACCGATAAGGAAGCCGTGGGACATCTCTTTGCCCTCACCTGTGGTTTAAAATCCGCCATCCTCGCAGAGGACCAGATTCTCACGCAGGTAAAATCCGCGCTTTCCTTTGCCCGGGAGAACTACTTCACAGACAGCGTCATTGAGGTTCTCTTTCGCATGGCCGTAACCGCCGCCAAAAAAGTCAAGACCGATGTCACCTTTACGCACGCCGATACCACCGCCATCGAAAAGGCTGTATCTATGCTCAAGGAACAGCGGTTCCTTTTCAGAGGCGCAAACTGCATGGTTATCGGAAACGGAGAGTATGGAAGACTCGCCGCGAACACGCTTGTCAAAAACGGCGCGAACGTAACGATAACCATTCGCCAGTATCACAGCGGCAGAGTGGAAATTCCTTCCGGCTGCAGCGGAATCAGCTACGGCGACCGGATGGACTACCTTCCGGAGTGTGACTTGGTCGTAAGCGCGACGACGAGTCCCCATTGTACCATCGAATACGATGATCTTCTGGGAATGCATCCTGATCATCCGATCATTCTGCTTGATTTTGCGATACCGCAGGATATTGATCCCCGCGTCTCCCATCTCAAGGACTTCACTCTCTACAACATCGATGACTTCCGATCGGACTCCGTCCCGGAAAATGAAGCAAACCGGGAGGCCTATCGCAAAGCCCGGGAAATCCTCGCTGAGGAAGAGAACGAATTCTGGTTCTGGATGAATGACCGCGACATCGTTCCAAGAATTCACCGGATCAAGGACCAGGCCGTAGAGGACTACAATCTCCGGATGCACAAAATCATACGCAGGCTTCCACTCGCCGAAAAAGAGCAAAAGGCGCTGACCGGCGATATGGACCGTGCCGTCGGTAAGGTCGTCGCCAAGCTGATCTTCGATCTGCAGGACCACCTGCCTGACCGTGAATTCAGAGACTGCATCTCCGGACTGGAAAAGATCTACCAAAAGGAGGAGTTTGATTCATGAGTACCTGTCAGGGGAAGCCGTTCTTCCCGGTATTTCTTGATTTATCTCAAAAAAAGGCCGTCGTTATCGGAGGCGGCGCC
The DNA here is from genome assembly GCA_900314295.1 of uncultured Lachnospiraceae bacterium. Lineage (GTDB taxonomy): Bacteria > Bacillota > Clostridia > Lachnospirales > Lachnospiraceae > Bilifractor. The sequence continues at coordinate 9,485 of OMUU01000053.1, read as the reverse complement.
ATCGCGGAGCGCCGGATTCTGACCCTGTCCGGCTTTGTCGGGAGCATCACGGTGGTCGCACCGGAAGTCACCGATGTCATCCGACGCCTCGCCGCCGAAACCGGAAGGGCAGAATCGTCATCCGCCTCTTCCGGAGCGCCCGCGAATACCCACACGCCCGTTTCCGAGCCTCGGGAAAACACCCCTGCTTTGTCGGCTGCCGTCACGTGGGTAGAAAAAACCTACGAGCGCAGCGACATCATGGACGCGGATCTTGTACTGGCCTGCACGAATGACCCGAATTTGAACAACGATATCTACGTGGCCTGCAAATGTCTCGGAATCCTGGTCAACGACTGCAGCGACCGGAACAAATGCGATTTTTACTTCCCAAGCGTAGTACAGAAGGACGGCGTTGTCATCGGCATCAATGGAGGCGGCGCAGCCCATCATCATGTCAAGGTTATCCGTCAAAAGGTGGAGGAAGCCCTTGGATGTGACGCCTCCCTGTATTCCGACGACAAAAAACGCAAAATAATTATCGGAAGCCGCGAGAGTACGCTCGCAGTCGTACAGAGCAATCTCGTCATAAAATATCTGAACGAAACGCACCCGGAGCTGGTTACCGAGCTTCTGACCATGAAGACGACCGGAGACAAAATTCTGGATCGGCGCCTGGACCAGATCGGCGGAAAAGGCCTCTTTGTCAAGGAGCTCGACAAGGCACTGCTGGAACACCGGAGCGACTACTCGGTCCACAGCCTCAAGGATCTTCCCATGGAAGTTCCGGAGGAGCTTCCGGTCGTCGCCTTTTCCAAACGCGAGGATCCGAGGGATGTCCTTGTCCTTCCAAAAGGCCGGACCGAACCGGATCTCACAAAGCCGATCGGGACCTCCTCGCTCAGAAGAATTCTGCAGCTTGCGAAGCTGTTTCCGACCGCCACCTTTGAAAGCGTCCGCGGCAATCTCCAGACACGCCTTCGCAAGCTGGATGAGGGACAATACGGCGCCATCGTACTCGCCGCCGCAGGCATGAAGCGTCTGGGAATGCAGGACCGGATCAGCCGTTATTTTTCCGTCGACGAGGTAATTCCGTCCGCCGGTCAGGCAATCCTCGCCGTACAGGGAAGAAGAGGAGAAGACGCTTCCATATTTGATGCCTTTGCGGATGAAGATTCCTTCTATGCCGCAACCTGTGAGCGCGCCTTTGTCCGCTATCTTAACGGCGGCTGTTCTTCCCCTATCGCTGCACACGCCACGGTCTATGAGAATGAAGACAACTTCCGGAACTCTCTCGGAGACAACGCACCGGAACTCTTCCGTGACCAGGATTCCGACAAACCCGCCTCTGATACATGCGATAACGCAGCACAAAGCCGAAAGGTGATTTTTCTCCGCGGATTGTACTACGACGAAGAAACCCGCAAATACACCACCGGCACTGCGGCTGCGCGCGTCGCCGATTCCGCCGCCCTCGGCATCGCACTCGCGAAAAAGCTTCAGGCGGAGTTCCGCTGATCACCATCTGTTAAAAGCACTGATACAGAATTACGCTGGTATAGAAGAACACTTATACAGAATTACACTGGTATAGAAGAACACTGGTCCAAAAAATGCACGAACACACATGAGCATGCATGCATATTTACATTCACGCAGATGAACCAGTAATGCAGGAAAGGTTCGGAGACAGAAAATGAAGAAAGGTAAAGTATGGCTCGTAGGAGCCGGACCCGGAGATCAGGGTCTGTTCACAATCAAGGGAAGAGAAGTCCTTCAGAACGCAGATGTTGTGCTGTATGACAGCCTCGTGGGACCCGGCGTGCTCGCCATGATCCCGGACAGCGCTCGTGTAATCAATGTCGGAAAACGTTCCAGCCACCATACCATGCCACAGTGGAAGATGAACGAGCTGATCCTCGAAGAAGCACAGAAGGGAAATCGCGTCGTCCGCCTGAAAGGCGGGGATCCCTTCCTCTTTGGAAGAGGCGGAGAGGAGCTCGAGCTTCTCGCGGAGAATGGAATTCCCTTTGAGGTCGTTCCGGGGATCACCTCGCCCATTGCCGTACCCGCATACAACGGCATCCCTGTGACCCACAGAGACTTCACCTCATCCCTTCATATCATCACCGGACACAAGAAAGCCGGGGATGTGTATGACATCGATTTTCATGCCCTTGTACAGACGAGGGGAACGCTTGTTTTTCTCATGGGCATTGCCTCCCTCCGCGACATCTGCAAAGGGCTCCTGGATGCCGGAATGGACCCCGAGATGCCGGCCGCGGTTCTGCAGAAAGGCACGACGGCCAGACAAAAGAAAATTGTCGCCACTATCTCCACACTCGCTGACGAAGTAAAAAGACAAGGCGTAGAAACGCCGGCTATTATTGTGGTGGGCAAGGTCTGCTCTCTTGCGGACACCTTCGAATGGTATGAGAAGCTTCCCCTTGCGGGTTACCGGGTGCTCGTGACACGCCCCAGAGGACTTGCCTCCGAAATGTCGGCCAGGCTGAGAAAAGAAGGCGCTGATGTCCTCGAGGTACCGGCTATCGCCACCGTTCCGATTGAGAACAATCTGAAATTGATCCATGCCATCCAGAACCTTCAGGATTATCAGTGGATCGTCTTCACCAGTCCAAGCGGGGTGAAGATTTTCTTTGACCAGATGCGCACCTCCGAGATCGACATCCGGAATCTTTCCCATCTTCGGATCGCCGCCATCGGAAAAGGCACAGCCCGAGAGCTCGGAAAGTACGGTCTGATTCCTGACCTGATCCCGCCGCGCTTTGACGGCGAAGCCCTGGGAGAATGGATTGCCCGAAAGGCGGATCCGGACGACCGGATTCTGATTCCGAGAGCCGAAATCGGAAGTCAGGCAATCCTGCAGAAGCTGAGCGCTTTTGCCGTAGACGATATTCCCACCTATCACACCATCTATCTCCGCTCCGAGGCAGTGAACGAAACCGAACTGTTTGAGCATGGCGAAATCGACTGCGCAGCGTTCACCAGCTCCTCCGGTGTGAAGGCATTTCTCGCATCCAATCCCGATCTGGACTACAGCCTGGTTAAGGCAGCCTGCATCGGAAAGCAGACACAGGCTACCGCCGATGCCGCGGGGATGAAAACCTTCTGCGCCGAAAAGGCGACGATCGAAAGCCTGCTGGAGCTGATCATCCGGATGCACAATCAGGATAAGGGCAATGCCTGACACACTGCTCCGGCAAACTGGAAACCGGCACGAAAGCGTGCTATGATATGAGCATATAAAAATACAGCCATTCAGTACCCCGATCTCGAGTACCTGCGGGTCTCCCGATGTGCGGAATAGCTGCCAAAAAGAAAAGAGGCAATTGTAATGGAAATCATAAAGAGACCGCGCCGTCTGCGCGAGAATGCGGTCATCCGCAAAATGGTCCGCGAGACAAGACTCGACAAATCCTCTCTGGTATATCCGATTTTTGTTATGGAGGGCGAGGGTATCACAGAAGAGATTCCCTCCATGCCCGGCCAGTATCGCTACAGCATCGACACCTTCATCGGAAAGCTGAAGGTGCTTCTCGATCACGGTGTTTCCTCCGTCATGATCTTCGGCATCCCGGACCACAAGGATGAGGTCGGCTCCGGCGCCTACGACAGCAACGGAATCGTCCAGAGAGCTCTTCGCGCTGCCAAAAAGGAAGTACCGGAAATGTACTATATCACAGACGTGTGCATGTGCGAGTACACCTCACACGGTCACTGCGGCGTACTGAACGGAAACGACGTCGACAACGATCCGACCCTTGAACTTCTTGCCAAAACGGCGCTTTCGCACGCGGAGGCCGGCGCGGACATGGTAGCTCCCTCTGACATGATGGACGGCCGTGTCCTGGCGATTCGCAAAAAGCTCGACGAGAACGGCTATTCCAGAGTCCCGATCATGTCCTATGCGGTAAAATACGCCTCCGCCTTCTACGGCCCCTTCCGCGACGCCGCGGATTCCGCGCCGAAATTCGGAGACCGCAAGACCTATCAGATGGACTTTCACAATGTGCGCGAAGGCATCAAGGAAGCACTTACCGACGTGGAAGAGGGAGCGGACATTGTCATGGTCAAGCCCGGCATGTCCTTCCTGGATGTTCTGACAAAGGTGCATGACGTTGTGAATGTTCCGGTTGCCTGCTACAGCGTGAGCGGCGAATATGCCATGGTCAAGGCAGCCGCCGAAAAGGGATGGATCGACGAGGATCGCATTGTCGGAGAAATGGCCGTATCCGCCTTTCGCGCCGGCGCGCAGATCTACATCACCTACTATGCCGAGCGCATCGCCCGCCTGATCGACGAGGGCGTGATCGGCTGAACTGCTTTGCGCTCTTTGAACGGCACAAGGATCGCTGCTCCACGAAGGATAAGCCGGACTTCCTCATGGATTGCCTGCGAAACCGCAGAGGCAGGCAGCGATTCGTGAAGGGAATATTAACATATGGAATTGGCGACAAACTTCTACATGTACCCATTGAGTTGTCGCCAATCTTCTGCATGCATATAAAGAACGCCTATGCACGTTCTTAACAGGAAGAGGTAAATCATCATGGCAGAACAAAAGAAAAATCGTTCCGAACTTCTGATGGAACGGGCACAGAAAGTAATTCCGGGAGGCGTAAACTCCCCGGTACGTTCCTGGCAGAATGTCGGCATGACCCCAAGATTTATTCAGGGTTCCACCGGCCCGTATATTTTTGACGTGGACGGCACCAGATATATTGATTATATCTGCTCCTGGGGGCCGATGATCCTCGGGCACAATAACAGCGAGGTTCTTGACGCAGTCGTACGCACCGCCGAAAACGGTCTGAGCTTCGGGACTCCGACAGAGCTTGAAGTTCAAATCGCCGAGTATATCTGTGAGCGAATTCCACACGTCGAAATGATCCGGATGGTGAACTCCGGAACCGAAGCCGTCATGAGCGCCATCCGTCTTGCCAGAGGATATACGGGTAAAAACAAGATCATCAAATTCGCCGGCAACTACCACGGACACAGCGACTGTCTTCTCGTCGACGCCGGATCCGGCCTGATGACACAGGGCATTCCGGGCAGCGCAGGGGTTCCCAAGGGCTGCACACAGGATACCCTAAGTGCGGTCTACAATGATATTGCAAGTGTCGAAGAGCTTTTTAAAGCCAACGAAAACGACATTGCCTGCGTCATCGTCGAACCCGTCGCCGCGAATATGGGCGTTGTTCCTCCACAGCACGGCTTCCTGCAGGGACTTCGTGAGCTCTGCACCAAATACCATGCTCTTCTGATCTTTGATGAGGTCATCACCGGATTCCGCCTGGCATTTGGCGGAGCCGCCGAGCTTTTCGGTATCACTCCGGATCTCGTAACCTACGGCAAGATCATCGGCGGCGGCATGCCGGTGGGCGCCTACGGCGGCAGAAGAGATATCATGGAGATGGTTGCCCCACTCGGCCCGGTATACCAGGCAGGAACGCTTTCCGGCAACCCGGTCGCAATGGCCGCAGGTCTGACGCAGCTGAAGATACTCTACGATAATCGTGAAGATTACAATACGCTCTCGGAAAGAGGAGATAAGCTGTACGAAGGAATGAAGGAAATCATCCGCAAATACGGCCTTCCGGCTACCGTGAACCATATCGGCTCCCTCGGATCCGTTTTCTTCACCGATGCGGAAGTCACGAACTATTCCATCGCCAAAACCGCCGACACCGAAGAATTCGCCCGTTACTTCCGTTTCATGCTGGAGCACGACATCAATATGGCGCCCTCTCAGTTTGAGGCAATGTTCCTTTCTCTGGCCCATTCCGATGAAATGATTCAGTACACACTTGACACCTTTGAGGCATACGCCAGAACACGCCGGGACGAGATTGAAGGCGCTCTGTAATGCAAGAGCATTACAGTCTGCCAGATCCCCAGTGAGCGATAAGCTGCAGAACCGTGCTTATCGCTTTCGTAACCCGGCTGACATGCTGACCGTATGCTTCCCATCATCATTCAGGAGCACAAATAATATGCACGTTGAAATATACACGGACGGCGCCGCCCGCGGGAATCCAAACGGCCCGGGCGGATATGGCTGCGTACTGCAGTATATCGACAGTCAGGGGCAGCTCCATGAAAGAGAGTTCTCCCGCGGTTACAAAAAAACCACGAATAACCGGATGGAACTCATGGCTGCCGTCGCAGGACTCGAAGCACTCAGCCGTCCCTGCGATGTGACCCTTCACTCCGATTCCCAGTATCTCGTCAATGCCTTCAATCAGCATTGGATCGATTCCTGGGTCCGCAAAGGGTGGAAGAGGGGAAAGAATGAACCCGTCAAAAATATCGATCTCTGGAAGCGTCTGCTTGAAGCCAAAAAGCCTCACCAGGTTACCTTCGTCTGGGTCAGAGGACATGACGGCAATGAACTGAACGAACGATGCGACAGACTGGCGACCGGTGCCGCGGACGGCGGTGATCTGGCCATTGATCCGGGCGTCGAATGACGCCGGACAGCAACAATGAAAAAAGCCAATCGCAGAAGAGGAATGTATCATGCAGATTTCAACCAAGTTCACAATTGCAATTCATATTCTGGCGGCAGTAGAATATTTCGGAAAAGAAGAAAAAGTGACGAGCGATTTTCTCGCATCCAGCATCGGAAGCAACCCGGTGATCATTCGGAATCTCATGTCGGATTTACGAAACGCCGGACTGATTGAGATCAAGAGAGGACCGGGCGGTATTGCGATCACCAGACCGCTGGATCAGATCACTTTTTTAGATGTGTATGAGGCGGTGGAGAAGAATAAAGATGATCTTTTTCATTTCCATGAAAATACAAATCCGCTGTGTCCGGTCGGTAAAAATATCCATTCCGCACTCTATGGCAAATTGCAGGATGTGCAGAAGGATTTTGAAGAAAGCCTCAAAAAGCATAAGCTAAGTGATGTGGTTGCTGATCTTCACCGGGAAATACATTCATCCTCCCGCTAACGGGAAACGCTCCGAGTACGGATAGCCGCAATATGATACCCCCATCAGGCAGCAGTTCGATCTGCAGGGATTCATCAGAAGGAGGCGGACAACCATGTTCCGAGAAATGCGCCGCAAGCGACAGCAGATAACCGAAGAAGAATGTATCAGGATCCTAACGCACGAGAAGAGAGGTGCTCTGGCCGTTCACGGCGACGAGGGATATCCTTATGTAATTCCCGTAAACTTCTATTACGATGAACAGACAAAAACCCTGTATTTTCACGGAGCAAAAACAGGGTACAAGATCGACGCCATTCGTAAGAATAACAAGGTATGTTTTACGGTCTGGGATTCCGGTACGAAGAAGGATGGAGACTGGGCGGATTATGTAACCAGTGTAGTAGTGTTCGGTACGGCAACTCTGGTTGAAACAGACGATCGCATTTCTGAAAAGCTCAGAGAAATCGGCCTGAAATATTACCCGACAGCGGAAGAAGTAGATGCCGTAATGCAGAGAAGTGCGAAAAACGTCCAGATGATTTCCGTGCATATCGATCATATGACCGGCAAACTGGTACACGAGAAATAATAAAAAGTATAGGTCTTGACTTTGCCCTGCGAACCCTATATACTCCAAGGCATATTCAATTTCATAACAACAGGCAATGACGGGAACAAGTAGGGAAAAGCAGAAACCTTCAGAGAGCTGCCGGACGGTGAGAGGCGCAGGAAGAGTTTTTTCACGAATACATCCCCGAGCTCTGCACCGAAAGAGTATACAGTAGGCTGCAGCGTAGTGGCGCACGTTATCAGCGCCGGAGTATTTCACGCGCAAAAGCGCTCCGATACCCGGAGACTTCTCATACCATCTGCAGGACCGGAAGTATTTCACACGCATATGCGCTCCGATACTCCAAGAGGCGGATATCGCGAGATACCCGTGAAATTAGGTGGTACCACGGAAGACTTTTCAGCTTTCGTCCTGAATGAATCATCGTTCGGGGCGGAAGCTTTTTTACGCGAACCGTGAGCCGCAGCCGAATGCGAAGGATTCGTGTGCGGCGAGCCTCGCGATAGCGAGATAAAACTCGCGCAGCGTGTTTTTTATCTCAGTACGCGAACCAATCATCCGGTCACAGTAAGGAGACCCCGGACAGAAGAAGCAAACAGAAAAGGAGAACAAGAAATGACACTTTATGAAGAACTGCAGGCCCGCGGACTGCTCGCGCAGCTTACAGATGAAAAGGAAATCGCAGATCTCATCAACCAGGGAAAAGCCACCTTCTATATCGGCTTCGATCCCACGGCCGATTCCCTGCATGTCGGCCATTTCATGGCCCTTCTGCTGATGAAGCGGCTTCAGGCAGCCGGCAATAAGCCGATCGCGCTTGTCGGCGGCGGTACCGCCATGATCGGTGACCCGTCCGGCCGCTCCGACATGCGAAAGATGATGACTGTAGACATGATCGACCACAACGTAGAATGCTTCAAAAAGCAGATGTCCCGCTTCATCGAGTTCGGCGACGGGAAAGCGCAAATTGTCAACAACGCCGACTGGCTGCGTGACCTGAACTTTCTCGAATTCATGCGCGACATCGGTTCCCAGTTCAACGTAAATGAGATGCTCCGCGCCCGCTGCTACGTCAACCGCATGCAGACCGGCCTTTCCTTCCTGGAATTTTCCTATATGCTGATGCAGAGCTATGATTTCTACAGACTGTACCAGGATTACGGCTGCCAGATGCAGTTCGGCGGCGATGACCAGTGGTCCAATATGCTCGGCGGCATCAACCTGATCCGCAAGAAGCTGAACAAGGATGCCTATGCGATGACCATCTCCCTGCTTCTGAAGCACGACGGAACCAAGATGGGCAAGACCGCCGGCGGTGCCGTATGGCTCGATCCGGACAAATACAAGCCCTATGATTTCTATCAGTACTGGAGAAACGTCGACGACTCCGATGTACTGAAGTTCCTCCGCATGATGACCTTCCTGCCGCTGGAGCAGATCGACGAAATGGACAAATGGGAGGGAAGCAAGCTCAACGAAGCAAAATCCATCCTGGCATACGAGCTCACCTCTCTGGTACACGGCGAGGACGAAGCGAAGAAGGCACAGGCAGGAGCCGAGGCGGTGTTCAAGGGCGCCGGAAGTCTCGACACCGTTCCCTCTGTTGTGCTCACACCGGACGATTTTAATGAAAACGATGCCATCGACATCATCAGCCTCCTTGTAAAGACCGAACAGTGCGGCTCCCGCTCCGACGCCCGCCGCGCCATCACCAAGGATCACAGCATCACTGTCGGCGAAAGCAAGATCGACGACTTCAAATACGAAGTAAAGAAGTCCGATATTCCGGCGGAAGGCCTTCTGATCAAAAAAGGAAAAAAGAATATCAAAAAGGTGGTCGTCGAATAATACAACCCCCTTTATTAATATGACCCATTAAAAGGGTTACTGTTCACTCACAACTATGTACGGCAAGGATTTTACAGTCCTGTTGCCATTCGCAAACTGGCTGTAACAAAGTTTTATCCTG
>OMUU01000105.1 GCA_900314295.1 uncultured Lachnospiraceae bacterium | reverse complement strand
TAATCGGGACATTTTCATTTGTGGTACATCAGGACTTTATCATTTATGGCTTATAATACGCAGGAGTAATAATAAGAAAGTACTTGACAGATTTTTTTCAGTATTATAAACTAGTTCAGTGTGACGCGGGACGAGTGTGCCTGTCGTGTCTCCCAAACACGTCATCCGACATTTGATAACGCAACATACAGAGCATCCAGTATGATCGAAAGCCTAAGATCGGATGTTCCGGTGCATGACCATACGGACAGTGGAGATTGCATCATGCTATCATTTAAATAACGAATCTTACAGCTGCGTCACGCGCTGTAGTTCATTCATGCAGGAGGTTGTTACCATGAAAACATATATGGCTAATCCGGATAAGTTAGAGAAGAAATGGTATGTCGTTGATGCTTCCGGAATGGTTCTCGGACGTCTTGCTTCTGAAGTTGCGTCTGTACTCAGAGGAAAGAACAAGCCGGAGTTCACTCCGAACGTAGACACCGGAGATTATGTAGTTGTTGTCAATGCGGACAAGATTAAAGTTACCGGCAAAAAGCTGGATCAGAAGATCTATTACAGACATTCCGATTACGTTGGAAGTCTGAAGGAGACAACTCTGAAGGAGATGCTTGCAAAGCATCCGGAGAGAGTTATCGAGTTCGCTGTTAAGGGAATGCTCCCGAAGGGACCTCTCGGAAGAGAAATGATGACAAAGCTTCACGTATACGCAGGTGCTGAGCATCCTCATGCAGCTCAGAAACCGGAAGTGCTCACATTCTAACTAAGGGAGGTAAAGACAAATGGCTAACGAAAAGTATTATGGAACCGGAAGAAGAAAAAAATCTATTGCCAGAGTTTACCTTGTACCGGGTACCGGCAAGATTACTGTGAATAAAAGAGATATCGATGATTACTTCGGACTTGAGACGCTGAAGACAATCGTTCGTCAGCCGCTCGTTGCTACGGACAATACAGATAAGTTCGATGTACTGGTTAATGTTCACGGTGGTGGATTCACCGGTCAGGCCGGCGCGATTCGTCATGGTATTTCCCGTGCACTGCTTCAGGTTGACGCTGAGAATAAGCCGACGCTGAAGGCTGAGGGTTATCTGACTCGTGATCCTCGTATGAAAGAGCGTAAGAAGTACGGTCTCAAGAAGGCTCGTCGCGCTCCGCAGTTCTCAAAGAGATAATCAAACAGACTCCCCGCGGAATCTGTTATCAAGGCTCCCTGCCGATGTGGCGGGGAGTCTTTTTGATTACCGCAGCTGCGCTGCGGCCTGCTTGTCACAGCGGACTCGCAGGTACTCGCGGAAGATGTGCCACAGGCATATCTTCTGGTCACTCGTACAGTTCTCAAGGAGATTATCAAGCAGACTCCCCGCGAAATCTGTTTTCAGGGCTCCTTGCTGTTGTGGCGGGGAGTCTTTTTGATTACCGCAGCTGCGCTGCGGCCTGCTCGTCACTGCGGACTCGCAGGTACTCGCGGAAGATGTGCCACAGGCACATCTTCTGGCCGCTCGTACAGTTCTCAAAGAGATAATCAAACAGACTCCCCGCGGAATCTGTTTTCAGGGCTCCTTGCTGTTGTGGCGGGGAGTCTTTTTGATTACCGCAGCTGCGCTGCGGCCTGCTCGTCACTGCGGACTCGCAGGTACTCGCGGAAGATGTGCCACAGGCACATCATCTGGTTGCTCGTACAGTTCTCTTGGTAACCAATCCACGAATAACAGAGTGGCCACATGCCGGGGACTGTTAAATCAGAGCTCTTTCCAGATACTGTCAGAGAATCACAAATGTGACTGCGAAGGGGAGAAAAAATTGCTGAAATCACCCCTTGATAACGGTCACTTCATAACAGCTATGCGCGTTTTCATATGCTTTTTGGATTTCCTCCGGCAAGTGGTCGGGAATCAGTGCCTTTAGTCTGTCCTCACTGCCGTCCTGGATCGCCTGCTCATAATACCAGCACTTGAATTTCAGCATATCCAATACCCGGTTCATGTGCGCAATCTCTACTTCCATGTGGGCTTTCCGCTCCTCAAACATGGCCTTGCGCTGTGGATAGGTGGACGGCCCTTCTACACACCAATCCATGAATTGCCGGATGTCCTTGATTTCCATGCCGGCTTTTTTCAGACATTCAATGACCCGGAGTGCTTCAATCTCCGTGTCACTGAATTTGCGGATGCCGGATACTCGTTCCATGTTCGGAAAAAGTCCCTGCTTGTCATAATAGCGCAGCGTTGAAATAGGCAATCCGAACATCTCTGCCACCTGTCCAATTGAATACATAAATTTTCCTCCGAAAATTTTCAAAAATTATCTTGACCTAAAGTTAGGTTTAGGCGCTACCATGAGAATACTACAGAGAATATCAAAATGCAAGGAGTGTTCTGCGATGAATAAAAAGGTACTAATCATTTCCTCAAGTCCCCGTAAGGGCGGCAACTCCGAAACGCTGGCAGCAGCATTTGCCAAGGGCGCACGGGAGGCAGGTAATCAGGTAGAAACTGTGTATCTACGGGAAAAGCAGGTTGGCTTCTGCAAGGGATGCCTCGCCTGCCTGAAGTTGGGGCACTGCGTCATCCAAGACGATGCCGTGGAAATTGCCGCCAAAATGCACGATGCAAATGTGCTGGTGTTCGCAACGCCTGTCTACTATTACTGCGTCAGCGGTCAGCTCAAGACTATGCTGGACCGTGCCAACCCGCTGTTTGATACGGACTACGTCTTTACGAAAGCCTATCTGCTTGCAACGGCGGCAGAGGACGCACCGGAAACCTTTGCGGGTACAGAGAAAGCCGTGCAGGGCTGGGTGGACTGTTTCCCCCGCTGTGCGTTGGCGGGCACAGTGTTTGCGGGCGGCGTAAATAGCGCGGGAGAGATCGCAGGTCATGCCGCACTGGAGCAAGCTTATCAGATGGGCAGGGAGGTGTGAGCCATGGCAGTTAAACAAACGGCAGGCAGAGATGCTTTGGGGGAATTTGCTCCCAAATTTGCGGAATTGAATGATGATGTGCTGTTCGGGCAGGTGTGGAGCCGGGAAGACAAGCTTTCCCTGCGAGACCGCAGCATTGTAACAGTGGTGGCGCTGATGGCGCAAGGGCTGACGGATTCGTCTTTTCAGTACCATCTGACAACTGCAAAGAACAACGGCGTGACGAAAACGGAAATTGCGGAGATCCTGACCCACGCGGCATTTTATGCGGGCTGGCCCAAGGCGTGGGCGGCCTTCCGTATGGCAAAGGACGTATGGGCGGAAGACGATGCTGCCGACGCAAAAGCCAAGCATCAGAATGAAATGGTCTTTCCCATCGGCGCACCCAATGACGCCTTTGCGAAATATTTTATCGGGCAAAGCTATCTCGCACCGCTTTCTACGCAGCAGGTCGGCATTTACAATGTGACTTTTGAACCGGGCTGCCGCAACAACTGGCACATTCATCACGCCAAAAGCGGCGGCGGACAGATTCTTGTCTGCGTAGCCGGGCATGGTTACTATCAGGAATGGGGCAAACCGGCACAGGAGCTGCGCCCCGGCGATGTAGTAAATATCCCTGTGGGCGTCAAGCACTGGCACGGTGCTGCGCCGGACAGCTGGTTCTCTCATCTGGCGGTAGAGGTTCCGGGGGACGAAACCTCCAATGAATGGTTGGAAGCCGTGGACAACACAGTATATTTTAAGGCAACAGGCAAGGAGGTCTGAATATGGAAAAACTGAATTTAACACAGGAATGGGATAAGGTGTTCCCGAAAAGTGACAAGGTGGATCACAAGAAAGTAACCTTTCACAACCGCTATGGTATCACACTGGCGGCGGATATGTACACGCCGAAGGGCACAGAGGGCAAGTTGCCCGCCATTGCCGTCAGCGGTCCGTTCGGTGCGGTAAAGGAACAGTCCTCCGGTCTGTATGCGCAGAAAATGGCGGAGCTTGGCTTCTTGACGATTGCCTTCGACCCGTCCTATACCGGCGAGAGCGGCGGTACACCCCGCTATGTCGCATCGCCGGACATCAATACCGAGGATTTCTGCGCAGCGGTAGACTTCCTTTCCGTGCAGGAGAATGTTGACCCGGAGCGCATCGGTATCATCGGTATCTGCGGCTGGGGCGGCATGGCGCTCAATGCCGCAGCCATTGACACCCGCATCAAAGCTACTGCGGCTATGACCATGTACGACATAACCCGTGTAACGGCCAACGGATATTTTGATGCTGAGGATTCTGAGCAGGCACGCTTTGAGAAGAAAAAAGCCATGAATGCACAGCGCACCGAGGACTATAAAAACGGCAGCTATGCGCTGGCGGGTGGTGTGGTTGATCCGCTGCCGGAGGACGCACCGCAGTTTGTAAAGGACTATTATGCCTACTACAAAACGCCACGTGGCTATCACTCCCGCAGCCTAAACTCCAACGGCGGTTGGAATGTGACCTCCTCGCTGTCGTTCCTGAATATGCCGATCTTGCAATACAGCAACGAAATCCGCTCTGCCGTGCTGTTGGTACACGGGGAAAAGGCGCACTCCCGCTATTTCAGCGAAACAGCGTACAGCAAGCTGACCGGCGATAACAAGGAATTGCTCATTATCCCCGGTGCAAACCACACTGACCTTTACGATCAGATGGATATCATTCCGTTTGAAAAGCTCAACGCATTCTTTACGGAGTATTTGAGATGAAGCGGCATATTATGTGTTTTTGCGTAAGCATCTGGATGAAGGCGTATATCTAGTTTCTGCTGTTCTGCATCGGATGTACTGAAACGAGATATTTAAGCCATTGAAGAATCGGAATTTGTCTACGATACGTGTAGGTTTGTCAATGATGTGTTACCCATATGGAAAAGCATTTAGGAAGCAGTCCGGAGATTTCCGGTTAAGCGGCCATGACTTTTTGCTGTACTGAGATTCATGTCAAGCATAAATGAAAATGTCTCGAAAAAACTTTAACATGAGCCCCGGTTTTTCCGGGGCTTTTATTTAAATATCCGTGTTAACACTCTAATCATGCACTTTTTAGATCTTCTTCGATCCGATGCGGCTGGGAATGCACAAATTTATTGAAGA
>OMUU01000150.1 GCA_900314295.1 uncultured Lachnospiraceae bacterium | reverse complement strand
TCAGACAGTCCTCGCTATCCACTTTATGAAAAAGTCACGGATAAAACTTTTAACATCCAGTAATGCTCAGACAAAGGTACTGTAAAATCTAAGCCGTTTTCGTGATGCGTGAACAGTAACGGTTAAAATTCCGGATACCATGATGAGACCGACATTCATATTCACAATTCCGGTTTCACTTGTTATAATTGACAGGAAAAGCAGAGGCTGTTTCGAAGCGGTGCTTTCCTGATGGTTGAATGGACCGGACGGACCTTCGGAGCAAAGCTTCAGTATTCGTATCGGAGGGAACAGATGGACAAACGGGATGAACAGATTCGAATCGTACAGGAGACGGTGGCCGGCAAGGAGATCACCCTTGCACATATCATGGGCGGACCGTCTCCGATCATATATCAGAAGCTTGGCATGAATCCGGCTATAAATTACGGATCGTCGGCGATCGGCATCATGAATATGACGCCCCCGGAATCGGCGGTCATTGCGTCTGATATTGCTGTCAAGAGCGGCGATATCTATCTGGGCTTTGCAGACCGTTTCACGGGAACGCTGATCGTCTCCGGCGAAATCGCAGATGTCACAGCCGCGATTACGGCAGTGGTTGACTATTTTCGGGATGAGCTGAATTATGTTGTCTGCCCGGTCACGAAACGATAGGAGTGCCTATGGCTGACAGAATGACATATGAAGAACTGTTGAAATGGATCAGCAGCTGGAAAAACAGGGATAAAAAGGAGAAGCTGAGGATCGTTCGCGTTCGTACTCCCGGGAGGGATATGACGATGGCGCACCTGATCGGCACTTCCGGGCGGGAGATCTATCAGAATCTGGGACTGCATATCGGGGTACATGCCGGTGAGGATCACACAGGCGAGGCGATCGGCATCATGAAGTTCACGCCCTGGGAGTGCACGGTTCCGGCCGCGGATATCTCACTGAAATCGGCGAATGTGGAAATCGGTTTTCTGGACCGGTTTAACGGCACGGTGATCATCCTCGGAAAGCGGGAAGAGGTCCGGTCAGCGCTTGAGGGAGTACGCTCTTTTTTTAAGGATGACCTGCATTTTCATGTCTGCGATATAGAGGAAAGCTGAAGCAATGAGAAAACTGTTTCTGATGGGCCGCAGTGAGGCCGGGAAGACGACACTCTCCCAGGTTCTGAAGGGAGAGGAAATTGTATATAAGAAGACACAGTACACCTATGCCGGGGATTCTGTGATCGATACACCGGGAGAATACGCGGAGTCGAAGGAAGTCGGGGTGGGTCTGGCCTGCTTTTCGTTTGAGGCGGATGTCGTCGCGGTTGTTGTGGCCGCGGATGAACCCTTCTCGCTCTTTACGCCGAACTGCAACGCGTTTCTGAACCGGCCGCTGATCGGGATCATCACAAAGATAGATTCCCCGTACGCGAATGTGCCTATGATCAGGCAGTGGCTGGAGAATTGCTGCTGTGAAAAAATCTTCTGCATCAACAACATGAACGGCGAGGGGCTGAAGGAGCTCAGGGAATATTTAAGCCTGCCTGTTGAGCAGATCAGTTTGGAGGAAGCCAAGGAAAAGCAGAGCAGAGGTTTGGCTGACTGGGCGTGAAAGGTACTGTAAAATCTTAGCCGTTTCAGGTGGCGTGTGAACAGTAATGAATAGTACAGAATAGAAGGTATGCCGCGGGGGAGCGTTTGCATTTTGATCATGTTTGTATTATCCTCAAATCGTATCATGTTTACGGGAAGCGGTACCTGAACCGTGCCGTCTGTATGTGTGCAAGGGAGAGAATGAGAAAGCTATGCCTGCGGAATCAGACACGACAGAAGAGAATGGTCTTACGCTCCAGAATCTGGCGGAGCGCTTCTATTACAGCGATGTGGAAGGACATGACAAGTCGGGAGAGGAGGAAAACCAGGAGATCCTGCGTTCCGACGCAAAGTATATGGGAAGCCCCGTGAAGATGCTCTATTTTCCAAAGGTTTTTACAGAGCAGGGCTTTTCAAGGGTCCGCGAGGCGGGAGAGACGGCCTGGAAGATTCTGGTGAAGGTGATCCGGGAGTATCTGGATCATCCGGATTATCGGAAGCTGTTCGGTTTTCCCGCGGAGCTCGAGGAGATGATCTGCAGAAGACCGGAGTATTCGATGCTTCTTCCGTTGTGTCGCCTGGACATGTTTTTGAATGAAGAAACCGGGGATTTTAAGTTCTGTGAATTTAACGCCGACGGAAGCAGCGCCATGAACGAGAACCGAATCATGACGGAGGCGTACCGGAAGACGGAGATGTACCGGGATTTTGCGGAACGATATGAGCAGGAGCCTTTTGAGCTGTTTGATTCGTGGGTCCGTGTGTTCCTGAACCTGGTAAGGCAGGCCGGTCATTATCCGGAGCACCCGCAGGTGGCAGTGGTCGACTTTCTTGAGAAAAGCATCACATCTGCAGAGCTGGAGGCATTCGCAGAGGCCTTTCGAAGGCAGGGAAGTGATGCCTGTGTGGCCGAGATCCGCGGTTTGACATATGACGGGGAACATCTGTACACACCGGAAGGTTTTCGGATTGATGCGATCTACCGGAGAGCGGTAACGGGTGATATTCTGGATCACCGCGGGGAAATCGAGCCGTTCCTGTCGGCTGTGAGGGATCGGAAGGTCTGCCTGATCGGCGACTTCTGCACGCAGGTTGTTCATGACAAGATTTTATTCAAGATTCTTCATCTCGACCGCACAAAAGCGTTTCTGTCGGATGAGGAGAACCGGTATATTGAGGAGCATGTACCTTATACGGCGGATCTCACGCCGGATCTTTTGACAAAAGAAAAATTTATGCATACGGAATGGGTCTGCAGGTCCGGGAAGATCTGCAGGTGGATTCTGAAGCCGGAGGATTCCTACGGTGCGCACGGCATTTACTACAGCGGGGATCTTACGGATGAGAAGTGGCAGGAACTGCTGAAGGAGCGTGCGGGGAAGGGGTATGTGATCCAGGAGTATGTCAGCCCGTATCGAACCTTGAATGCGGATTATACGGATACGGATTACAGGGATAATCCATGGCAGGAGCAGGCGAAGGGACAGAAGAGCCCGAGGATACACAGCTTTGCGAATATGACAGGGATGTATCTGTACGGCGGACATCTGGCAGGCATTTATTCCCGTCTGTCGCCTCTGAATATTATTTCAGTTGAAGGAGACGAACATGAGATGGTATCTGTGGTTGCACGCAGAAGAAGCTGATTGAGATGGTAAACCCGGGCACAGGCAGACGGGCGCGCGTACGTTTATTATGTATGAAGGGAAAGGAGAGCTGCACATGGTATTGGAACTTTATAAGAAGAACACCTGCCCCTATTGTCAGAGAGTGATGCGGTGGATTGAGGGAAACGGCAGGACAGATGTGATCTACCGCGATATTCTGGAGGATTCCGTAAACTATACCCGTCTTCTCCGGGACGGCGGGATGGATCAGGTGCCGTGTCTGTTCATTGACGGCAAACCGCTGTATGAAAGCCTGGATATCATTCAGTGGCTGGAAGAGCATCCACAGGAAGCATAAGAGTAACAGAAGGGGCGTGTAAAAAATGACCGGTCATTTTTTACACGCCCCTTTCTGTATGAGGATGAAGCGCGAACGTGCGAAATCCGAATAGATGCACCTCCGAATACGCGCACCTCCGAATATGCGCATTTCCGAATAGGTGTATCTCCGAATATGCGCATCTGCGATGGCCTGCATGTATGCTGCAGAGGAGGTATGACTTAAGCCTTGACCGCAGCGGAAGCGTTTTCTGTTTTTCCGCCCGCATCCTTCCCGGACCTGGCGTACAAGGCTTTGAGTGCAACCGGTGTCACGATGGAGCTGATGATGATCAGCAGAATAACCGAGGTGAAATATCTGCTGTCCAGCATTCCGGCTTTCAGGCCGCGCTGTGCGACAATCAGGGCGACCTCACCGCGGGTCATCATGCCGACGCCGATCTTCAGGCTGTCGCCGCCGTTAAAACCGCAGAGTCGCGCGACAAGGCCGCAGCCGATGATTTTTCCTATGAGACCGACGGCAACAAAGGCAAGCGAGAAGAGAAGAATCGTGGTATCAATCTGCCGGAGATTGGTCTGCAGTCCGATGCTGGCAAAGAAGACCGGCCCGAAGATCATATAGGAGTTGATGTCCATCTTTCTTCCGATATAATCCGCGTCCTTGAGGGAGCAGAGGATGACGCCGGCACAGTAGGCACCGGTGATATCAGCGACGCCGAAGTATTTGTCCGCGATGTAAGAAAGGGCAAATGCCAGGGCCATTCCGATGATCGGGATTCGGCGGGTGTGCGGATATCTGCTGTCGATCTTTTTCATAAGCTGGAAGACAAGGTATCCGATCACGAGAGCGAAGGCGAAGAACAAAGCAGTCTTCAGCGCGACGAGGCCGATGTTGGCATCAGGGTTTTTGAGACTGATGACGGCGGTGAGTACAAGGATTCCGATGACATCGTCGATGATCGCCGCGCTCATAATCGTGGTTCCTACCTCGGTGGAAAGTTTCCCAAGCTCACGGAGAGCCTGAACGGTAATGCTGACGGAGGTCGCGGTCAGAATCGTTCCGATAAAGAGACCGTGATTGAAGTTCTCCGTACCGGGAGCGGAAAATCCGTAGAAGCACATAAACAGAATGGTTCCGAGTATCAGAGGAACAGCGACGCCGGCACAGGCAATCAGCGTTGCCTTTAGACCGGATTTTTTCAGCTGATCCATATCTGTTTCAAGACCGGCATTGAACATCAGAAGAATAACGCCGATTTCTGCCATTCCGGAGAGGAAATCGTTGGTTTGTACAATATTAAAAACGCTGGGGCCGATCAGCAGGCCGGCCACGATTTCTCCGGCGACCTGCGGTGCCTTCAGCTTGCGTGCAAGCAGCCCGAAAAATTTGGCACAGATAATAATAATAGCAAGACTCTTCAAAATGCTTAGCGTATCCATACACTCACTCCTAATCCAGATATAAAAATTCTATAAATTCACATTTCCTATTATAATCATTTGCAAAAGAAAGTACAGCGTAAGACGACAGGCTTTCCATTCCATGACAGACCCATGACAGACATCCGCTCCATGCGGTTCTTTTTTTATTCGATTCACAGCTTTCTTTATACAACCTTAATATCATCTCCGGAATATTAATACCCTCTTTAGGCCGACTGAACGATAATAAAATTAATAAAGCAGCTCTTTGAATACACGGTTGACACAAACGGCAGAATGTGTCGAAAAGAGTATTTTTGAAGAAAGGACTTCGGGACAGGTACTATGAGAAAAATCGCTGACAAGCTGGAACACCTGAAACCGGCGCAGGTGATTATTCTCGGGTTTTTGGGTGTGATCATTCTGGGAACTTTATTGCTGATGCTTCCGGTTTCCTGCAGGAAGGCAGGATCGGCCGGATTTGCCGACTCTTTATTTACGGCGACCTCGGCGGTGTGCGTGACGGGACTGGTCGTACAGGACACGGCTTCGTTCTGGAGTCCGTTCGGACAGGCGGTGATTCTGGGACTGATTCAGATCGGCGGCCTGGGCGTGATTACGGTCGCGGTTGCCATTGCACTAATCTCGGGAAGAAAAATCGGACTCATCCAGCGGAGCATTATGCAGGAGTCGATCTCGGCGCCCCAGCTGAGTGGAATTGTAAAATTTACGAGATTTATCCTGCTGACAACCCTCTCACTGGAAGGTGTCGGTGCGGTTGTGATGATGCCGGTCTTTATTCGCAGGTTCGGAGCCGGGAGGGGAATCTGGTACGCGGTCTTCCACTCGGTTTCTGCATTCTGCAATGCCGGCTTCGATCTGATGGGAAGAGGACACAAGTACTCCTCGCTTACTTCCTTTGCGGCGAATCCGGTCATCAATATCACGATCATGTCGCTGATTGTTGTGGGAGGAATCGGATTTCTGACCTGGATGGATGTGGTGATTCACGGAATTCATGTGAAGAGGTTCCGGCTTCAGAGCAAAATTGTTCTTCTGGTGACGGTGATTCTGGTTCTGGTTCCGGCGGTGTATTTCTATTTTGGCGAATTTACAGAGGGACCTGAGGGGGAGAGGATTCTGCTTTCCTTCTTTCAGGCGGTCACGCCAAGAACCGCCGGGTTCAATACGGCAGATCTCACCAAGATGAGTGAAACAGGGATCTATATCCTGATTGTCCTGATGCTGATCGGAGGATCCCCGGCATCGACGGCGGGAGGCATGAAGACCACCACGGCGGCAGTCCTGCTGGCATCGGCCTGGGCCGTGTTTCGTCAGAGAAAGGATGCGGAGGTTTTCGGCAGAAGAATCTCAATGGACTGCATCCGGAATGCGGGCGCCATTCTACTGTTATACATTACATTTTTTTCCGTTGGAGGCCTGATCATCAGCCGGACCGAAGGACTTCCTCTTCTGGAGTGCCTTTTTGAGACGGCCTCGGCCATCGGAACGGTGGGACTGACCATGGGGATTACGCCTGGACTGACTCTTTTATCAAGGGGGATTCTGGTGTTCTTAATGTACTTCGGAAGAGTCGGAGGACTGACGCTAATTTTTGCGACGGTATCGGAGAGGGGAATGGGAAGCGGAAGGCTTCCGGAGGAGCGCATCACGGTCGGGTGATGCAGGATGATTTTCTGGTGAGGAGGAAAAACTATGAAATCCGTATTGTTGATTGGACTGGGACGGTTTGGAAAAAATATCGCGATGAAGCTCAGGGAAATGAACCATGAGGTTATGGCGGTGGATCGGAATGAGAAGAGAGTCAACGAGATCATGCCCTATGTGACAAACGCGATCATCGGTGACAGCACGGATGAGGAATTTCTGAAATCGCTGGGAATCCGGAATTACGATCTCTGCTTTGTCGCGATCGGTGACTGCTTTCAGGATTCTCTGGAGACGACGTCTCTGGTGAAGGAACTGGGCGCAAAGCTCGTGGTCGCAAGGGCAGCGAGTGAGGTGCAGGCGAAATTCCTGAAACGGAACGGGGCGGATGAGGTCGTCTTCCCGGAGCAGCAGATCGCGAGATGGGCAGCGATCCGTTACAGCTCGGATCATGTGTTTGACTATTTTGCGATGGATGATGACTGTGCGATCTTCGAGGTGTCGGTTCCAGAGAGCTGGATCGGGAAAAGTGTGGGGGAACTGGACATTCGGAGAAGATTCCGGATCAATATCCTGGCGACGAAGGCGGATGAGAAAATCAATATGAATATCACGCCGGATACGGTCCTGACGGATGACGAGAACCTGCTCGTCCTCGGAAAAAACAAGGATATGCAGAAATGCTTCCGGCTCTGATGGAAAGGGAGTGATCCTATGAAGGCATTGTTGATACTGGCTTTTTTAATCGTACTGGCATTGTTCGGAGACCGTCTGATGTCTTCATTTGACGAACTGCTGGAGAAATATTACCATAGAAAAAGGTAAGAAAGAGAAGGCGCTGCGGGGCTCCCCGGGCGCAAGAACAGGCAGGATACGAAAAGATGATGAAGGATGTACAGACGGCAGACACTGACAAAAAAAAACAGGAGCATGTTCTGGTATGCCTTTCCTCTTCTCCGACAAACGAAAGACTGATCCGAAAGGCGGCGGAGCTATCCGGGGTGTATGGCGGGTATTTTACGGCCCTGTATATTGAAACGCCCGACAGCGGGAAGCAGTCGGAGGACGACCGGAGGCGACTGGAGGGAAACGAACGCCTTGCCCGGAAGCTTGGGGCAAGGCTTGAAATTATTCAGGGGGAAAATGTCGCCTATCAGATCGCGGAGTATGCCCGGGTATCGGATGTAACTAAGATCGTAATCGGGAGGTCGCTGGAGGGAAGGAGCCCGGGGCATGGGAATGGAAAACTGGTAGACACACTGATCACCTTTGCCCCGGACGTGGATATCTACATTATTCCGGACAAGCAGCACCCGATCCGGCGCAGGTTTCGTACCCGCCTGCTGTTGAATACCGACAATAAGGTGTCGGATCTTCTCTTTATGACAGCCATGCTGGGTCTCTGTTCCCTGATCGGCTGGTGCTTCAAGCTGACAAACGGTGCGGAATCCAATATTGTTGTGTTTTACATTTTTTTTGTATTTCTGGTTTCTGTGCGCACGGCGAACTGGATCTATAGTCTGTGCGCGTCCGGATTGAGTGTTGTCATCTATAATTTTCTGTTTACGAAACCGGAATTTACCCTGCATGCCTACGACAACCGATATACGGTTTCATTTGCGGTTATGTTCCTCATCGCGCTTGTGACCGGTGTCATGGCAGCCAGAATGAGGATACAGGCACAGAATTCGTCCCGGATGGCATTTCGGATACAGGTTCTGTATGACATGAACCAACAGATTGAGAAGTGCCGGACGCAGGAGGAAATCATGGAGATAACGGCAAAGCAGCTTGTCCGTCTTCTTCACAGAAATGTGCTGCTGTACAGGGACCCGGAGAATCCGGAGATTTTTTTGGCGGATTCCTCCGGGAGGATTCGTTTTTCGCCGGGAGAAGAGGCGGATGCGGCTGCCTGGACCTTTGAAAACGGTGTGAAATGCGGAAGGGGAACGGAACAGTATCGGGATGCGAATGCACTCTATTTTGCCATACGATGCAACGACGTGGTGTACGGCGTCACCGGAATTGATGTGCAGGAGAGTCGTCTTGATCCGTATGAGGAGAGCATTGTGGTGTCTATCCTCGGAGAGGCGGGAATTGCTCTGGAGAATAAGCGCAATGAGACAGAAAAGGAGCAGGCGAGACTCCTGGCAAAAAACGAGCAGCTCCGGGCGAATCTGCTTCGTTCCATCTCACATGATCTGCGAACTCCTCTGACGTCGATTTCCGGAACAGCCAGCCTGTTGATGGCGGAGGAGGGGAAGCTGGATGATGCATCCAGAAGGAAGCTGTATTCGAACATTTATGAAGACTCCATGTGGCTGGAGGATCTGGTTGAGAATCTTCTGTCAATTACCCGGCTTAAGGAAGGACAGACAAAGATTCATACGTCTGCGGAATTTGTGAGTGAGGTCGTAGAGGAGGCGGTGCGGCACTGCAGCCGCAGACTGGAGGAGCATGCCTTTACGGTGGATCAATCCTCAGATATTCTTCTGGCGAAGATGGATGCGCATCTGATCATACAGGTTCTGGTAAATCTGGTGAACAATGCGGTGAAATATACGCCGCCCGGGTCTTCGATTGCTGTTTATTCGGAGAAGGCGGGAAACATGATACGGATTTCCGTTAAGGATAATGGGCCGGGCGTCGAAGAAAAGGACAGGCCGCATATCTTTGATATGTTTTACAGCGGAAAAAAGACCGTGGCGGACAGCAGCAGAAGCCTCGGACTGGGGCTTGCCCTCTGCAAGGAGATTGTACAGGCGCATGGGGGCGAGATCTGGTATGAAGAGAATGTTCCGCACGGGAGTATTTTTCGTTTTACGATACCGGCAGAGGAGGTGAAGGTGGATGTCTAAAGCAACGATTCTGGTGGTGGAGGATGATCCATCGGTTCGAAATCTGATCACTACCACGCTGAAAATGTATGGCTACGGTTTCCTGACGGCCGGAAACGGACAGAGTGCCATCATGCAGGCTGCGAGTCATAATCCGGATGTGATCTTTCTGGATCTGGGCCTGCCGGATATGGACGGCGTGGATGTAATCCGCAGGGTGCGCGAATGGTCCGAGCTTCCGATCATCGTCATCAGTGCGAGAAGTGAGGAGACAGATAAAATAGAAGCGCTCGACGCAGGGGCGGATGATTATCTGACAAAGCCCTTTTCCGTCGAGGAGCTTCTGGCGAGGCTTCGGGTTTCGCTGCGGCGGCTGGCGCTGCTGAAGAAGGCGGGGGAACCGTGTCCGACCTTCATAAATGGAGGGCTGGTCATCGATTTTCCGGCGGAGACTGTAACGCTGGACGGGCGGGAACTGCATCTGACGCCGATCGAATATAAGCTGATCAGCCTGCTCGCGAAAAATGAGGGGAAGGTTCTGACCTATCCGTATATCACGAAGGCGATCTGGGGAGAATCCGCCGAGAGCGAAATGGCGTCCCTGCGTGTCTTCATGGCGACGCTTCGAAAAAAGCTGGAGGATAAGGAGGGATCCCAGAAGTTTATTCAGACACATATCGGAATCGGTTACCGGATGCTGAAGGTGGAGGGAACAGGCGCCGGCAGAGAAGACGGGTAGGGATGCAGAGATAAAATTTTAGCCGTTTGTTGCTGTCCAGTCACAACTATGTACGGCAAGGATTTTACAGTTCTGTTGCCATTCTCAAAAAGGCAAGACAGTTCCGGCGAAATGAGTTATATTATAAGAAATATCTGATTGTTTTGTGCGGCAAAAACCGCGGGAAGGACAAAAAAATATGTGTACAGCAGCAACCTATGCAGGAAAGGATCATTATTTCGGAAGGAACCTGGATCTGGAGTATTCCTATCATGAATCGGTGACGGTGACTCCAAGAAACAAGGAGCTGGTATTTCGGCATCTGGCTCCGGTTCCGCATCATTTTGCCATGATCGGGATGGCCTATGTGGTGGGAGATTATCCGCTTTATTATGACGCAATGAATGAGAAGGGACTGTCGATGGCGGGTCTGAATTTCCCGGGGAATGCGGATTACAGAAAGCCGGAGGAAGGCAAGGATAACGTAGCATCCTTTGAGTTCATCTCCTGGATTCTGGGGCAGTGTGCCACTGTAGAAGAGGCGAAGAAATATCTGGGACGTATCAACCTGACGGATGATGCGTTTGCACCGGAGCTTCCGCCGTCACCGCTGCACTGGATGATTGCGGATCAGAAGGAGTGCGTGGTATTTGAGCAGACGGTGAGGGGAGCTGTGGTTTACCCGAACCCGGTGGGTGTGATGACGAATAATCCCACCTTTGATTACCAGATGACGCATCTGGCTGATTATATGAATGCTTCCGCGGGACTTCCGGAGCAGAAGCTGATTCCGGGTGTGGAGCTGAACACCTACAGCCGCGGAATGGGCGGGATGGGAATCCCGGGTGATCTATCGTCCGCTTCCAGGTTTGTGAAGGTTGCTTTCACAAAAATGAACTCTCTGAAGGCGGAGGATGAATCCTCCAGCATCAGCCAGTTCTTCAAGATTCTCGGATCGGTTGAGCAGCAGAAGGGCTGCTGCCGCCTTGGAACGGATAAGGAGGGAAAGCCGGTCTGCGAATATACCATTTATAGCTCCTGCTGCAATATGGACAAGGGGATTTACTACTACACGACCTATGAGAACAGTCAGATCAACGCGGTGGACATGAATCGTACGGATCTTGACGGAAGCTCCCTTACTTCCTATGAGCTTGTGAAGGGACAGCAGATTCATTGGCAGAATTAACAGTTGCTATTTTTCATGAGAATCCCATATAATAGAGATGCAGGGAAAAAACTGCAAGGAATTCTCGAAATAATGAGAATAATCAGCAAAACAGGCATATCTATTCGAAAAAAGGAGGGTTTACGTATGAAGTTCAAATGTAAGGTCTGCGGTTATGTGTATGAAGGCGACAAGGCTCCGGAGGAGTGCCCGAAGTGCCATCAGAAGGGAGTTTTTGAACCGGTTACAGAGGAGAAGAAGAATCCGTACGCGGGAACGAAAACAGAGAAGAATCTTCTCGAGGCTTTTGCCGGTGAGTCACAGGCCCGCAACAAATACACATATTTCGCATCGGTTGCCAAGAAACAGGGATTTGAGCAGATTGCCGCTCTGTTCCTGAAGACAGCGGATAACGAGAAGGAGCATGCAAAGCTGTGGTTCAAGGAACTTGGCATGCTGGGAGATACCGAGAAGAATCTGCTGGAGGGCGCTCTCGGAGAGAATTATGAATGGACCGATATGTACGCCCGCATGGCAAGAGAGGCGGATCAGGAAGGCTTCCATGAGCTGGCAGAGAGATTCCGCGGTGTCGCGGCAATCGAGAAGACGCATGAGGAGCGCTACCGCAAGCTGCTTCACAATGTGGAGATGAAAGAGGTCTTCAAGAAGAGTGAGGTCAAGGTATGGGAGTGCAGAAACTGCGGCCATATCGTAGTCGGCATGGAGGCTCCGGAGGTTTGTCCGGTATGCAATCATCCGCAGTCCTTCTTCGAGGTTCATGAGGAGAACTACTGAAACGGTCAGTTTTGATCCTATAAGTGCGTTATAGTGTGAAGTGGCGACAAAGTTTCGGCTTTGTCGCCGCTTTTTTACGTGAACAGTGAGCCGCAGCCGAATGCGAAGTATTCGTGTGCGGCAAGCGTCGCGATAGCGGGATAAAACTCGCGCGGCGCGTTTTATCTCGTTGGCGAGAAATATCAAAGTAGTGATGGAAGTACCATCCGTAACGACAGTGGGCTGTCTGGATGGTACTTGTATGGCAAAGGGCAAAGGTGATATAAAATACTTGACGTTTGAGTAGTGTTTAAGAAGCAACCGCTTTTGGGGAATTCCGTAAAGCGGCGGCTTTTGTTGTAGATAAGGCGGGATATCTTGGTGTATAATTCAAAACATGATGTGAAATTATGGTAACGGAATGGAACGAGAGATTTCTGCTTATAGAAGCTGAAAGAAACAAGAAATTTCTGCTTATAGAAGCTGAAAGAAACGAGAAATTTCTGCTCATGGAAGCTGTATGGAATGGGAATATGCAGTTATAGTAAGAGAAAGGAGCAGACAGATAGGGCGGATGATCAGAATTCTCAAGGAAACGGAAAACTATATAGCCGTAAGGAAACCGGCGGGCATGGCGACGCAGTCGGGGAAGCTGGGACAGATGGATCTGGTGAATCAGGTTCTGAATGAGCTTGCGGCGCGGCAGCGCAGGGAGAGACGGTTACAGGGAAAGACAGGGCTGCCCGAGGCTCCGTATCTGGCGGTGATCAACCGCCTCGATCAGCCTGTGGAAGGCATTGTTCTCTTCGCGAAGAATCCGAAGGCGGCGGCAAAGCTTTCCGAGATGCTGAGAAATCATGAAATCCGCAAGGAGTATCTGGCTGTGGTATGCCTGATCGAAAAGAAGGGGCCGTCCGGTAATGACATCAAAATGACAGGCAGAATAGAACCGGACGCCGGCAACGAAATGACAGGCAGAATAGAACCGGGCGACGGGATTGAAATGACAGGCAGAATAGAACCGGGCAATGAGATGGAAATGGCACGCGACATGAATCCGGAGGATGGGAAATGGCATGAGCTTTCGGATTTTATGGCGCGTGACGGCAGAGGAAACACATCGAGGATTGTCCATGAAGGCACGCCGGGTGCGCAGAAGGCAATTCTGCAATACAGGATGCTTAAGATGTCCGGAGCGGAACAGACCGGTATGAAAAGGGCTCTGCTTCTCGTCGATCTGGACACGGGCAGACATCATCAGATCCGGCTGCAGCTTTCGCATGCGGGGATGCCGATCGTCGGAGACCGGAAATACGGTATAGAGAGTGGAAGAGGGACGGATTTTGCGGAAAAAAGAAGGGGAGAGCATGGAGATTTCCCGGCTCTGTGCGCATTCCGTCTGATCTTCACAGATCCGTGGAGCAGAGAGCGGGTAGAAATCCGGAACTTGCCGGAAGGAAAGAACTTTGCGAGCATCGGGGAGATCCGGATGGCGGAGATCTGATCCCGAAAGCGGTCGGGGTAAAGGGGAGAATCTGATACCGGAAGGAGCCCGGAAAAAGGGAAAAAGATAATTCAGGGGAGCAATAAAGAATTTATGAAGAAGGCAATTCGTGTTTTTTTTATACTGCTGGCGATTTTTGCGGCAGGGGTCATTCTGTTTACACTGCGGATTAACCGCAGACAGGAGCCGGAGAATACGGAGGCGGCGACGGGGCCGACGCTTCCGGTCGTTTTCATGGAGATCGACGGGACGGATGTAAATGAAATGGTCGGTGTGCGGGGAAACCTGCAGGAAACGTGGGAGAGGGATTCCGTTACGCCGCTTCCGTCGTCGAAGAAGCTTTCCGTTCGGATTGACCCGAAGGAATCGGCAATAACAGGAGTGAGCTATGAGATTTCCTCCATTGCGGATGAGAACCTTGTGGAAAACGGAGAAATCACGGAGAAGAAGACAGGAGATGACGGGTCGATAACCGCCTCCTTTACAGCAAATTCAAATCTCCGGGCAGGCCAGGAATACATGCTTTGCATCGACCTGAACCTGAAGGAGGGAGGCGATGTCCGCTATTATACGAGACTTGTACAGGGGAGTGGCATTGATTTCAGCGGCTACCTGAAGTTCGTCCGTGATTTCGGAATCATGTGTCTGGACAAGAAGAATCAGGACGCGCTGGCGGGCTATCTGGAGACGAGTGGCACCGCGCCGACCGGTAATTTCACGAATGTTGACATCACGTCCGATACGGATACGGTTACCTGGGGAGACCTCGCGCCGTCTATGGTCACGGAGGCAGTGCCGGTGATCTGTGAATGCAATACAACGACGGTCAGCATGAAGGCGGATTACATTATCAGCGCAAAGGACAGCGAGGATCATACGGAGTATTATAAGGTTCGTGATTTTTTTCGCATGAAGTATGCGGATGGCACGGAGAATATATCCCTTTTGAACTTCAAGAGGACGGCGACCCTGATCTTTGACAGCAGTCTGCCGGTGCAGACGGACAGCGGACTGCTGCTCGGCGTACAGAAGAGCGATCTCTCTTACGCGGCCAGCCAGACCGGCAATATCGTTGCTTTTGCCGAAAACGGGGACCTGTGGTCGTACAATACAGAGACCGGCGCGCTGACCTGTCTTTTTTCCTTCCGGGAAAAAACAAGCGGCAAGTATACGTTTGATGACCGCACGGAGAAGGAACAGCATGATTTTGCGATCGAGAATGTGTCGGAGAACGGAGACGTCACGTTTGTGGTGTACGGCTATATGCCGTCCGGAGCCCATGAGGGCCGTATGGGCGCGGGCGTGTTCACGTATTCGCCGGACACGGATATTTCGGAGGAGAGGATGTTCATTCCTCTCAATCAGAGCTATGAGGTGCTGAAACGGAACATCTCCCGGCTTTCCTACGTGAGTAGCAAGGATGAGCTGTATCTGTTTCTGGGGACGGAATTGTGCAAGATTAACCTGACGGACGGTTCCTATGATGTGGTGCAGGATACGATCGACAGCAGCGGATTTGCGTCATCGGAATCGCAGCAGGTGGTCGCGTGGCTGGACAGCGATAATGAAGGCGGGTCGAAGACAGCAACAATGCTTGATCTGGAAAGCGGAAAGTCGCTGCAGATTCCGGCGCCGGACGGAGAGGCCATTGTTTCCTGTGGTTTTGTAAACAATGATTATGTCTACGGGCTGGTCAAAGGCGACAATGTGCTTGCCGGCAGCGACGGAACGGTTACCTGTGGAATGTATCGACTGGTGATTGAGAACAGCGACGGAAAAGTAAAGAAAGACTATCAGAAAGAGAATGAGTATGTCACCGCAGTGACAGAGGAGCAGGACGGACTTGCACTTACGCTGGCAACATTGTCAAACGGCACTTATCAGAATGCCGGAACGGACCGCATCGTGAAGAATGACGAGGAAGATGAAGGAGTAAGTCTCAGTACAACAACGGATACCAGGACCGGTCAGGAGATGGTGCTTAGTCTTGGAACCGTCTCAGCCAGGGATATCACACAGCAGAGTGCGAAGATTCTCTATACGAAGGCCGGATCCGAGACGATTCTGGAGTGGCCCGAATCGGATCAGAAACGGTATTCGGTTTATGGATTCGGCGGGCTGCAAGGCATATACAGAAGCGCAAGGCAGGCAATCGTTGCGGCGGATGCTGTGTCGGGATTTGTGCTGGATGGGGCGCAGAGGTATCTGTGGGTCAGAGGTGACTGGCCATCCTCTTATACGATTGACACCGCATCGTTGCCGGAGGGATTCCTGAATCTCTCCTTTGATTCGAAGGGACTCCGTGATCTGCTTGGATCCGATTATACCGTGTTGAATTTGTCTGGCTGCTCCCGGGAGGAGCTGTATTACCAAATCGCAAAGGGATATCCGGTTATCGCGAAGATTTCAGAGGGCAGTGTGTATTATGTGATCGGGTATGACGAGTATAATATCTGGATCTACGACAAAAAGAGCGGAGCGGCAAAAGCAGTGGCTACAGATGACGCGGATGTGATCTTCAAGAAGAATGCGTATCAGTTCCTGAGCTATGTCGCTGATTAA
The DNA here is from genome assembly GCA_900314295.1 of uncultured Lachnospiraceae bacterium. Taxonomy (GTDB): domain Bacteria; phylum Bacillota; class Clostridia; order Lachnospirales; family Lachnospiraceae; genus Bilifractor. Next base: position 37,760 of record OMUU01000150.1, on the reverse strand, counting down.
GAATATGAATTGCAGAAGTTACGCCTTTAAAGAACCTATATAAAAAATAACCATTTCAGGTTTCCATGGACGAATCCGGTCGGAAGCCTGAAATGGTTTTTTACGCGAACAGTGAGCCGCAGCCGAATGCGAAGTATTCGTGTTTTATCTCGCTATCGCGCAGGGATCACGCTGACTCTTTTAGAAGATATCAGTCAACCGGGGAGAAATCCTCCTTGCCGGCTCCGCAGATCGGGCAAACCCAATCATCCGGGAGATCTTCAAATGCTGTTCCGGGAGCGATTCCGTTATCCGGATCTCCCTCTGCAGGATCATATACATATCCGCAAGGACCACATTCATACTTCTGCATAGTAATTACCATCCCTTCTGTGATTAGAACAATTAGAATAAGTTGATTTGTAAAAAATTCCCGCCGGGAAATCCAGCGAAGAATATTTTTCGATTACGACTGCATTATATTATGAAGGGACGGGGTTTGACAAGGCAAAACAGAGATTTATAATGCAAATATATCGCAGCAGGTTGCTGTTCACGGAATATTTGAAAGGCAAGGTTTTCACAGCCCTGTTGCCCTTCGCATACTGGCTGTGAAATCCTTTCCTGGTCAACTATGCATAAACAGTAACTGCAGCAGGAAAGGGAGAATGGATATGGAATTTCGGCCGTGCATAGACATACATAATGGAAAAGTGAAGCAGATCGTAGGGGGAACGCTGAAGGACGCGGGAGATTTTGCCGCGGAGAATTTTGTCTCGGAGCAGGATGCCGCTTTCTATGCGGATTTATATCGGAGGTGCGGACTTCGGAATGGCCATATCATTCTGCTGAATCCACCGTCGTCTGAATATTATCCGGCTACCCTGGCACAGGCGGAGGCGGCTCTGGCGGCGTGGCCGGGCGGGCTGCAGATCGGAGGCGGTATCAATGCGGAGAATGCGGCGTCTTTCCTGGAGAAGGGAGCAAGTCATGTCATCGTGACATCCTATGTTTTTCGCGATGGAAGGGTTTCCATGGAGAATCTTGACCGTCTTGTGCGTGCTGCGGGAAAAGAGAATCTTGTTCTGGACTTGAGCTGCCGGAAAAAGAACGGGAAATATTATATCGTGACAGATCGCTGGCAGAAGTTTACGAATGTGGAGGTGACGGTTGATTCCCTTTGTGCGTTTGCAGAGTACTGTGATGAATTTCTGATACACGCGGCTGACGTCGAGGGAAAGGCGATGGGAGTCGAACGGGAGCTGGTGGATATCCTTGAAGAGGCTTCAGAGAGAATCTCCAGGGCCTCGGAGAAAATCTCTGAAAATAGGGCGGCTTCGGGGACAGCGCGGGAAGGGGAGATTTTTCCTATCACCTATGCCGGAGGAGTGGGGAGCTTTGAGGATCTTCGGTGGCTGAAGGCGGAAGGAAAAGACCGTATCCATGTGACGATCGGAAGCGCGCTGGATCTGTTCGGCGGAAGAATGAAATTTCAGGAGGTGCTGGAGGTCTGTGGCGAGGGGGAACTGTCAGAATGACGTAAATCGTAGCTAATTACAGAGAAAACACACACATTTGTGCATCGTCCCACAAAAATCAAGGATAAAATCCATTGAAATTTTACGTAAAATTCCCCTCCATTGTGTACATTAACCAAAAGAGTGCTATACTTGAGTCATACTCATTCGCGGGTTCTTGCGGAAAGGAAAACGCGATAATTGGAAAGTATGTTTAGGAGGGTATTACAATGATAATTATCGGAGAGAAGATCAACGGATCGATTCCTGCCGTCGCAGAGGCGATTAAGAATCGTGACGCAGATGAAATCAAACGCCGTGCGCTGATCCAGGCAAATGCAAGAGCAGATTATATTGACTGCTGCGCATCTGTTCCGGAGGCAGAGGAAGTAGAGACACTGAAATGGATGATTGACTGCATTCAGGAGGTTACCGATGTTCCGATCGCAGTTGACAGCCCGAGCCCAAGAGTACTGAAGGAGATTTTCCCTTACTGCAAGAAGCCGGGTATTATCAATTCGGTTTCCGGAGAGGGCGACAAGATTGATATTCTCTTCCCGGCGATCGCCGACACAAAGTGGGAGGTCATCGCACTTTGCAGTGACGATACCGGAATCCCGAAGACGGCGGATGACAGACTGAGAGTCTTCCATCACATTATGGAAGAGGCTAAGAAATACAACATCGCTCCGAGCCGTATTCACATTGATCCGCTGATCGAGATGCTCTGCACCTCCGAGGATGGAATCGGAATGGTAGAAAGCGTTATGCAGACGATCCGCAGCGAGTACCCGAGCATTCATATCACCGGTGCTGTAAGTAATATTTCCTTCAACCTGCCGGCGAGAAAGCTTGTCAATATAGGATTTACCGTCCTCGCAATGAAGGCGGGACTTGACAGCGCGATCTTCGACCCGACCAACCGGGATCTTCTGGGCGTTATCTTTGCGACAGAAGCTCTTCTGGGCAACGATGAGTACTGTATGGAGTATATCGAAGGATTCCGTGACGGACTGTACGGACCGAAGCCGAAGGCATAAGAAGAAGGATAAACCTATATGCCCTCTGGGGGCACCACATCATGATATTCATTGCACAGCGTTTCTTTCGGAAAAGAGGCCTGTGATTGCGGAATGAATATAAAACACAATAAATAAAAAGCGGAGGATTTTACAATGGGAAGTATTGAAGAAGTTGCTAATCTGGTTGAGCATGGACGTTCCAAGAAGGTTCCGGCAGCGGTTCAGGCTGCACTGGATGAGGGAATTGACCCGAATGATATCCTGCAGAAGGGTATGATCGATACCATGGGTATTGTCGGAGAGAAGTTCAAGAACAATGAGATCTTCGTTCCGGAGATGCTGGTAGCTGCAAAGGCTATGAAGGCAGGCGTAGAGGTTCTGAAACCCCACCTTGCAACAGGCGCTGCCGGAAAGCTCGGAAAGGTTATCATTGCTACGGTAGCAGGTGACCTTCATGATATCGGCAAGAACCTTGTTGCCATGATGATTGAGTCCGCAGGATTCACCGTAATTGATCTGGGCGTTGATGTACAGATCGACAAGATCATCGAGGCGGTCAACGAGAATCCGGATACAAAGATCGTTGCACTGTCGGCTCTTCTGACAACCACAATGCCGTCACTGAGAGATACCGTTGCCGCACTGAACGGCGCTCCGTTCCGCAGCAACATCAAGGTTATGGTCGGCGGAGCTCCTATCACACAGGAGTTCGCAGATGAAATCGGTGCTGACGGATATTCCGAGGACGCCGCTTCTGCAGCTGAGCTTGCAAAGAAACTGGTTGGCGCAGAATAAAGAATTCAATAAGAACAGGGATACGGGGCCGGTGCACGATAAAGATCAGATGCGCCGGCCCCTTTTCTTACGCGAACAGTGAGCCGCAGCCGAATGCGAAGTATTCATGTGCGGCGAGCGTCGCGATAGCGAGATAAAACTCGCGCAGCGTGTTTTATCTCGTTGACGGAAGAGGATCGGTGTGAGCAGAAATCAGTCGGATAAAAGGACAGCGTTTTGAGGAAGAGGTGATAGTTCATGGCAGAAAAGTACAGAATCTGTTTTCGTCCGCAGAACAAGGAGATCGAGGTTGATGCGGGTACGACTATTCTGGAAGCGGAGAGAATGGCAGGGCTGGAACCGGACGCTCCCTGCGGCGGAAACGGGAAGTGCGGAAAATGCAAAGTAGATATCGTAAAGGGAAAGAAAACCGGTGTGGTCCTGGCATGTCAGACATGGATTGACAGCAGCATGACCGTCGATACGATGTATCAGGAAAAGGTGCGGAAAATATTGTCGGACGGACTGACCCGGACGGTTCCGGTGGAGCCGGGGGTTTTTCCGGGCGAGGACAAGAAACCGGGGAAAGGCGGGGAATCCGGACAAGGTGGCGTTCCGTTCTGCCTGATGGCCTTTGACATCGGTACGACCACGGTTGTCGGATATCTTCTGGACGGACGTACCGGAAGGACGCTGTCCGTCGCCAGCCGCATGAACCCGCAGCATGCGTTCGGCGCCGATGTGATTTCCAGGGCCAATTATGTGCTGGAGCACGGAGAAGAAGGTGGCCGTGAATTGAGAGCTTGTATTGTGGCGGCTATGAACGGTCTGATCCGGGAGGCGGCAGACAAAGCGGGAGTGAGCCCGGAGGATATCTTGCAGACGGCAGTGGTCGGCAATACCTGTATGCATCATCTCTTTCTCGGAATCTCCCCGGACAGCCTGGTGCATGCGCCCTATGTACCGGCGGTTCGGAGAGGGATGGTTCTGACGGCGGAGGAAACCGGGCTGCGGTTCGGACCGTGCTGCCCGAAAGAGGAAAAGGACGGTAAAATCCGGAGCTTTGAGCTGGAAAAGGAAATTTCAGCGAATGAAGGCAGCAAGGAACGATTCCTGATCAGCCGGGATATGAGGCGTGCGGAAAAGGCGCGCGAGAAGCAGGGCGTGGTGCTTCTGCTTCCGAACATTGCAGGATTTGTCGGAGCGGATACGATCGGCTGCATGGTTTCCGCGTCCTTTGACCGTCTGGAGGAACTGACTCTGATGGTAGACATCGGAACGAACGGAGAGATGGTCCTGGGAGACCGGAGAAAAATGCTTACGACATCGACCGCGGCGGGACCCGCCTTCGAGGGGGCAAAAATCGAATGTGGCATGCGCGGAGCGGATGGCGCGGTGAGCCATCTGCGGGAGTCGGACGATGGTTTTTCTCTGGAGATCGTTGGAGATGCGAAGCCCGTCGGTATCTGCGGCTCCGGCTTGATCGACACCCTTGCCTTTCTGATCCGTCACGGCTTCATCAATAATTACGGCGCCTTCCGGGATCCGGAGGATCTGGAGGATCCTCTGGCGCAGAAACTGAAGAACAGAATAATCACCGTTCACGGACAGCCGGCCTTTCTTCTGGTAAGCGGCGCGGAGAGCGCAACGGGAGACGACATCTATCTGACACAGAAGGATGTGAGGGAGGTTCAGCTGGCCAAGGGGGCAATTGCCGCGGGTATTCAGATTCTGACGGAGAAGCTGGGGAAGAAAACCGGGGATATCCGGCAGGTTCTTCTGGCGGGAGCGTTTGGGAATTATATGGATTCCGGAAGTGCCTGCGAGATCGGAATGATCCCTTATGAGCTTCATGATAGAATTAAGACGGTGGGAAATGCTGCCGGGGAAGGCGCAAAGCTTGCTACAGTGAACCGGGGAGAGTTCGAGTATGCCTGCAGGCTGTCGGAGGAAACCGAATTCATTGAGCTTGCCTCAGAGAGCAGCTTCCAGGACGTCTTTGTGGATAAACTGGAGTTTGAGCGCGCGGTGGAAGATGAATAACTGTCTGAAGATCGGAAACTCCTGTATAAGCAGATAAGAGCAGATGCGATGAAAGAAAATATGAGGGAATAAAATGTCCGGGATCGTTAGATGACGGACAGCGCCAAAAAACAGAGAAGGAATTTTTCATAATATGATCGGAATAGGAATAGATACCGGCGGGACCTATACGGATATCGTTGTATATGACACGGAAAGCGGCAGGGTACTCGGATCGGGAAAGACGCCGACGACGAAGGACCATCTGGAGGTGTGCATTCTCAGGGCACTGGACAGCATGGATCAGAGCTATATCCACCAGGCGGAGCTTCTGGCGCTTTCCACGACGCTTGCCACAAATGCCTGCCTGGAGAACAAGGGAGGACGGGCGAAGTGCCTGATGATCGGCATGAATCCGGAATCCATGAGCAATCTGGATCAGGTATACGGATCCTACGGATTCCGGGACCTGAGCCAGCTGGTGTTCATCGACGGAAAACCGGAGCATTTATTTGATGAACCGGAGGATCCGGACTGGGAGAAATTGAAGGAGAAGGGACCAGAGTGGTTCCGGGGCTGCAGAGCGGTCGGAATTACGCAGATCTATCCGGACGCAAACGGCGGACGGTTTGAGCAGGAGGCCGAGAAGATTCTGAAGGCGGAGGGCTTTCAGGTCACGACGGCGTGGAATATGTTCCATGACGTGGATGTTCTGCGAAGAGGGGCCGGCACCCTTCTGAATGCCCGTCTGATTCCGATCATTACGGATTTCTTAGATGCTGTCCGCAAGGCGCTGGCGGAGCGGAACCTGAAGATGCCGATTGCGGTTGTTGCCGGAAACGGAAATCAGATGGCGGAGGCCGCGGCGTGTGAGAGGCCAGTAGAGACGCTGCTGTCCGGACCTGCGGCGAGTGCCGTCGGCGGGAGTGTGATTTCGGGAGAGCCGGACGGGATTCTCGTGGATATGGGCGGAACAACTACAGATATCGCACTGATCCGGGAGGGAGAACCGGTGCTGGCGGATCACGGAATCTCGATCGGGCAGTGGAGGACGACTGTCAAGGGACTCTATGTCGATACGACTCTGCTCGGAGGAGACAGTGAAGTTCTGTTTGAAAACGGAAGAATCCGTCTCGGAAAAGAGCGGGTGATTCCGCTTTCATCTCTGGCCATGATGTTTCCGGAGCAAAAGGAGAGAATCATCCGGAGGCTTCAGCTGCTGGCGGAATCCGGGAAAAGGCATACGCGGATGCTGCATGAATTTTTTGTCTTGCAGAACAACATCCTGGACGATGCGGAGCTTCGGGACCGGTATACACCTGAGGAAATCCGCATCTGCGAAGCGCTGCGGAACGGCCCGCTGATTCTGGAGGATTTTGCGGATGCTGCCGGAGAGAGTGTATACAAGACGGGGACGGAAAGGCTGGAGGCGGAAGGTGTGATCATGCGCAGCGGGCTGACCCCGACAGACATGATGGTTCTGAAAGGAGACATCGATCTGTACGGAGAAGACTCCGCAAAAGCGGTTCGCGAGGCGGTGCGATTCCTGGTTCAGAATACGGACCCGGAATATTATCGCATACAGGGACACAGGAAATCGGTAGGTTCGGAGCGGGATGACCAGACGGATGCGGAGAGAGACGGTAAGGCTCCGGCGATGGAGAAAAGCGCAGGATCTGCAGGAACGAAGATCAGGAATGGCGGAATGGACGCCGAGACAGATTCGGAAGAAGCTGTGAGGGATGAAACGACAGATGAGACACTGTCGGAAAAGATTGTAGCGGACGAGGTATATCGTTTGGTAGAGAAGAAGATGTACCGCAGAATCGTTGAGATCCTGCTGGCGCAGCAGCATCCCGGCCATCGGCGTTACCTGGAACAGGAGGGGGTCAAGAAGATGATCGACTGGTCCTTTGAGGAGGCGCGGAAAGGCAAAGCAGAGGACTGGGCGGGGATGAGGATTCACACGGACCTTCCGATCATCGGGGTCGGGGCCCCGGTGCATATCTTCCTTCCGACGGTTGCAAGATACCTCGGAACGAGAGCGGTCATTCAACCGTATGCCGGTGTGGCCAACGCGCTTGGGGCAATTGCCGGAAAGGTTTGCGCGCGAGTCCGTGTTCATGTGAAGGCGGATTATCAGGGAGCGGTTCCGGACGGATTTTCGGTCACCGACGGAAACGGAAAACATAAATTTGAGCATTATGAAGATGCGGAACGGTACGCGGAGAAAATAGCGAGGAAGCAGGCGGCAGAAGAAGCCCTCCGTCAAGGTGCCGGTGAGAATCCGGAGATGCGGGTCTTGAAGCGGGAGATTCGGACGTCTTCGGCTGTCGGTCCGGACGTCTTCTTCGAGACGGTGGTGGAAGCCGTCGCCTCCGGGCTGTTCCAGGTTCCGGGAAGATCGTAAATCGTGTCATGTTGCCTGACTTTAATATTATAAATATTGATCGGGCGACTGGAATCAAGAATTCTTCAGAATCGTCGCCCGACACACGGTATTCGAGCGGCGTTTGGCGGCGGAAATGAAGAATTCACCAGAATCGTCGCCCGGCTCATCCATTTCCTTTCTTTGGTGGAAGCTGAGCCGGGTCGGTGTATGCGGGGATCCGGATTTCGACCTCGGTTCCCTCTCCGAGGGTGCTGGAATAGTGCAGACCGTAATCCTCACCGTAGAGGATCTGCAGCCGCCGGTGCGTGTTGAAGATGGCGATCTGGTTTCCCCTTCCGGAGGATTCGGTTTTTCCGGATAAGAGACCGTTGATCTTCTCTGGCGGAATGCCGACGCCGTCATCGGAGAGAAGCAGAATCATCGTTCCGTTCTCGATCCAGCCGGTGAGGACGATGGTGCCCTTGCGGCTGTCCTTTTCCAGGATGCCGTGCAGGATGCTGTTCTCGACGATGGGCTGAAGGGTCAGCCGGGGAATCCGGTTCTCCATCATGGAATCCGGTACGTCGACTACAAAGTCGATGCCGTTGTCGAAGCGCATGTTCTGAAGGCGTATGTAAATGGAAGCGTGTTCGATCTCCTCCTCGAGCGGGCCGACGGAGTCTTTGCGGCTGAGCGTCAGACGGTAGAATCTGGAGAGATCGCGGACCGCCTGGTTAATTTCCTTGGTGCGGCCCTGCTGCGCCATCCAGTTGATCATCTCCATGGTGTTGTACAGAAAATGGGGATTGATCTGGGCCTGCAGAGAGCGGAATTCGGCGATTCGGAGCTCCTCGGACTGCTTCTGCTGCTTGTCCATCAGGTTGTTGATCTGTCTTGCCATGTAGTTGTAGGAGTCGATCAGGTCGCCGATTTCGTCATTTTCCGCGGGAGATTCCATGGGAACAGGGGGCCCGTTCTTTACCCGGCTCATCTGCCGGCTGACCGCGCGGATCCGGTTCGTGAAGGAGCGGGAAAGGAAATATGCGAGAAAAACAGCGACGATGGCAGTTGCGGACCAGATAAGGACAAGCCTCAGCCAGTAGATCAGGGTGGCTTTGCGGAGCGGAGCGGAGGGCGTGATGCTCACCAGAAACCAGTCCGCGGCGGGAAGATAGTAGTACGAGACATATACCGTTTCGCCGAGGACTTTCTTCTCCAGGAAACCGTTTGAACTCATCAGGTTGTTCTGGATGCTGTTGTAATTCATGTAGTAGATGCCGGACAGCCTGGAATTTGTGGTGGTGATCATGGCGTCCCGCTCATTTGTGATATAGGAGACGCTGCCATCCGGGGCCGGATGGCCGGTCAGAATGTCCTTGAGGGTGTCGGAGTGAAAATAGCAGGCGATGTAGCATTTTGTGACGGTTCCCGAGGAGTCTCTGACAGACGCCGGGTGCACGTAGGCACAGTCTCCGAGTTTTTTCTGCTCCGAGGTACTGAGATAAAGCGGAGGACAGAACAGCTCGGAAGGATGTGTACTGTAGAAAATGCCGTACCAGTAGGTCGCGGTGATGCTGTGCATGGAGGCAAAGACGGTGTTTTTGCCTTCGAAGACGGTGCTGTTCTCCGGAAGATCGACATAAATGCGGATGGCCGAAACGCCACTAGGGGAGAGATACCTGGAGAGACCGTTTGAGAAGGCGTCGGCATCTTCCGAGGTGAGTGCCTGGTCGACGGTGGTATCGATGGTTTCCGAAAAAACACGGCTGCAGAACTGGGTGTCTCTGACCTGACTGTAGATATCGATGACGCTTTGAATCCGGTTCTGAAGAAGGGGAGCGGAGGCGGCGGTTTCGATCTGCTCCTGGCGGAGCGTATCGGAGGTGATCAGGCGATAAAGCTTCGTAGAGAAGAAGATACCTGCCACGATCATGGGAACCGCCACGGCGAGCATAATCGTCAGAAATAATTTGTACTGGATTTTCAGATCTCCATAGAGGCGTGAGAATCTGGTATTTTTTTTGCGCATTTTTTTCAAAGGGAACACCTGCTCTCCCGGTATTCGGAGGGGGACTGACCGGAATATTTCTTAAAGGCCTTTCCGAAGTAGTTGCTGTCATTATATCCGACGCTTGCGGCGATATCGGAAATGTTGTTGCGTGGATCGGCGAGCAGCTCCTTTGCCCTCTCCAGGCGAAATTCTGTGAGGTACTGGTTCAATGTCTGCCCGGTTTCATTCTTGAACACCGTGCAGGCGTAGGAGGCGGAAAGGGAAGCGTACTGACTGATTTCTTTTGTGGACAGCATCGGATTGTTGTAGTGCCGGCTGATATACTCCTTGATGAGGTAGACCGAGGAGTTTACCGGCACGTAGTTCTCCACATCGTTCAGGAACGCGTCGATGGTTCTCTTCAGCATGTCGTGGAGCTCCGGGTAGGAGAAACAGCGGTTGAGGGAGTCCAGCGTGTTGTCGAAGCTTGCCGGGGTAGCAGTATCCGGAAGCTGGCGCTGTTTTCTCTGTGTGAAAATAGCGTCAAGAAGCCGGTAGTACAGGGTCTGTATATTTCCCCGGATCAAGGTCGGGTTTTTATAGATCGCCTGATACAGTCTGTCCATGAGCGGGTCCAGAGTACTGTGAGCGGGATTCCTCAGTGCGGTGATCAGCTCTTCGTAGATCGTTTCCGGATTCTCCGCGGCAGATGGAATGGCTTCGGGATCCCTGCAGAGAACGGTCCTATTATTATAGAAGAAACTGCTCTGAAGGCGAATGGCGGCGGAGCTGTAGGAATCATAGAGCTTCTGGATTCCGCTGACGATCTGCCCGGCCGCGAGGTACCAGTTGTCCGTTTCGATATGACAGGAGAGAAAATCCGTGATCGTGCGGACGGTATTCTGGGTGAAGGAGGTCTTCCGGAAAAGATGGAAGACAAACAGGTTCGGTTTTTTCTCGGCGGCAATGACATGGAGGTGCAGCTGTCGCGCGAAGTCATGGAGGAGATTCTGCAGGTGAGAGAAAAAATCCGGGCTCAGGTCGAACTTTTCGTCGGTCTGCAGAAGAACAGTGAAAGCCGCGTGAAACAGGTCGACGGATCCGTAGCGCATGCAGTATCTGCGGCTCAGTTCCTCCACAGAATTGCGGGAGGAACGGTACGGAATCGTCAGGCAGAGAGCCAGGTGAGCGGCAGATATGGAATCTGTGATACTCTCGGCGTTTCTGGTCTGCTCGATCGTGTGACGGCGTTCGATCGAAACGCGGACCGCCTTCTCCACCTCGGTGATATCCAGGGGTTTTTCTACATAATTCACAGCCTGAAGGCGAATGGCAGCCTTCAGATACTCCTTATCGGTATAACCGCTCATGAAAATGAAGACCGTATCAGGCATGAGGGCGTGAATCCGGTCCATCATTTCGATTCCGGACATGCGCGGCATGCGGACGTCGCTCAGGATGATGTCGGGTTTATGAACGGAGGCCTGATGCAGTCCATCCAGACCGTCTTCGGCGACAAAGACCTCGTCGATGCCGAGCCGGATCCAGTCTATGGAGGAGGTCAGTCCTGTGCGGGTGAGATTTTCGTCGTCTACAATCAGAAGTTTAATGGTGCTACCTCCCTGAAAAAGATAAAACATGTGGTTTTGTTATCGTTTTGGTTAAAAACAACAATATACAAACCTATCATAGCACGGAACAGATCAGATTCGGAAAAAATATTACCCGATTCCTTAAAAAATTCCTCTTAAAGCACAGGATACCGCGATGCTATACTTCTATTATATGGAAAGGAGGACAAGAGCGTGTCAGAGGATTTGATTCTGGAACTTAAAGGTATTACCAAGATTTTCCCCGGTGTAAAAGCGCTGAATAACGTACAGTTTCAGCTGCGCCGCGGAGAAGTACATGCTCTGATGGGAGAGAACGGAGCGGGCAAATCTACGTTCATCAAGGTTATCACAGGTGTTCACGCGGCAGAAGAGGGCCATATGTACCTGAATGGCAAGGAGGTACATTTCAAGGGACCGAAGGATGCGCTGGAGGCTGGTATCGCCGCCGTTTATCAGCATCCGACGACCTACCCGACGCTGAGCGTAACCGAGAATATTTTCATCGGTCATGAATTCGTAAAGCGGGGCATGATCCAGTGGAGACAGATGAATCAGGAGGCGAAAAAGCTTCTGGACCGCCTGGATGCGGATTTCAAGCCGGGCGATGAGATGGGTACCCTTTCGGTAGCACAGCAGCAGATGGTGGAGATCGCCAAGGCACTTTCAACGAATGCCAAGATTATCATTCTGGATGAGCCGACGGCCGCCCTTACGGCAAATGAGTCCGAGAAACTGTATCGGATCGTGGATCAGCTCCGGGAAGAGGGCGTATCCATTATTTTCATTTCCCACCGCATGGAGGATATGTACCGTCTGGCTTCCAGAGTTACGGTTTTCCGGGATTCTCAGTATATAGGAACCTACGATGTAGACAAGATCACCGAGGCGGATCTGATCAAGGCGATGGTCGGACGGGAAATCTCCGATATGTATCCGAAGCCGGAGGTAAAAATCGGAGATGAGGTATTCCGCATTGAGGGTATGAGCCGGACGGGATACTTCAAGGATGTCTCCCTGAACATTCATGCCGGGGAGATCGTAGGACTGACCGGTCTGGTCGGCGCGGGACGGACGGAAACGATGGAGGCTGTCTGCGGCATTACAAAGCCGGATGGCGGCAAGGTATTTGTCGATGGGAAAGAGGTTCACATAAAGAATCCTGCAGATGCCATGAAGGCGGGAATTGTTCTTCTTCCGGAGGACCGTCAGAAGCAGGGCCTGATCCTCAGCTGGGGACTCGGCGACAATGTCATTCTTCCGATTCAGGATGAAATCGCCAAGGGACCGTTCAAGGTTAAAAATGAAGCGAAGGAGCGCGAGCTCTCGAAGAAATATCTGGAGGAGGTCGACACGAAGGCAGTGACGATCTTTGATCCGGGCAGCAGCCTGTCCGGCGGAAACCAGCAGAAGGTCGTAGTAGCGAAGGCACTCGTTCAGGACAATATGAAGGTTCTGATCATGGATGAGCCGACCAAGGGTGTGGATGTCGGTGCGAAGGCCGAGATCTACAGCATCATGGGCGACCTGGCGAAGAAGGGATATGGAATTCTTCTGATTTCTTCCGAGATGGCGGAGATTCTGGGCATGAGCGACCGGATTTACACGATGTGCAAGGGCCGGATCACCGGATGCCTTGATATTCAGGAGGCTTCTCAGGAAAGACTTCTGGAGCTTTCCATGGAGAACAGCAAGACTACCGGGAAGGAGGCAGTAAAATAATGAATCAGAAAAAATCATTATGGAAAATCATCACCGGTTCCCGTGAAGTCAGCCTGCTGCTGATCCTCATTGTGATGCTGATCATCGTTCAGATTCTGAGCCGGGGCACGTTCCTGACGCCGACAAACATCGGTCAGATTTTCAGAAATAACGCGCTGACCATGCTGATGGCGCTCGGAATGCTGGGTGTCATGCTCACCGCTGGAATCGATATCTCGATCACTTCAACGCTTGCGTTCACAGGAATGATCATCGGAATGCTGCAGAAGAGAGCGGGATTCACCAATACATTTGCCCTGTTTCTTCTGGCGGCCCTGATTGGTATTGCCTGCGGCTTCCTGAACGGCCTGATCATTTCCAAGGGCCATCTGGCGCCGATTATCTGTACGATGGGCTTCATGTACATCTGGCGCGGACTTGCCTATGTGGTATCCAACAACCAGTGGGCATCCGGCGCGGACGTGGCAAAGTTCGCCGAGTTCGGTAAGGACGGATCGGTCGGCCCGTATATTATTCTGATTGTCGCTTACGTGGTCTTCTTCATTATCATGAAGTGGACGACCTTCGGACGCCGCATCTATGCGGTCGGCTCCAATGCCGACGCCGCTCGGGTGTCCGGTATCAATGTGGACCGTGTTCTGATTGAGGTCTACACGATCATGGGTCTTCTGGCGGGACTTGCCGGTGCCCTTTCGGTATCCATCTACGCTTCCGCACAGCCGAACATGCAGTATGGAAAGGAAATGGATGTTATCGCAGCCTGCGTTATCGGCGGCACATCCATGAACGGCGGCCGCGGATCGGTTATCGGAACCTTCCTCGGAGCCCTTTTTTACGCAGTACTCGCAAAGGCACTTCCTCTGGTCGGCCTGGATTCCATCTGGCAGAACCTGATCAAGGGTGTCGTAGTACTTGCCGTTGTTCTGATTAACGTACTGACACAGCGTACGATGGACAGAGCCGCACTGGAAAGAAGGGAGATGTAATCATGGCAGGAAAATCAGGAAGAACCATAGATGCCACCCCGAAGACCAGTATTAAGAGCAGAGTCTTAAGCTGGGAGAGTGGCCTGATCGTTATTTTTATCGCAGTATTGATTTTCGGATCGATTGTCTCCAAGAGCTTCACATTTACCAATGTTCTGCGTGAGATGCCGAAATATCTGTCGGAGCTGTTTATGATGTACGCGATGGGCTTCATACTTGTCATCGCGGAAATCGATATTTCTGTCGGCGCCATCGTATGTCTGGCAGGAACGATGACCTGCTTTGCAAACCGTGCGGGAGCACCGCTGATCGTTCAGATCATCGTCTGCATCGGTGTGGGATTCCTCTGCGGCAGTCTTAACGGTGTGATCGCGACGCATTTCCAGGAGCTGCCGACCATGATTATCACACTTGGTACGCAGATTATCTTCCGAGGCATTGCCGAGGTATCAATGGGAAGCGGCGGATCGGTTTCTCTGTCGGATCCCATGGGCTTTTCAAAAATCGGAGGCATGATCGGACCGTTCCCGATCGCGTTTTTCCTCATTGTGCTCGCGGCGGTGATCTTCATCTTCACGCTGTCGCGGACAACCTTCGGACGGAAGATGTACGCGATCGGATCCAACCGCACGGCAGCCCTTTATGCGGGAATTCCGGTGCAGAAGATCCGTCAGATCTGCTTCACACTGGTAGGAACGATGGCAGGTGTATGCGCACTGTTCCTTCTGGCAACCTCCTTCGGAGCAAATACCACGACCGGACAGGGCTTTGAGATGGACGTAATCGCAATGTGCGTATTCGGCGGCATCGCGACCACCGGCGGCAAGGGTAATCTTGTCGGAGCAACCATCGCCGGATTCACCATCGTATGCCTGCGTATCGCGCTCGGTCAGCTGAACATGAGCGGCCAGACAATCCTGGTTATCATCGGAATTCTGCTGATTGTATCCGCACTGATACCCGGCATCAACCAGTCCGTGAAGAACAAAAGAAAAGCAATTGCGGCGAAATGACAGTGAAATAATACCATTTTTCTAAGAATATTACCATTTCACGAAAAAAATGGTGATGTTACACTAAGCTCGTAGTCGGAAATCATATGGTATTGAAAATTATATGGCGTTTCCGATGGAGTAACCGGTCGACGAGACCAGATACAGCAGAGGGTCCATGGGACCAGAATGATTCAGGAGGGATTTTACAATGAAAAAACAAGTAGTTAGCGTATTACTGACCGCGGCTATGACAGCCGGAATGCTGGCAGGATGCGGAAGCTCTACAGCTTCTACCAGCAAATCTGCGTCCGCAGGAAGCTCTTCTTCATCCAGCACTGCAGCAAGCAGCTCAGCAGCTTCCACCAGCACAGCAGCATCTTCAAACAGCGTTGCATCCGGTTCCACAGAAGCAGTTGCTTCCACATCCGGAGCGGCAGGCGTAGGAGAGGCTACCGGCAAATATGCTCTGGTTCCGAAGTCCGCAGGTAATCCGTTCAACGAGAGAGAGGCTTCCGGATTCCAGGATGCTCTGAAGGCACTGGGATGCTCCGATGATCAGATCATCGTATCTTATCCGGATAATCCAACCGCAGATTCTCAGATCACCGTTATCCAGTCCCTGATTTCCCAGGGTGTAAGCTCCATCGCAGTTGCGGCTAACGACGCAAGCGCTCTTGACGCAGCACTGAAGCAGGCATCTGATGCAGGAATCAAGGTTTGCACACTTGACTCTGATGTAGACGCGGATTATCGTTCCGTATTCTGCAACCAGGCCGGCGTAAAGGAAATCGCACAGGCTCTGATGGATGCAGTTTATGATATTTCCGGCGGTTCCGGAGAGTATGCAATCCTTTCCGCTACTTCTCAGGCTACAAACCAGAACGCATGGATCGCTGCAATGAAGGAGATTGCGGAGTCCGACAGCAAGTACGCAGATCTGAAGCTCGACGAGATCGCATACGGCGATGATGAGGCGCAGAAGTCCACCGACCAGACACAGGCTCTTCTTACCAAGTACCCGGATCTGAAGGTTATCTGCTCCCCGACAACCGTTGGTATTGCTGCAGCAGCTAAGGTTCTTCAGGACCAGAAGTCTTCTGTAAAGCTTACCGGACTTGGACTTCCGTCTGAGATGAAAGAGTACATCGGCGACGATGATTCTCATTCCTGCCCGTACATGTTCCTGTGGAACCCGATTGATCTTGGAGCTCTTGCAGCTTATACCTCCGTTGCACTTGTAAACGGAACCATCACAGGCGCTGTAGGCGACACCTTCACAGCAGGCGATCTGAACGACGGCAATCCTTACACAATCACCGAGAACTCCGACAAGGCTTCTGAAATCATCCTTGGACAGCCATTCAAGTTTGATCCGAGCAACATCGAGGAGTGGGCAGAGGTTTACTAAGCCAGAACACTGTGCTAAACAGATCTTGTGAATAATCATTAATAGAATCACCAAAAATGGAACCCGGCCGTTCAAGCGGACGGGTCCTGTTGCGTAAGTATAGAAAAGATGCTTGTGTAAGATAAAAAAGACGGTACAGACAATTTCTTTGTCTGCACCGTCTTTTTTACGCGAACAGTGAGCCGCAGCCGAATGCGAAGTATTCGTGTGCGGCGAGCGTCGCGATAGCGAGATAAAACTCGCGCAGCGTGTTTTATCTCGTTAAAGCGGAGATGAAGGGAGTTGAACCCTTGCGCCGGTTACCCGACCTATCGCATTTCGAGTGCGACCTCTTCGGCCACTTGAGTACATCTCCATAACTCTGTACAACAAGAATTATTTTAACAGAGATGAAAGATTTCTTCAAGCGGCTTTTTTATGAATTGCAGTGTAATCGGATGCTGGGTCAATGTTCAAACGGTACTGAAATGGCAAAGATTTTACAGTACCTTTACCTGAGCATTACTGGCTGTTAAAAGTTTTATCCGTAAAATCTTGACGAAGTGGATAGCGAGGACTGTTTGACGAAGGCGCTTGCGCCTGAGGAGTTCCGCAGCTTCATAAAGTCAGGATAAAACTTTGCTACAGCCAGTTTGCGAATGGTAAGAGGACTGTAAAATCCTTGCCTTTCAGTATTGCTATGAACAGCAATGGTAATGCAATCGCTTGTGTACGGGAGTCACTTTATGCAGGATAGCCGGACGTTATTTTTACTTCACTTGAGGTACGGGATATGGTATAAAATAAGTATTTTCATGTGTGAAACGGAAAGTTATAATTTCCTACATGTAGATTGCGGGACGTCTGTTTTGGAAGTGGGTTCCGGGAAAGGGTATCAGTATGGGCAAATATACGAAACAGGATATTTTCAAAATCGTTGAAGAGGAGGACGTAGAGTTTATTCGTCTTCAGTTTACAGATATTTTCGGTACGCCGAAGAACCTGGCGATTACCGCCGGTCATCTGGAGCAGGCGCTGAACAATGAGTGTACCTTTGAAGCATCTGCGATTGGCGGTTTTCAGGATGGAGCGGAGGAGCTGTATCTGTATCCGGATCTTGACACGTTTGAGATCTATCCGTGGCGTCCGCAGACCGGAAAGGTTGCCCGGATGTATTGCGATATCTATACCGAAGAGGGAGAACCCTTTAAAGGAGACAGCCGCCAGGTGCTGAAGAGGGTTTTGAACGAGGCAAAGGAGATGGGCCTGAACTTTGAGATCCGTCCGGAGCTGGAATTTTTCCTGTTCCATACGGATGATGAGGGACATCCCACCACGAAAACGCATGAGATTGCCGGCTTTTATGATGTGGCGCCTCTGGACCTGGCGGAGAATGTGCGAAGAGATATAATTCTTACGCTGGAGGAAATGGATTTTGAGGTCCTCGGCTCGCATCACGAGATTTCCCCCGCACAGCACGAGATTGATTTTGCAGAGGGGCGGGCAGACCGTATTGCGGATGACGTAGTCACCTTCCGTATGGCGGTGAAGACAATCGCGAAGAAGCATGGGCTGTATGCAACTTTCCTTCCGAAGCCTACAGAAGGGGTGAACGGTTCCGGCATGCATATCGAGATTTTCTGCCGCGATCAGCTGGGAATGAATCTGTTTGCCGGGGAAGGAGGAAGCGGAGAGCTTTCTGAGATCGGACAGCAGTTTGTATCAGGGCTTCTTGCGCACAGCAAGGCGATCACGCTGTTCACAAATCCGATTGTTAACTCTTATAAGAGGCTGATTCCGGGCTTTGACGCGCCGACACAGGTCGCCTGGTCGGATAATCTGGCAAACCGGTCCGCGGTGATCAATGTGCCGCACCGCAAGGCAAATAACGCCCGCATTGAATACCGGAGCCCCGACGGTGTCTGCAATCCGTACCTTGCGTTTGCCGTTGTTATTTCCGCGGGACTGGATGGGATCCGTCAGAAGATGCAGCCGGTAGAGAAGGCGGATATCACTCTGTCGGGTAAATCCAGAAGAGAAATAAAAAACATGCATCTGCAGACGCTTCCGGAGACGCTTGGGGAGGCCATGGACTACGCGGACCAGGATCCCATGGTCCGGGAGGTGCTTGGAGACTTTATTTACGACAGATATAAAGAGGAAAAACTGAAGGAGTGGCGCGCATTCCGTTCCGTTGTGACAAATTGGGAGCTTCAGACATATCTCGGGAAGTTTTGAGAAGCCGGGAGCTTCCGATGTATTCACGTGAATTTTTTATCTCCTGTCTGGAGATAATTTTCAAATTGAGGAAAAACTATTGCGAAGTATTATTGTTGCATATTCCAAGCTGGAAGACGCCAAAAAAATACGTGCAATTCTGATTCGTCACGGGCTTAGCGTAAACGGCATATGTACAACGGCGGACCAGGCCATATCCCTTGCCAGTACCCTGTATGGAGGCGTGATTATCTGCGGGTATCGGCTGGCGGATGGGATTTATCTCAATCTGGCGGAAGGACTTTCTGATAATTTCCAGGTGCTTCTGGTAACCTCGCCGAGAAATGTAGATGATGAAGTGTTGCCGTCGAACACGGTGTTTCTGCCGACGCCGTTAAAAGTGCAGGATCTGCTGCAGACATTGTCGCCTATGCTGGGTGAGGTGCCTCTGCGCAGAAAGAAGGACAAGCCTGCGCCGAGAAACGAGGAGGATCAGAAGAAGATCGACAAAGCGAAAGAGATTCTGATGGGAAGAAACCACATGACGGAGCCGGAAGCTCACCGCTACCTGCAGAAGTGCGCGATGGATTCCGGGACAAAGATTGTGGAGACAGCCGAAATGGTGATTCTTCTGGCAAGCCCGGGCTGAATGCGAATACCTGCTGGCGGCACGGAGGCTGCGTCTGTGTCGCTTTGCTTCTTGTAATTGTAAATTTTGTGTGTCATTTTTCTGTAAAAAAAAGAATTAAAAATTAAGAAAATCAGACGATTTCAAGGCTTTCACACTTGTAAGCCCCAAAAAGTTATGTTATTATGGTGAAGATTAATGAAATGTTTCATTTCTGTTAATGGAAATCCATCGAGAGAATCACAGGTTCCCGAGATGGATGAGCGGAATAGTTACGATAATATTAATTTTTTGGAGAGTTATTGATGAAGAGAAAGAAACTGGCAGTGATTGGATTGATAATCGCCCTCGCAGCGGCTACACCGGTGGTTCCGGTAAGTGCGGACGAAAATACTTCCGCAGTGTCGGAGAGCTCTTTAAACAGCTCGATTGATGCGCTTGAAGCACAGAAAAAGGACCTGCTCGGGCAGATTGATGACCTCGAGGCTCAGCTTGTGACTACAGTTGCGGAAATCGACTCTATAAACGGCAAGCTGACTTCTCTGGAAGCGGCGATTAGTCAGACAAAGGAAGATCTTGCGGCGGCGATCAAGGACAGAGATACACAGCATGAGGCGATGAAGCTTCGCATCCAGTACATTTACGAAAAGGGCGGAGATGCCGGATGGATCAAGGTTTTCCTGGAGGACGGCGATCTGAATGCATGGCTGAATTCTAAGAGTTATACCGGCACGCTTTATGATTACGACCGTAAGCAGCTTCAGTCCTATGCGGATTCGGTTACAAAGGTTACAGATCTTCAGAAGCAGCAGAACGACGAGGAGTCTCAGCTTCAGAAGAATAAGGATACTCTCACAGAGGATGAGTCCCGTCTGGAGACACTGATTGCGCAGGCAAAGCAGCAGTACAGCGATGCGGATGCGAGAATTGCAGATGCATATGCCAAGGCAAAGCAGTATCAGGCCATCATTGACCAGCAGAATCAGTATATCAGTCAGGTTGTAGCGATCCAGAGCTCCGAGGGCTCGGGCGCTTCCGCCGCACAGAATGCTTCGGCAGGAGATTCCGGCGCTTCAGCAAATAACGGAAGCAGTGCTGCTTCTGCATATACGGCATCGACCTATACGGCATCCAGTAACAACGGCACGTCGAATGGATCTTCGAACGGCTCCGCGGATACGAATGCGTCGGCTTCCGCGGCAATTGAGCAGGCGGCACAGCAGCTTGCGGCGAGCACCGGCACCGATGTGTCAACAGCCAGACAGGCAGCTCAGCAGGCGTACCAGGCAACCGGAAGCACATCAACAGCATCCGGTTCAGCACTCTTGGCGTATGCGCAGCAGTTCCTGGGCAATCCGTATGTGTATGGCGGCAACAGCCTTACGAATGGCGTTGACTGTTCCGGTTTTGTTCAGCAGGTATACAGTCATTTCGGTATCAACACTTCCCGTACTTCTTGGGACATTGAGAATGACGGTCAGGAGGTTTCGTACTCCGATGTGCAGGTGGGAGATGTCATCTGCTACGACGGCCATGTGGGAATCTACGCAGGAGACGGTCAGATTATCAATGCAGCGAATGAGGCACAGGGAATCACGTATACAAATGCCGATTACGATAACATTGTTACCGTAAGACGTCTGCTTCCGGACGGATCGGGTTCCTGATCCGGATGGTGATTGAGGATCAGACAATCAGGGACTGAGAGACAACAGGTATTTAAAGTACATACCAGGGAATTTCGGCAATTTATAGCTTGGTTGCAAATCAACCGGCCCGCATATATAATGGCTTCTATGGACATTATATATGTGGGCTGATTTTTTTATGCGAACAGTGAGGCGCAGCCGAATGCAAAGTATTCGTGTGCGGCGAGCGTCGCGATAGCGAGATAAAACTCGCGCAGCGTGTTTTTATCTCGTTCGGCAGACATAGGAGGAACGGATGATGGCGGCTTTAGACAGAACAGTACAGGGGATCGATCGGGCACTGGAGGGGAAGCTTCAGTGCCTGCAAAAGGAGATCGGGGATCTCGGAAGCCTTGCAGTCGCCTTTTCCGGCGGCGTGGATTCCACATTCCTGGTAAAAACAGCGCATGATGTGCTGGGCGATCAGATGATGGCCGTGACCGCAAGGTCGGAATCCTTTCCGGAGCGGGAGCTCAGGGAGGCGGAGGAATTCTGCAGGAGGGAAGGCATCCGTCACCAGATTGTGAATTCGGAGGAACTGGAGATCGAGGGATTTTCACACAACCCGAAGAACCGCTGCTATCTTTGCAAGCATGAGCTGTTTGAGAAAATACTCGGAATCGCTAAGGCCAACGGGATAGAGTATGTTGCGGAGGGCTCCAATATGGATGACAACGGGGATTATCGCCCGGGGCTCACGGCGGTAGCGGAGCTCGGCGTGAAGAGCCCTCTGAGGGACGCCGGCCTCGACAAGGAGGAGATTCGGAGGCTTTCCAAGGCCATGGGCCTTCCAACCTGGAACAAGCAGTCCTTTGCCTGCCTCTCGTCGAGATTTGTATACGGAGAGGAGATAACAAGGGAGCGTCTTCACATGGTGGATCAGGCGGAGCAGCTTCTTCTGGACCTTGGTTTTCATCAGGTGCGGGTGAGAATTCACGGAGGGACAATCGCGAGGATCGAGGTGCTTCCGGAAGAGTTTCCGAGACTGATGCAGGAGGAAATCCGAAGGGCAGTTGTGATGAGCTTCAAAAGCTACGGGTTTGCGTACGTTACCATGGATCTTCAGGGGTATCGCTCCGGAAGCATGAATGAGACGCTTACCCGGGATCAGAGGGAACACGGGACCGAGGCCTGAGATCGCCGGGATTGCATGGGTTTGCGACAATGGGACGAAAGCGCGTGAGCCCACGTGTATTCAAGGAATGAGATTTAGCAGGTTTGGTAGTGCAAAGATCGGTAAGGTGCAGGTGTGATGGATACACGAGAAATTCTGGAACAAGTGAAAAAAGGCGGGATAAGTGTCGAGAAGGCGGAAAAACTGCTCAGGGGGGCTTCTGTTGAGGAGATGGGGTACGCCAAGCTTGATATGGACCGGGACGCCCGAACCGGTTTTCCGGAGGTGATCTATTGCCAGAGGAAGACCGACGAGTTCCTGGTCAGTATCTTCCGGAAGATGCTGGAAAGATACGGGGAGGTGTTCGGTACCCGGGCGAGTGATCATCAGTATCAAATCGTGAGAGAGGCGATTCCGGAAGTCGTCTATGACCCGGTTTCGCATATCATTAAGGTAGAAAAAGCGGATAAGGAGAGAATTGGCAGAATTGCCGTCTGCACGGCGGGAACAGCGGATATTTCCGTTGCGGAGGAAGCGGCGCAGACGGCTGAATTTTTCGGATCGGCAGTGGAGCGGATCTACGACATCGGAGTCAGCGGGATCCACCGGCTCTTCGCGCATATGGAGGAAATCCGATCCGCAAACTGTGTCGTCGCAGTGGCGGGAATGGAGGGTGCTTTGGCCAGTGTGCTCGGCGGGCTTGTCCGGAATCCGGTGATTGCGGTTCCAACGTCGGTGGGCTACGGAGCCAGTATGAATGGCCTGTCGGCGCTTCTGACGATGATCAATTCCTGTGCAAACGGAATTGCCGTGGTGAATATCGATAACGGATACGGTGCCGGGTATTTGGCCACGCAGATCAATCGGCTCGCCGTCCGGGGCATAGTTGCTGAGGATGACAGATGATGTGTGATGCGTACGGACGGCCTGTATTACACAGAATCGAACCACTGGTAAAGAAATATTATCATATAGAAACGGATCTATCGGAAAGAATGCGGTTTTGAGAAACACAGACGGATCCATCGGAAGAATGCGGTTTTGAGCAACAGAGGCGGATCCATCGGAAGAATGCGGTTTTGAGCAACAGGGACGGATTCATCGGAAGAAATACGGCTGCATAAAATGGGATGGGCCCGGAAAGGAAGACGGGATGGGGATGAGCGATCAGGGAAAGAGATATCTGTATCTGGACTGTGCGTCGGGAATCAGCGGCGATATGATTGTCGCGGCACTTCTGGATCTGGGAGCAGACCGGCAGGCGCTTGAGAGTGCCATAGGCAGCATTCATGCGGAGGGCTTTCGCGTGAATATCGGAAGAGTGAAAAAGTCCGGGATTGATTGCTGTGATTTCAACGTAATACTGGACGCGGAGCACGAGAATCATGATCATGACGTTTCTTTTCTGTATGGGAAATCGGAAGCCGGTCCGGATTTTTCGGTGAAGCACCCCTCGGGCGTACACACACACAGGACTCTTTCGGAAATTGAAAGCATTCTGGCAGACGTTGATATGTCCGATCATGCGCTGGAGCTGGCGGGGAGGATTTTTGAGATCCTTGCGGAGGCGGAGGCGAAGGCGCATGGAGTCCCGGCGGAGCAGGTGCATTTTCATGAAGTCGGAGCGATCGATTCCATCGTGGATATCGTAGCTGCTTCTGTCTGTATGGACAGTCTGAATGTGGACGGTGTGATCATCCCAAGGCTTTGTGAGGGAAGAGGAATGGTCCGCACGCAGCATGGGCTTCTTCCGATTCCGGTGCCGGCGGTCGTCAATATCGCGCAGGCAGGCAATTTAAATCTGGAGATTTGTGACAGGCAGGGCGAGTATGTGACCCCGACCGGCGCGGCATTTGCTGCCGCCGTCGTCACATCCGACCAGCTTCCTGCAGGATTTCGCATCCTGGACACAGGACTTGGCGCGGGAAAGCGGGAGCAGGAGATTCCGGGAATTCTGAGAGCAATGCTGATTGAGCCGTCGGAAATGCATCCGGAACCGGATAACAGCGACAGTATCTGGAAACTGGAGACGAATATTGATGACTGCAGCGGAGAGACTCTCGGGTATACGTTGAACAGGCTTTTGGAAAATGGAGCGAGAGATGTTCATTACACGCCGGTCTACATGAAGAAAAACCGGCCGGGCTGGCTTCTGACCGTGATCTGCGACGAAAAGGCGATACCGGAGCTGGAAAAAATAATCTTCCGGGAGACAACAACGATTGGAATCCGTAGAATCCGGATGCTGCGGGACACCCTTCCGAGAGAAGAGGAAACGGTGAGAACGCCATACGGAGAGATTCAGGTAAAAACCGTGAGCATCGGCAATCATAAGAAGGTTTATCCGGAATATGAAAGCGTGGCAAGAGCCGCAAGGGAGTGCGGAGCGGCTTTTGAGACGGTATATCTGAGCGCGCGGGATTCCTATGAGGGGTAAATTTCCATACAAAAAACGAAAAACAGGGCCACATTTTCATATAATCTGCTACAATATATTGCATATAAAGAGAGACGTTTTGTGTAAAAAAGCGAATTAACAGCAGAATTGCTGCGTGTGATTTTCACACGGACGCCGGATCTATTGTGGGAGGTTTTTTATGAAAAAGGATTTCAGATATCCTTCAAAGGATGGAAGGACATCCATTCACGCGATTGAATGGATCCCGGATGGAGAGGTAAAGGCTGTCGTTCAGATTGTGCATGGGATGGTGGAGTTTGTGGACCGGTATGACCGGATTGCAAAACTTTTGAACGCAGAGGGAGTCTATGTGGTCGGAAATGATCACCTGGGCCATGGCGCGTCTGTGGTCAGTGAGGAGGATTACGGGTATTTTGCCGAAAAGGATGGGAATGGCTGTGTGATTGGAGATATGCAGTCTCTGCGTGAGAGGACGGAGAAGAAATATCCCGGAATTCCCTATTTTATTCTCGGGCACAGCATGGGATCTTTTCTGACGAGGCAGTATATTACGGAGTACGGCGAAGGTCTTTCCGGTGCGATAATTTCCGGGACCGGATATCAGAGTGCAGCGACGCTGAAAGCAGGAAAGGCAATGTGCAGAACGATCGCAGCTTTCAAAGGGTGGCGCTATAAGAGCGCACTTGTGAACAACATGGCTCTGGGATCCTATAATAAGAAATTTGAGCCTGCCCGCACCGCCAATGACTGGCTGACCCATGACACGGCAGTTGTAGATGCCTATTGCGCAAATCCCTGGAATAACTTCATGTTCACATTGAATGCTTATTACAATCTCTTTAAGGGACTTGAAATTGCCGAGGATGAACAGAACATACAGAGAATTCCGAAGACGCTTCCGATTCTGATCGTCAGCGGAGGAGAGGACCCGGTAGGCAATTTCGGTGAAACGCCGGTGAAGGTGGCAGAGATTTACCGGAAGTGCGGAATACAGGATGTAGAGTGCAAAATCTATCCGGGCGACCGGCATGAGATTCTGAATGAGCTGGATCATGACAAGGTGGATCAGGATCTGATTGCATGGATTTCGGAAAAGTTATGACGGTTATGCTGTAAACAGATTACGCGTGCTTACGCGACAGGCGGGCCTGTCTGCGTTTTCGAAGAGCTTATAGAAATACATGGAGCTACAAAACTGTATAAGCTGCGGATTGCTCCGTGCTGCGCACTCCCGCAATCCTACAGGCATTCGGATTCCGCGCGTTCGCGCTTCATCCTCATACCTGTTGCCTTCGAAAGCGCATTCAGTCTCTTACGCGCGCTTCGCGTGCGACAAGCCTGTCTGCGTTTTCGAAGAGCTTATACACTAACGTGAGGAGGATGCGGATGCATTTATACAGAAAAGCAGGAACGGATATTCCGATACTTGCCGGGCGTACGATTCCGGTGCTGCGGTTCCCGGCACTTGACCGGACCGGTATCGTAGAGCATTGCTTTACGACCAGAGAGGGCGGGGTCAGCGGAAGGGAGCCGGGAATGGAGCATTTGCATTCTCTGAATCTGAGTTTTTCGAGAGGAGACCGGGAGGAGAATGTCCGGGAAAACTTTCACAGGGTAGCCGCGGAGCTGGGAGTCTCTGTGGATCGTTTTGTTTTTACGGCGCAGACGCACACGACAAATGTGCGCGTCGTCTCCGGGCAAGATGCGGGGAAGGGTCTGACGAGACCTCTTGACTGGTCGGATGTTGACGGTCTGGTCACAGATGTGCCGGGACTTGTTCTGAGCGTCTTTGTGGCGGACTGCGTGCCGGTAGCCTTTGTGGATCCGGTGCACAGGGCGATCGGACTTGCGCATTCCGGGTGGCGCGGGACGGTGGGAAGGATCGGTCGCGTTACGATTGAGAAGATGAGAGAGAACTACGGAAGCAAACCAGAGGATCTGATCTGTGCCATCGGTCCGTCCATCTGCAGGGACTGCTATGAGGTGAGCGATGATGTTGCGGACCGGATGAAGCAGGAATTTTCCGGTCACGAGGAAGAAATTCTGGAGGATAAGCACAACGGCCATTATCAGCTGGATCTCTGGCGGACGAACCGGATAGTGCTGGAAGAGGCAGGAGTGATTCCGGAGCATATTTCGGTTACAGGGGTGTGCACCTGCTGCAATCCCGAGGCGCTCTATTCTCACAGGGCATCCCATGGCAGACGTGGCAATCTCGGTGTCTTTCTGATGCTGAAATAAACGGACATGCCCTGCAAACGGAGCTACTGTGTATTGGGCGGTGTCGTATAATGCTTATGGCTGGGTACCGCACGGCACGATGCGTTTTGTGAATATTTATCCACAAGAAAATTCTTTTTCGACCGATTTGCGCTGGATAGAATGTACAATTGTGCAAGTTTCAAGTGCAAAGCTTGCATATGCGTGTTATAATGTGATGCAGTGGTCTGGAAAACCGGACCACTGCATTATTTACGCGAACAGTGAGCCACAGCCGAATGCAAAGTATTCGTGTGCGGCGAGCATCGCGATAGCGAGATAAAACTCGCGCAGCGTGTTTTATCTCGTTTAAATCATTACAGATCAGAACAACCGGAGCGGAAGGAGTACATCGAATGAAGCCTTACAAGGAAATGAGCAAGGAAGAGCTTGCGTCAGAGATTGAACTTCTCAGAAAACAGTACAAGAAGTATCAGGGCATGGAATTAAACCTGAATATGGCCCGCGGAAAGCCTTGCCAGGAGCAACTGGATCTGTCCATGGGATTGATGGATGCCCTTACATCAGATGCGGACCTTACCTGTGAGGACGGAACAGACTGCAGAAACTACGGAGTTCTGACGGGCATCCATGAGGCGAAGGTTCTGATCGGAGATATGATGGAGAATAACCCGGACGATATCATTATCTATGGAAATTCTTCGTTAAACGTTATGTTTGATGTGATTTCACGCGCGTATTCTCACGGTATCATGGGCAACACACCGTGGTGCAAGCTGGACAAGGTAAAATGGCTCTGCCCGGTTCCCGGATATGACAGACATTTCGGCATTACAGAATATTTCGGATTTGAGATGATTCCGGTTCCGATGTCGCCGACCGGTCCGGATATGGATATGATCGAGAACCTTGTCGCAAATGATGATACCATCAAGGGTATCTGGTGCGTTCCGAAGTATTCGAATCCGCAGGGATATTCCTATTCGGACGATACGGTCCGCCGTTTTGCAAGGTTAAAGCCTGCGGCAAAGGACTTCCGGATTTTCTGGGACAATGCCTATGGAATTCATCATCTGTATGATGACAAGCAGGATTATCTGATCGAGATTCTGGCGGAATGCAAGCGCGCCGGCAATCCGGATCTTGTGTATAAGTTTGCTTCTACATCCAAGATTACATTCCCGGGCAGCGGAATTGCCGCTATGGCTACGTCACCTAATAATATGAAGGATATCCTGGAAACCATGAAGCACCAGACGATCGGTCACGACAAGGTGAATCAGCTTCGTCATGTCCGCTTCTTCGGAGATATCCACGGTATGGTGGAGCATATGAGAAAACAGGCGGATATCATCCGTCCGAAGTTCGAGGTGGTAGAACAGATCCTTGATGAGGAACTCTCCGGCCTGGAGATCGGCACATGGACGATGCCGAAGGGCGGCTATTTTATCAGCTTTGACTCTCTGGATGGCTGTGCGAAGGAAATTGTAGGGAAATGTAAGAAGGCGGGCGTTCAGATGACAGGCGCCGGAGCTACCTGGCCCTATGGAAAGGATCCGCATGATTCGAATATCCGTATCGCCCCGACCTATCCGCCGATCGACGATCTGAAGATCGCGGCAAAGCTCTTCGCTCTCTGCGTAAAACTGGTAAGTGCAAAGAAAATTTATTCGGAGATGCAGTAAATAGTTATAGGAGAGTGCGGTAGACAGACGTAGAATAGTTGGACAGGTATGCAAATCGTATCCAGTCTCCTGCGCGCGCTTCGCGTGCCAGGAGGCTGTCTGCGTTTATGAAAAACGTATACAACAAGAAACGGAACTGCTCCAGCATGCAGTTCCGTTTCTTCATATAAATAAAGGAAGGAGAAACCGATATGAAATCGGCTTATGAAAAAGAAACTAAGTAGTTTGCTCTGTATAAGTACCTTGTCTTGTACTTATGTTCTATACTTTATCAGGGTGTTGTGAATTCCCTTTGATGATAAAATGAACATTATGTGAACGTTTCTGCTTTTTTTCGAAATTTACGAAAACATAACATCTCGTATTTTTGTTTTTTATTTCAGATCGGAGCCGGTCAGGAGCTTATATGCTTCCTTGTATTTCGCGATCGTCTTGTCGATGACATCCTGAGGAAGGTTGTAATCACTGTCCGGATGTGCTTTCAGCCAGTCGCGGACGAACTGCTTGTCGAAGGACGGCTGTGAATGACCGGGCTCATATCCCTCTGCGGGCCAGAAGCGGGAGCTGTCCGGTGTGAGCATTTCATCTCCGAGAACGACGTTGCCGTTTTCGTCGAGACCGAATTCAAATTTGGTGTCGGCAATGATGATGCCTCTGGAGAGGGCATATTCTGCGCACTCTGTGTAAAGCTGGATCGTATAGGTCTTCAGGCAGTTCGCGTAATACTCGCCGTGACCCGGGTAGAGCTTTTCAAGAACCTCGATGCTCTTCTCATAGCTGATGTTCTCATCATGATCGCCAATCTCGGCCTTGGTACTGGGAGTGTAGATCGGCTCCGGGAGCTTGTCACATTCCTTCAGGCCCTCCGGAAGCTTGATGCCGCATACAAGACCGGTCTTCTGGTAGCTTGCCCAGCCGCTTCCGGTAATGTATCCGCGTACGATGCACTCGATCGGAAGCATGGTCAGCTTCTTGCAGAGCATGCTGTTGCCGTCGAACTGGGGCTGACGGAAGAATTCCGGCATGTCCTTGACGTCCGTGCTGATCATATGGTTCGGCAGAATGTCTTTTGTATAATCAAACCAGAACTTCGACATCTGTGTGAGAACGGTGCCTTTTTTGGTCACCTTATTCTTCAGAATGACATCAAATGCAGAGATACGGTCTGTGGCTACCATGATCAGACTGTCGCCGTTATCATAGATCTCGCGGACCTTGCCTTCCTTGATTGGCTTAAATTCCTTCATGAATTTTCCTCCTGTTGGGTAATGATTCGCCCTTACATCATCTGCTGTTATCGCTTTATAGTATAAGAAGAAACGCATGCAAAGGCAAGGAAAAAAGAACAGAAAGCAGAACAGAAAACGAAGGACAGAGTAGCAGAACATAGGGAATGTTTATGAAAAAAAGATTGCGCATAAAAGGACATTGAAAAGGCCGGTCACAGCTTGATCTTGTTTTCCGATTTTCTTATAATCGAGGATATATGTCGTTTCGGTCTATGATGAGAGTGAGCGCTGCAGCAAAAGAGACAGGAGAATTATGAGAAAAGCAGTATTTTTTGATCTGGACAATACCTTATACAGCTATGACAATGCCGATGAGGCGGCGCAGAGGGCGTTGAACGAATTCTGCGCGCGGCAGTTCGGGCTCTCGAAGGAATTTACAGAGAGGAAAATCCATGAAATGATGGATCTTCTGATCGAAGAGATGGGATGGAGGCAGGCTGCCACACATGACAGGCTGATTCGTTTCAGCCGTTTTCTGCAGGAGATCGGTCAGCCGATCTTTCCGTACGCGGGGATGATGTACGAGATCTACTGGGACACGCTGATTCAGAATATGAAGCCGGAAAAGGGCGTTTACCGGTTTCTTGAGGCTCTGAAGGGGCGGGGGTATTATGTGGCCTGCGCCACGAATATGATGTCGCAAATGCAATATCGAAAGGTTCAGAAGCTTGGGATGGGAAGCCTGCTGGAGGATCTGATTACGAGCGCCGAGGTGTGTACGGAAAAACCGGACCCGGAATTTTTTCGTTTCTGTGTGAAAAAGGCGGGCTTCCAGCCGGAAGAATGTGTCTATATCGGTGACAATTATCGCCTGGATGTACTTGGTTCCCGCGCTGCCGGGCTTCTTGGAATTCATTACCAGACCGAGGAGCTTGCCAGAAGACACAGACAGGCGGATCCCGGGATCCCGGTGATAAGGGATTATTCGGATATAGAAAAGAATCTTTCGATGATTGAAAAGGGCAGCATCACCGGGAATGGAGGTGCTGTGCGGAAGGAGGCGGCAACGGCTTCGTCCGTAATGTCTGATAAGACGAAAACTGCAGAATCACCGGACAGACCGGAAGAACTGCAGAATATTGGTCTGGAGAGATTCTTAAATGAGATCCCATTTGGTTCTTATATTTTGCGGCCGGATCAGACGGTACTTTTCTGGAACAGGGATGCGGAAAAACTCCTCGGGTACCGTTCTGATGAAGTTGTGGGAAAGCGTTGCGTGGACCTGTCGTTTAGCTGTTCTTTTGTGAGCGAGGATACCATTGCAGGGGAGAACTGTCCTGCCCTGGTGGCTTATCATTCCAGACAGGTGCAGACTATGAAAATGCTCATTCGCAGAAAGGATGGGGAGAATCTTCTGGTTCGAAATACTCTGGTGCCGCTGAAGGATTCTCGCGGAAAAGTCACGGAACTGGTAGCCGTGTTTAGTCCCCTGGGAGGCGATTCGTATGACGAAAACTTCCTGAGAGATATCTATGAGGTGGCTACCCGGGACCCCCTGACTTGTCTGCCGGGAAGAAAGTATATGGAAGTATGCATCGAGGAAGAGCTTGAGCGTTATCGGCGAACCGGTCATACCTTTGCCGTGCTGTTTGCGGATATGGACCGCTTTCATGATATCAATAACCGGTACGGCCACGAGGTGGGAGATCGTTTGCTGAGGGAATTAGGCGTGGGACTTCGGAGGTTCGGAAGACGCACGGATCGGTTCTGCCGCTGGGGCGGGGACGAATTTGTGGGTTTGCTGCAGCTCAAGTGTCCTGAGGAAATTGAAAATGCTGCGGAGAGATTTCTTCAGCTGTCGAATCATACAGAAATTATTGTAGAAGGACAGCCGGTGGCCTGTCAGTCTGCGATCGGAATCACGGTGGCGAGGAAGGAAGATGATGTGAAATCGATTGTCTCCCGTGCAGACGAGTACATGTTCCTGGCAAAGAAACGGGATTCCAATCAGATTGTGACAGATTTTGCCCGAAAAGCTTAACGTGCTTTCCTGAGAAGATTTTCAGGGAAAGATTTGGGCGGGTAAGGCTAAACATTCATTGGTACAAAACTTTTTTTGTGAATTAAATGTGAAAAATACTTGATTCGGAGCGGATTTATGTTATCTTAGTAAACAGTGTCTAACCGCAAGGTAAAATGCAAGAGAATGAATTCTACATCAGAAAGTTGGTAAGCCTGTAATGAAGATTTCCTTTAAGATCACCAGGAAAAGAATGATCTGCTTCGGCATTTTTCTGGCAGCCGCGGTTGTTATGTATGCCATCACCAGATATATGCTCTGGACGATCCTGCCGTATGCCGCGGCCTTGTTTGTCATTACCAATGTTGACTTCGAGCTGAGTGACAGGGTTCCGTGGCTGTGGACCGCAATCCTGTTTCTTCTCAGCTGCAAGTTCACCGAATTTTGCGTGCAGCATGTAATTCTGGCGCCTGATTTTTATATGAGGACGTCCAAGCATACGCATATGATGAATGTTCTGCTGATTCTGGCGGTTTATTTCCTGTTCCAGCTGATCCTCAGCAGACCTTCCTGGTCAGCGATCGCGGCGCACTGCGCGCTTACCGCTTTCGCTTAC
The DNA here is from genome assembly GCA_900314295.1 of uncultured Lachnospiraceae bacterium. Lineage (GTDB taxonomy): Bacteria > Bacillota > Clostridia > Lachnospirales > Lachnospiraceae > Bilifractor. Next base: position 5,549 of record OMUU01000150.1, on the reverse strand, counting down.
ACGAACTACTTCGTGTATACGGTGCGTGGCAATGAGATCACGTATTCCGATCTGATCACGGTCGGAACCGGGCTGAGCGTTGTGAAGAACTATACCTTTGTTCTGCATGACCGGGGCGCGTATATCATCATGATGAGTATCCTCTATGTCCTGCTTGTGCGAAAGATCCAGGTTAAATACACCTGGCACTGGCTGCAGAGAATTATCAGTGCGGTTCTGATGATCGCCCTTTTCGGGTACGTGTTCCAGAAGAGCGCGAATACCGAGACACAGACCTGGGAACAAAAGGGAAGCTATCAGAACGGGTTTGTGCTGAATTTCGTTCTGAGTGTCCGGGATAACTTTGTGCAGCCACCGGCCGGATATTCTGCGGATGCGGTCAAAAAACTGGAAGACAGGTATGAGGATGCGGACGCGGTTTCGAATGTAACCACGAACAAAGAGGTAAAAAATCCGACCATTATCTTCATCATGGATGAATCGTTTGCAGATCTGTCCGTGCTCGGCAATCTGCAGACAAATGTCGGTGATTATATGCCGTTCATTCATTCGATGAGCGAGAATACGATCAAGGGATTCACGCTGTCGTCGGTATTCGGCGCGAAAACGCCGAACTCCGAGTGGGAGTACCAGACCGGAAATTCCATGGCATTTTTGCCTTCAGGATCCGTCGTATATCAGCAGTACATGAACAAGACACCGTTCTCCCTTGTATCGACGTTAAAGAACCTGGGCTACACGACGGTTGCGATGCATCCGTACTATGCGAGCGGATGGAGCAGGAAAACCGTATATCCGAAGCTGGGCTATGATGAGACCTATTTTATGGATGACCCGTCCGGCTATTTCGATCAGACGAACATTATGCGCGATTACATTACGGATCAGGAGCTGTTCGATAAGATCATCAACCGCTATAAGGAGAAAAAGGACGGCGAGAGTCTTCTGATCACGGGAATAACGATGCAAAACCATGGCGGATACACCGGTATTTATTCCAACTTCACACCGACCGTTACGGCGGAGCCGGCGATTTTCAGCGACGTCAACCAGTACCTGACCTGTGCGCAGGCAACGGACAAGGCGGTGAAAAATCTGGTGGAATATTTCCAGGGCGTGGATGACCCGGTTGAGATCGTATTCTTCGGGGATCATCAGCCGAGTCTGGACGAGTATTTCTACCGGTATCTGAATGGGAAAGGAATGTCCGGTCTGACGATGGATGAGCTCGAAAACTTCTTCAAGGTGCCGTTCTTTATCTGGACGAATTATGATACGGATGCGACCACGATCGACTGCACCAGCCTGAACTATCTGTCCACACTGACGCTGGAGAGAGCAAATATCCAGCTTCCGGCGTACAATAAGTTCCTGGCGGAAATGATGCAGACCGTTCCGGCAATAAACTCCAGAGGATATTATTCCGAGACAAATCAGAGATTCGAGCATCTGGAGGATGCAACCGGGGATGAGGCCGAGTGGATCCGGAATTACAACATCCTGGAATACAACTCGATGTTTGACAAGAAGGATCGAAGCGATCTTTTCTTCCCATACATCAACAGCGATGCAGACAAGACAGCGGCCGGGGCTTCTGAAAAGAAGGCCGCCGGCTGAAGCGGAAAAAAAGAGTAAAAGAAAGAGTATAAGAAAGAAAACAGAAGGCCTTCCCGCAGAGAAGATATGTTTTTGCGGGAAGGCCTTTTTCTGTTTCTTTACGCGAACGCTGAGGCGCAGCAGAGTGCGAAGCCTTCGCGTGCGGCGAAGCGCATTCGTGTGCGGCGAAGCGGTCGCGATGGCGGGAGAAAAACTCGCGAAGCGCGTTTTTTCTCGCCCCTGACGTATGTGCATCGAGAAGTGTGAGAAGCTTGTCAGCTCTGCTTCAGAGTGAGATCTCCATCCTTTACCCAGCCCTTGTGTCGGCAGAAGAGATTGATCAGCGGGCAGAGGACAGCGGGAAGAACGAAGCTGATCAGGATCAGTCCGATCCAGTCGCCGGCGGTGATGGCGGCCTTCGTTCCCGCCTCGATATCATTGAGCCATCCCTGGAATACACCGATCTGTCCGACCAGGCCGCAGGTGCCCATTCCGGAGTCGATGGCCGGTCCGTTCATCTGCATATGAAAGATGCAGGTTGCGATCGGACCCGTGATTGCGGAGGTAAGGATCGGTGCGATCCAGACCCTTGGATTTTTCACGATATTCGGCATCTGAAGCATGGAGGTGCCGATTCCCTGGGAAACGAGGCCGCCCCATTTGTTTTCCCGGAAGGACATAACGGCGAAGCCGACCATCTGTGCGCAGCATCCGGCGACGGCAGCGCCTCCTGCAAGGCCTGTCAGCTGAAGAGCGGCGCAGATTGCAGCGGAGGAGATGGGAAGGGTCAGCGCAATTCCGACAACGACGGAAACCAGGATGCCCATCAGGAACGGCTGCAGCTCTGTCGCCCACATGATAAAGCTGCCGACCATCATCGCAAGTTTTCCGAGAGGAGGCGCAATCAGAGCGGAAAGCGCTACGCCGACGCCGATGGTGACAAGAGGGGTTACGAGGATGTCTACCTTCGTTTCTCCGGCAGCCATTTTTCCGATCTCTGCGGTGATGATTGCGACGAAGAGAACGGCGAGCGGGCCGCCGGCGCCGCCGAGCGCATTGGATGCGAATCCTACGGTGATCAAAGAGAATAGAACGAGGGGCGGGCACTGGAGAGCCCGTCCGATGGCGACTGCCATGGCGGGTCCGCTCATTGCCATGGCCAGACCGCCTACGGTGTAATCGACGCCGGAAACCGTAGCGACGGTGGCGGACAGTGCCGCGATATGAAACAGAGTGCCGATGGTGTTGATAATTGTGCCGATCAGAAGAGAACAGAAGAGACCCTGTGCCATGGCGCCAAGGGCATCGATGCCATAGCGCTTCAGGGAAATCTCAATGTTCTTCCTTTTCAGAAATGCCTTGAATTTTTCCATGATTCGATTGATTTCTCCTCCTTGTGATCTGTTTCCGTATCCTGGTGACAAATACATGTGACAAGACACGTGTTAGAACAGATTATAGCATCTGAAGGAGAAATGTCAATCAATACCCTTGCATCAGACCGATAAACCCGAATACGGGGCCATGGTTCACGTACCACGAATCATACCATTCCGAGAGACCGGAGCAGCCAAATCCAGAAGGTCAGCGTAAATACGCTTCCCAGAGTGGTGATCACCACGATTCCGGACGATACGACCCCGTCGTGATTCATGTTTCTGGCCATGACGTATCCGGCTACGGTGCTGGCGGATCCCAGCATGATCAGAGCGGCGATCAGCTTTTCCTGCCGGAAGCCCAGCCAGATGGCGATCGGAATAAAGATGGCGGTATATCCGACAAGCTTCAGGAAAGAACCGACGAGAATGGGCGCCAGCTTTCCCCGGATACTGCTGAAATTCAGGGTAGCTCCCATGGCAAGAAGGCCCATGGGGCTGGCGAGGCGGCCGATGTAACCGATGGTGGTCTGGAACATCTCCGGCATTTTCAGCCCTGTCAGTGCCCAGGCAAACCCGAGGAGGATGCCCCAGATGATGGGATTCAGGAGAATTCCCTTGAAGGTGCGCTTCAGCTGTCGTATATCCAGACTCTCGCCGTTTCCGTTCATCAGAGACAGAATAAGGACGGCCATAACATTATATAAAGGTACGCAGCCCAGCATCATCAGAGAACCCATGGTGGCGGTTCCGTAGATATTTTCGATGTAGGCCATACCGAGAAGCGAGGCGCTGCTCCGGTAAGAGCCCTGCACAAATTCGCCCCGGTCATTTTTATCCTTGAAGATAAAAGAGATCAGAACGCCGATACCGATGCTGAGTAAGGTGGCGAGAAAACAGAAGACGACATATTCAGTATCCCATACCTCAGAGAAATCCACGGAATCAAGCTGAGAGAACAGACTGACCGGGAGTGCAATCTTAAAGACGAAGGTATTCATCCCGGAGGCGAGATTCTCGGTGATGATGTTCTTTTTTCGGAAAAAATAGCCGAGCATCATCACAAGGAAGATGGGAAATGTGGCATTCATGCTAAATAACAGGTTTGACATATAGGGGTTCTCTTTCTTTTGTTCCGTTTTTTTCAGATATATTCTTCCAGCTTTTTCTGATCGAGAATGACCAGCGTCTGTCCCTCGTTCCGGATAATACCCTCCTTCACCATTGCGCTGATTTCTCTGGAGAGAGACGGACGGGTGACATTCAGATAGTCTGCCATCTCCTCGCGCGGCATAACGTGAACGCGGTTGGTCTTTCCCTGGCGTTCGATCAGCAGGCGGGCGATCTTCTCCCGGATACTGGGACTGCCGAGAATGCGGAGCCTCCGGTTCATCATATAGGCTTTGGAGGCAAACATCATCAGCTGGTTGCGCATCATGATTTCTGCGATTTTCAGATAGGGATCCCTGCTTTCGCCGGACAAGAGTGAGGCGTCGACAAAAAGAATCGATGTGCGTTCGATGGTTTCCGCGTACATATCATAGGCGGGAAGCTGTTTGAAGACGTAGACTTCTCCAAAGGTGTCACCGGGATCCACAATGCGGGATAGAATCATCCGTTTTCCACTGAGTGTGTTCTGCGCAATCAAAAGGTTTCCGCGGATCAGCAGCATAATTTCGGAAGGCTTATCGGATTCATCGAAGATAAGATCTCCCTTTTGGTATGACTGCACGCGGAGGAACGGACTATCCAGCAACAGCTGCAGATCCTCATCCGGAAGATGACGGAACAGATAGCTTTTCTTCATTATAGTAATGCAAGCCGATCGGAGGCTGTCTGGGATTCTTTCCATTCTGAGGATTCTCCTTTGGGTATGTATAAGAAAAGCCCCTGTACGCCGGTTTCGGCCACAAGGGACTTATTCTTTGGTATCGCCCCGCGGTGCGGGGCATCCGGCTTATTCACCGGCAGAGATCTGCGACTACCCTGCTGATGGTCTGTCCGTCTGCCTTGCCTTTGAGCTGCGGCATGACGGCTTTCATGATCTGTCCTTTGTTTTTGGATGCGATCACGTCTGCAAATCGGGTTGTGAGGACGGTGCGAATCTCTTCCTCGGACATCATCTTCGGCGCGTATTCGCTGATGATATCGAAGCGTGTCTTGTACTCGGCTTTCAAATCCTGTCGGGAATCCGGGCAGCTTTCGTACTGTTCCTTTGCGGCCCGAAGCTCCTTCATAACCGCGCGGTCGGTAATCTCTTCCGTAATGTTATCGCGGCTTCCCTCATCAATCGCGATTTTCTTCGCTCCGGAAACCAGCGCGGCGATGGTATCCTTCCGCACCTTATCATGCGCCTTCATGGCGGCGATCATATCTTTCTGCAATTTCTCGAACTGCATCTTCAACACCTCTTTTCGCCCTACAGTATAGCACGGCGTTTCCCGGAAGCGCAAGGGAGGTGTGAGCTTCGCAAACCGGCTTTAATGCTCAGGGTTACTGTTTACGCGCCACCTAAAACGGCTAAGATTTTACAGTACCTTTGCCTGAGCATTACTGGCTGTTAAAAGTTTTATCCGT
>OMUU01000052.1 GCA_900314295.1 uncultured Lachnospiraceae bacterium | reverse complement strand
TTTTAACAGCCAGTAATGCTCAGGCAAAGGTACTGTAAAATCTTAGCCGTTTTAATCGCGCGTATACAGTAACGATCACAGATCCGGCAAGGCGCCGCCCAGGCCGGCCCACATGTGGTTCAGATTCTTGGCGTAGATCTCCCGGCCGGCATTCTTCTGGTTCATCACGGTCACCTGCACCCTCGCTGTCAGCGCACAGTTCCAATCTCCTGCCTTCCGCAGCCTTGCAATATCTTCCTGTATTCTCGTCCGTGCCGTCTGTAGATGCTTCGGATCCGCATCCTGTGTCAGAATCGCAAAATAGCTTCCGGTCAGTCTTCCGACAGAACATTCTTTGCCGAAAATCCTGCAAAGCGTGTCGCCGACAGAATGAAGCAATATCCTGCCGGCATCTTCTCCATACCTGATTTGAAAGGCCTCATATTCCGGGATAAAAATCTGCAGCAGCGCAAACTCCGTATTCTGCGTCCAGAGCGTTTCCAGATAATCCCGGAGACTTTCGGATACTCCCCTCGTATTCAGAAGCTCCGTTTTACTGTCCACCGATACCGACTGATACCGCTCGTTCAAAACGCGCATCATCGTGTCTGCGTCAAAAAAAGTCCCCAGCAGTCCGATGATCCGTCCATCCCGGTAGATCGGAATTTTGCTCGCCAGAATCGCCCGCTGCTTTCCACGGGCAATGCACTTTCCTCTGGCAAGTGTTACGTTCTTTCCATTTTCAAGGATACTCAGCTCATCCTTACAGAACGCTTTCGGCTCGACGTGCCAGTGCATTTCCTCGTCTGTTTTTCCGAGGAGCTCATCCGCTGAACGGAATCCATAGTAATCCAGAAAGCTGCGGCTTACACCCTTGAATCTTCGCTCCTTATCTTTCCAGAAATACATCCCCTGCGCATACGCTTCCACATTCTTCCATAGCAACGATTCTGTGATTTCATCGCTCTCCACCAATTGCCGGTCAGAAAGCTTCACTCTGTCTGCTCCCTCCTCCTTCAGAATTTCACGGAGGGCTCCCTGATCAAACGCTACCGGAAGCGTAATCGTCAAAAGCTGATGGAAATCGGTTTTCGGAACAGGCATAATCATATGAAGCTTCCAACGGTACTCCGCATCGCCCATCCTGCTCCGGAAAAATCCCGTCAGATCCTGCCCCTTGTTCCGCCGCATTTTCCCCTCCAGGGATGACGGGTCGTAGAAGGAACGGAATCGCTCCTGATCCGGCGGATATACAAATTTCTCAATAAATGCATCTACTCCCTGTGCCAGGTCGATACTCTTACCTCCAGCTCCGATCGGCAGGCACGAATCCGAGGATTTGAGGCCGTACATGGTATGTTTCTCAAGATCAAAGACGGCGATATCGCTGCACAGATAATAGATGTTTTGAATGTAAAAGGCTTTTTTCTGATTTTCAGACATCGTATTGAGCTGAATATAGCGAATGTTCATCGCATAAATATAACAACCCTCGTAATGTGTGACGACATTCCCGGTCAGCTCCATGTAATGATCGCCAGATGGGTAGGTGATCACCTGCGGCCCAGGCAGCTTTCTCAGCTGTTCGTTGGCGTACTGCCGGTGAAAGGCATGGATCGGATTATTCACCCGGTTCACCTCTTCCAGCCACACGTCAATGCCCGGAATATGATCCCGGCGCAAAACCTTCTGATAGGCCTCGTTTGTAAACAGCTGCCGCATCCTGACCCCGTCATCCTCAATGACACAGAGCGGCTGATCCGTCTGAAAATCAATCCGGCCGATCGCATCATAGTAATTGCGCCAGCGAGGCGGCTCCGCTTCCATCTGCCTTTCGCGGCAATGTCTCATAAAGGAATCCTTGTCCATCGGTTTCCCGAACAAATAGCCCTGAACCTTTTCACAGCCGATCCTCTTGAGGAATCTGTACTGGGCCTTTGTCTCTACCCCTTCCGCCAGCGTCTGGATTCCGATCTTCTTGGCCATATCGACAACCGACGTAAGAATCCTCCTCGCTTTATCCGTCGAGGTGCTCAGAAAGCTCATGTCAATCTTCAGCTCATCGAATTTCAAGTCCTTCAGAGAACCCAGGGAAGAATAAGCCGTACCGAAATCATCCATCCAGACCTGAAAGCCAAGCTCGTGAAACCGTCGGATATAATACTCCAGCCGCTCCGAATGACGGATAAACGCACTTTCCGTGATCTCAATATTCAGCAATTCGCGTGGGATCTCATACTTCCCCGCCAGATTCTCTATCCTGTCGGCCAGCTTCGGATCCCGGAAATCCTTCCGGGAGAGATTTACAGATACCGGCACAGTCTCCCCGCCGTTCTGCATGATCTCCCGCCCGTCCCGGCAGACCTGCTCCACCATATACAGATCCAGCTCACAGATCCGTCCCTCCTGCTCCAGCGCCGGGATAAACTGTCCCGGAGAAATCATCCCATACACCGGATCCATCCAGCGGCACAGCGCCTCTGCCCCGCAGAGCTTCCCGGTCACGGTCCGGACCACCGGCTGGTAATACACCTGTATCCAGCCCTGCTCCATAGCCTTGCGATAATTTTCCAGCACGTATTGCCGGAATCTCGCTCTGTCCTGCATTTCCTGGTCAAAAAAAACATACGAGGAACGCGCCGGCTCATCCAGAGAATCACAGGCAAGCTTTGCGCGGTCAATTGCGGCTGCCAGAGCGGTCTCTTCCTCTTTTATCACGTAGATGCCCGCCGCAACCGGCCTGGAATTTCCCTGATTGAGCTTTGCGGCTTCCTCGAAAATATGAAGAAGATTACTCTCCAGTCCTTCCCGCTCCGTACACGCCACAAAATAATCGCTGTTAAATCTCGCCGTATTTCTAACGCCGAAGTGATCCCGGATCAGCCAGGCAAGTCCGCGGATCAGCGCATCTCCTGTCTCAAAACCGTTCAGAGCATCATATTCCCTCAGCTCGCTGTAATCCAGCCAGACAATGACCGGGATCCCACCCCGCCTTCGTATCTCACGGATTTCAACCGGTGCGCTCTGAAAAAAGCGCCCGATCATCGGAAGCCCGGTCAGATCATCAAACTGGTTCCGATGAAGATCGTTTTCCAGCGATATTTTCTGAAAAAAAGCCTCCGACAAATGCTGTCCTTCCTCTGTATCTCTCTTGAGGATCCGACTCTCATCCGTATACGAGATATAGGAAAGCCGCGTTCCATTCTTCCACACATGTCTGCCTATGGCATGAATGATATGATATTCGCTCTGCCGCCGCTTTCTGCTCCGGTAAACAACATCGTACCCCGCCTCCTCACGCGCAAACCGGTACCCGCACTCGGCTATTCTTGCGGCATCGTCCGGATGCGCGTAGCGATAAAGATCCCTGCGCATCGAATCCATCGCCTGCTTTACCGTCTCGTAACCGAATAGTTCCCTAAACTTTTCCGAAAGAAACACGGGAACAATCTTCCCCTTTATAAACTGGTAAACTCCAACCGCCCCCGGCAGATCCTCCAGGATCTGTTTCTCTGCAACTGAAAGTTCAAATACGGCATCACTCATCTCGCCGCCTCCTAAATCCTCTCACCTTCGAATCGGGTCAACCAGTCCGGTGGCTGCACCCCCCCCCCGAAAAAAATCGAATATTCTGAAAATATCATATTCCCACTTATTCCTACAGCAAGTATAGCCCATCTCATCAAAATGTACAAGACAGCCGGACAAGGGCACAAAAAAAACGCCCGCTTGAAGGGCGCTGTTATCTCTGCTTTTCTAACTATTCTTTTCATTCAACAAGAGGGGCGGGAACTCCAGAACAGCTTCTGTTCTGCGGAAAATCGTCAGCCATCTGTTGCGGAGGAAATGGTACGATAAAACATTGGCGTGCTCTGAAGAATCTCACCCTGCCGTAAAACCATGCATAAATCCTGCTCAAGGTCTCTGGCGGAGTGATTACTCGTTCAGACATTCCATATCTCATAAAATGAAAGCTTTGCTCGGAAGCTTTAACCTATACCTCACAGGCAGGTTTCCTGACTCACGGATCCATGCTCAACGCGCCTTCTCATATGTGCGGACATACAATGGCATCTGCATCTCGCTCCCCGTATACAGTGACCGGATCGTCCAGGCCTCTCACCTGGTTCCCTCTCAGACCTCATGAAGGTCTCACCTGAAAAGCTGATATAGAATTTATACACGTCAATTATCATATGACAGATCGCGCCGATTGTCAATACTTGTCCGAAACGTTTCATGGTTACGTATAAGCCACCGGCATCTTCAATGTCTCTGTGACAGATCTGAATTGACCTCACAGAACCTTCCCATAAAGGATGGCGTTTCCCCGCCCATCTTCAGGTGAGAGATATCTCCGATTCTGAGTGCGCGGAAGATCGCCGTCCCGGATTCCCTCTCCTCTGTGACGAGCTCTGTGACGGACGAGGGCTGCATGCCCAGGAAATGCCACGGAATGAACGGAGAACAGTTCCACAGGTGTGACAGAAGCACACAGCTTACCCCGAAGTGGCAGAATAACGCGACCGTCTTTCTCGATTCCCGGCTCACATGATAGCATCCACCTTCTCTCCGGTATCCGTATCCTTCAAGCAGACGATCCAGCTCTCCTGCAACCCAGTCATAGACTTCCGTCATATTGCTGTTATGCGCTACAAGACTTTCTCTCCATTTCCGCGGATCCAGATAGGCCGGATCCCGCATCAGCGAAGACGGAAGCATATCCCAGGGTATTCCCCTCGCCAGAGTCCCGTCTTCCAGTTTTCGCGCATCCGGGTAGGCCTTCTTCAGAATATCTGAATGATTGATATCCAGTCTGCACTCGAATTCATGCAGCCACTCCAGCGTCTTTCCTGTTTTGCCAAGTCTGTCGAGGGTATAGGATGCAGTTTTCTGTGCCCTGCCCATAGGGGACATATAAATATCGTCAATCTCTTCTCCGGCAAGAAGTTCGGCCAGAAGTTCCGCCTCCCGCTCTCCCTTTTCCGTCAGCGTATCATGTACATAATCCGGGTCACCATGTCTGATCAGTAATAATCTCATCTGAAATTCCTGTCTTCCTTTTATTAATGATAACGGTTCAGCACCTCAATTTCGAGTCAGCACCTCAATTTCGACTCAGCACCTCAATCTTGAGAACGTGTGCTTCTCCCGATATCAGAAGTCCCGGGGGTTCGGCTCCAGGACTCCTCTTAATGATTTTCCGAGCGAACGATGCTCATTCTGAAGGAAAAAAGCCATCCTGTCAAGACCGGAAAGGCCGGATAAAGACACTTCACTGTATCTCCTTGTATTGCTCCTCGTCCTTTGATTTTTCTTTTCCACTCCTGCATGGGAAGAAATAGCAGATCATGTATAATAATTTCATAAGGTAAAAACCAAACGTGCTTCCGTCCCGTCTAATAAGTGTAAGTACTTACAAGACATACTCTTTCCTATCACAAATAAGCCTGGCTGCGAGAAAAAAAGGACCTCCAGTCACAATGACCGGAAGTCCTTTTTTCATAATATTATCATTATCCGGCTCTGCAGCCGGCTTTCCTGCTCGGTTTCGCATCTAGTGTTGTATCAGAACAGCGAAGCCGTTCCACAATTTACGTATCCTTGCTCTACCGGCTTCTCAGCTGCGTTTGCTCTGAACCTCATCCCAGTATCTTGCGACCTCAGCGGAGTACTCCTTACCCTCCTGCGGCGCGCCGCATACCTCGTTGTAGTATGCCCAGATATCGCCGAACGGAAGCATCTTGTCTGCCTCCTGGTCGATCATCAGCTGTGTGAAGTTCCCTGCGTTCTGAAGTTCCTTCAGATGCTCATTCGGCAGGCACAGTGCATTCAGCAGGCACTTCTGCCAGGTACGGAAGCCGACCGCCCATGCGGATACACGGTTGATGGAAGCGTCAAAGTAATCGAGTGCCATATGTACGCGGCCCAGCGCGTCGTTGCGAACAATCTCCTTCGCCATCTCCTTCGGCTCGTCGTCAAAGAGAACAACGTGGTCGGAATCCCAGCGAATCGGACGGGTGATGTGGAGAGCGATCTCCGGGAAGAAGGTCAGCAGAGCCGGAATCTTGTCCGAAACGACCTCCGTCGGATGATAGTGGCCGTTATCCATCAGCGGGATCAGCTTATCCTTGTTGAACGCGGCATAGGTCAGTGCGAATTCAGAGGAGCCAGAAGTGAACGACTCCACGCCGATTCCGAACACCTTTGACTCAAGACACGGTTTTACTTTATTGAAATCATACGGCTCGGAAAGGATCTGATCCACGGAATCCTTATATCTCATTCTCGGGCCCATGCGGTCAGCCGGAACATCCTTGAGTCCGTCTCCGGTCCAGATGTTCATGACGCAGACTTCACCAGTCTGCTCCGCGAAATAGCTGGCAATGCGGATACATGCCTTTCCGTGCTCGATCCAGAACTTACGAACATTCTCGTCCGCACTCGAAAGGTTCATTCCGTCAGCGCCGACGCACGGATGAGAGAAGAAGGTCGGATTAAAGTCAATTCCCATATGATGCTTCTTCGCAAAATCCACCCATTTCTGAAAATGCTTTGGCTCGATCTTGTCGCGGTCCACCTTCTGACCCTTTTCAAAAATCGCGTAACTGGCGTGAAGGTTCAGCTTCACCTTTCCGGGAACAAGCTTGATCACCTCTTCGATATCGGCCATCAGCTCCTCCGGTGTTCTGGCAATGCCCGGATAGTTACCGGTCGTCTGGATTCCTCCGGTCAGCTGACCGTCTGAATCAAAGCCGTGAACATCGTCTCCCTGCCAGCAATGCAGAGAAACCGGAATATCCTTCAGCTTCTCAATGGCAGCGTCTGTGTCGATTCCGAGTGCCGCATACTGTTCCTTTGCGATTTCATATCTTTCCTTTACTGTTGTCATCTCTTCGTATTCCTCCTATATAATTACAAATTCAGCCGGAAATCAGTTCTCCCTCCGGGCTGTAAACCTTGATGCCGAAGGACTCATGAATATTCTCCCGCGCTTCCTCTACCGAATGGAAGACTCCGGTTGCAAGCATCTGCGCGGTGATATTTCCAATGGCAGTTCCCTCGTTCGGACCGGCGTGTACCTCCTTACCGGTTGCCTTTGCGGTCAGTCGGTTCAGATAGTCTACGTTGCAGCCGCCTCCGACGATGTGAATCCTGGAATAGGTTCTTCCATTCGCCTCTTCCAGCTCTTTCTCTGTCTTCGCATAGCATTCCGCAAGTGAGGTATAAATCAGCGTCGCAAGCTGTCCGAAATTCTCCGGAACCTTCTGTCCGCTCTCCTCGCAGGCTTTCTTAATCTCTCCGATCATGCTGTCCGGGGAAAGGAATCTCTCATCGTTTGCATCCACGCGGGACGGGAAATCCTTCTCCGCCTCAGCCATCTCTACGATCTGCGGGAAGCTGTATTTGTCATTCACCTCGTGCCGCGCCGAATTGATCATCCACAATCCCATGATATTCTTCAGGTAGCGGAATCTGTGATCATAACCGCCCTCGTTTGTGAAGTTCAGCTCACAGCTCTTCGCAGAAGTGTCGGCAGTTTTGCGTTCCACTCCCATCAGAGACCAGGTCCCCGAGCTGATGTACACAAAATCATCGTCGTTCGCCGGTACCGAAAGAACCGCGGAACCCGTGTCGTGCGTGCAGGGAACGACAACTTCAAAGTCATAACCGATTTCCTCGGCAAGCTCCGGGCGGATATGTCCCAGCTTTGTCCCCGGCATCACAAGCTTCTGGAAAATCCGTCTCGGATATCCGAGCTTATCGATCAGTTCCCAGTCGTATTCACAGGTAGCAGCATTGATCAGCTGACCTGTGGTGGCCTCCGTATACTCATTTACCTTCTGACCCGTAAGAAGATAGTGGAAATAGTCGGGCACATAGAGGAGCGTCTCCGCCTTTTCCAGATACTCCGGATGCTTTGTCTTTACCGCCATGAGCTGGTAAATCGTATTGAAGATCGCCTTCTGAATACCGGTGCGGGCATACAGATCCTCCAGAGAGATGATCTTATACACCTCGTCATCCATGCCGTCCGTCCGGTGGTCACGGTATCCTACCGTGTTGCCCACAACGTTGTCGTCCTTGTCCAGAAGAACAAAATCAACGCCCCAGGTATCCACGCCCACATAGCTCGGCATCTTCCCGATTTCCCTGCACTTTTTCAGCGCGGTCTTGACTTCGTTGAAAATCCGGTCAAACTCCCAGCAGAGTTCTCCGTCCTTCTTCACCATCCCGTTCTCGAAGCGATGCACCTCTTCCAGCTGGAATTTTCCATTCTCCAGCCATCCGAGCATCATACGCCCGCTGGATGCGCCAAAATCCAATGCCCCATAATACGTCATCTGAAAACCCTCCTTACACGCGTGTAAAATAAGTAAAAGTCCTTACAATATTTTGTGCCAAAAGCTTTCTTAGAATCTCGAGATTTCCTTTATTTCCGGCACTCTTGTGTCTTGCTGTTACTCATTATATCAAAGGCGAAACGTTTTGAGTAGGCCCAGGTTTGACAAAAAAAGGGTCCTCTTTTGCAACATAATCACAACAAATCAGTAAAAAAACCTCACAATCCTTCAGACGCAAAATGCGCATAAGACTGTTGAACCAAAAAGACAGGGCGGCGGACTGCCCGGTAACGTTCAACAGTGCTTATGCGCATACGATAAACACCCTTACGATATATTGTGTTGTAAATGATATAAGTCCCCGCGTCATGAAGGCTGCTTCCAAGCTTCCGTGATGCTGACAGCGATTCGGAAATGCGCTGACGGATTCAGGTCCGGATCATCTCGTTCAGCACTCTTCTGCTCTTCAGCGGGCGGTCCAGAACTCGGTCCGTCTGGCGGTTCAAGGCATTTTCCAGCTCTTTCAGCACCTCCGGCTTTACCTCGAAGGTATAGAGCTTCGTGAGCGGGGCAGTCATGGCGTAGTTCACCACGTACAGCGTCGGGCCGCTCATCAGCGCCGGATCCGGCGCGTACTCGCCGTTGATCGTCATGATCCGGACCTCAAAGATCCGCCTCACCAGCCGGTTGTCGAGGTGCGGGTTCAGAATCGCCTTCATCGTCAGATACAGAAGGTTCAGCATATCGGTTCCATCAATTCCCTCCCGGCCATAATAATCCGCAAAATCAAGGAAATAATAGCCGTAATACACCCCCGGCTGTTCATAAGCCAGTTCCGTGAAATATTCACGGATCGACGCGGAGATCAGGCTGTATGAATTTCTCCCTTCTACCAGCGTGAAGCTGCCGAAGGCGAAGGGATTGGACAAGGCCATAAGCGTGCTTCCCGGCCGACGCGCGCCTCTCGCAAAGCAGCTGATCCTGCCGAGCTCACGCGTCAGAATCACAAGCCTTTTATCATTTTCCCCGATCGGCATCGCCGACAGAACCATTCCCGACACATTGATCTGTTCATTCATATCTAAAACCAGGCTGACAGAACGCTCTGCTACTCCTTCAGTTCCTTCTTGTCGTAACCGTAATTTTTGACGAGAATATCGCTCTCCCGCCAGTCCTTCCGGACCTTGACCCACAGCTTCAGGTTGACTTTTCCGTCAAGCATCGTTTCTATCTCTTTCCGCGCCTCCGTTCCGATCTTTTTCAGCATGGCGCCGTTTTTCCCGATGATGATTCCCTTGTGGGATTCTCTTTCGCAGATAATGGTCGCTTCAATATCTGTGATCGAACCGTCCGGACGTTCCCGCATCTTGTCAATGACCACGGCGATCCCGTGCGGAATCTCCTCTCCCAGAGACCGGAGCGCCTTTTCCCGGATCATCTCCGACGCGATCTGCCGCACCGGCTGATCGGTGATGGTATCCTCCGAGAAGAAGCGCGGTCCGTAAGGAAGCACGCGGAAGAGGCTGTCGATCAGCATCTCCAGATTTCTGCTGTGAAGCGCCGACACACAGACCACATCCTCAAACCGGGTGATGTTCCGGTATGCTTCCATGGTGCTCTGCACGACATCCTTTTTGACCTTGTCAATCTTATTGATCACCAGAATGATCGGAAGCCCGGAGCGGTCCAGCATTTTTGCGATGTGCTGCTCCGCCGCCCCGATGTAATCTCCGGGTTCAATAAGCCACATCACCGCGTCCACGTTCTTCAGCGTGCTCTCCGCCGCGTACACCATGTACTCGCCGAGCTTATTCTTTGCCTTGTGAATACCCGGCGTATCGAGAAAAACAATCTGTCCGCGGTCAATGTTGTAGATTGTCTGAATCCGGTTCCGGGTTGTCTGCGGCTTCCGGGAGGTGATCGCGATCTTCTGCCCGATCAGATGGTTCATCAATGTGGATTTTCCCACATTCGGCCTTCCGATCAGTGCCACAAACCCGGATTTTAATTTTGTGGTGTCCTCTTCCATAATCGTCCCTTCCTGTCTGCCCTTCGAAATAGTGCAGCACACTCAGACAAGGCTCTCCGTCGTCCGGAACAGATCCGCGTGCCGGTCAATGGCGCTCTCACTTCCGATCACACAGATGTTGTGAGCGGAAAGAATTGATGCGGCCGGTCCCGCAAGGGCGCGGATATCCTCGGCCCCGGCATCGAGAATCTGATCTCTCTCCTCCTGAAAATCGGCCTCTGTTATGCCGGAGAACCAGCAGTTCAGAGCGAGGCTGCCCTTCGCCGATGCCGTCATCGGGGTGTCCAGCTCGCTGATCGTTCCGATGATGTACTTCGTCATGGTTCTCTCATCGGCGTCAAAATTCTTCAGGTATTCCGGAAGTCCCGCATAGACATCCAGGGTATTCTTCAGATGCGGATCCCGGTAGGAGACAAGATAGCTGTCTCCGGAGCGCTTGAAGCTGCTCATGCAGCCGTAGGCTCCGCCGAGAACACGCAGCTGCATCCAGAGATAATCGTAATTCAGGATCATCCGCAGAATCCGGAATGCCCCGGTATAGGTATAGCCGTCCTTCCGGTAATTTCCCGCCTGCGCGACATACTGCACCTGTCCGGATGTCTTGAAGCCCTCATTCTTCTGCTCCGGCTTCCAGAGAAACTCTCCCTTCCTGCAGGGTTCTGTGTACAGATTTTCCTTCAGCGCAATAATATTCTCCTCAATCCGATCGAATCCCTCTCCCTCGGAGGTCAGGCTAACCGTCAGATTTTCCGGACGAAAAACGATCCTCATCAGCTCCTCGAGCTTGCCAATCAGGTCCTCTGCCCGCTCGTCAAAATGCTCATCGAGTTCCTTGACCAGACGCAGCTGACCGATCCCGGTCGTTTCCTCCGTCCACGCGGTAAGCAGCGACTGATAGGACAGCGCCCGCTTCGCGGCAGAAGCATGTCCCGCGGCAGGAATCGCCTGCTCCATTCCCGCCCGGGTGCTGGCAAGGATCTCGCGCAGACGCTTTCTGCTTTCCAACTTCGATGTCTTCAGGATCTCCCGGATCATATCGAACACGAAGTCCCGCTCTCCGAAGAGGTATTTGGCTCTCACTCCGAACATCCGATAGCCTTTGGAATCATCCGTTCCCTTTTCTGTCGGCAGAACCTGGAGTCCGAAATTGATGCCTCCGGTCCTCGCATTGATCTCATGGAAAAGGCGGCTGTATGAATAATGCTCCGTATCCACAACCCCGAGCACATTTTTCAAAATTCCGAGATACGGCACCAGTTCATCCGGCACATCCGCCGTATCGAACAGAAGAGTCAGATAGCTGATACCGTTTGTGGCATAGCTGTGCCTGAGATATGCGGTGTCATTGACAACGATTTTTTCCGTATGTAGACGGACCGGTGTCTTCCGGTCAATATCGGACCGGGACAGCATCGGAAGCTTATTCAGCGCCTCTTCCGGGTCCTCCGATTCCTGGTATTCCTTCAGCGCCTTCGTCTCCGCCACAATTGCGTCGACCTCAGCGTCGGACAGCGATGCCTTGTAGGCAGCCAGCCGCTCAGCCGTCTCCTGCTCGACGCGTGCTGCCATGCCCTTTTCCGGCTTCAGCGTCACGACAGCAGCATGTGTATTCGACAGAAGATATCTGCGGATCAGGTCTTCAAAGTAACCCGTGCCGTTTTTCTTCTTGAGTTCTTCAAACACATCCAGCTCCTTCAGATAGGCAAACGGGCTGTTCTCATCGTACAGCCAGCTGTCGAAAAGATCGATGCCATAGATCAGTCCCTTCGGGAACTGGGCATAATCCGCCTCACGGAAACGGAATTCAAAATAATTGATGCCGGACGCGACCGCCATCTGATCAATTCCTTTTTCCGCCAGCTCTTCCAGCGTGCTGCGAATGATGGAAAGGAAGCTTTCCCTGTCCTTCTCATCGGCATTCTTTGCGATAACCGAGAACACCGGCTGAAGAATGCCGTCATTATACGCGCCCTCGATATCCTTTCCGATTCCGGCATCCAGCAGTGCCTGCTTCACTGGTGCTCCCGGTGCGTCCAGAAGAACATACTCCAGCACGGAGAATGCGATATTCAACCTCACGTCCGAGTAATCCCCAACGACTGTGTTCCAGGAAAGGTAGGTATTGTTCTCCTCCGGCTCATTGTCCAGAATCGGATAGCTCTGCGTAATCTCTTTCGGCTCAGAGAAGGATTTCTGCATCGGAATCGCGGAATCCACGGGAGCTTTCTCGAAATGGCTCAGATACTCCCGGTCCAGCCACTCCAGCTTCTCCTCCATATCCATGTTCCCGTACAGATAAATATAGCAATTCGAAGGATGATAATATTTCCTGTGAAAATCGAGGAATTCTTCATAGGTAAGCTCGGGGATCACCGCAGGATCTCCGCCGGACTCTACGCCATACGGCGTATCCGGGAACAGCGCATTGAAAACCGCGCGGTCCAGCACATCGTCAGCGGAAGAAAAGGCGCCCTTCATCTCATTGTAGACCACGCCGTTATAGGTGAGCGCATCGTCTCTGTTCTCCATCTCATAATGCCAGCCCTCCTGCCGGAAGATCTTTTCGTTCCGGTAGATGTTCGGGTAGAAAACCGCGTCCAGATATACGTCCATCAGATTCTGAAAATCGGTATCGTTACAGCTTGCCACCGGAAACATCGTCTTGTCCGGGTAGGTCATCGCATTCAGAAAGGTGTTCAGCGATCCCTTGACCAGCTCCACAAAGGGATCCTTCAGAGGAAATTTCCTCGAGCCGCAGAGAACGGTGTGCTCAATGATATGAGCCACTCCGGTCGAATTCTTCGGGGGTGTACGGAACGCGATGTTAAACACCTTGTTCTCATCGTCATTCGACAGAAGGGCGATGCGCGCACCGCTCTTTCTGTGCCGCAGAAGCTTTCCCTCCGCTCTGACATCCCCGATATATTCTTCACTGATCAATTCATATGCGTCTGTCATCTCTATCCTGGTGCCCCTTTCGTTCTTTTTTTACCGTACACAGGCTGCTTACCTGGCAAGGATTTTTACTCCCCGATTTTCTCTCCGTAGCGCTCCGCCATCTGCCGGATCTGATCTCCGGTAAGCACGAGATTGAATCCCGCCGGATTGAATACAAACCCTTCGGACTCCTTTACCAGAAAACCGGGAATCCTGTCGTAGGTGATCGGTGTGAGCTCCAGCTTCACGCCCTTATTTCTCTGATTAAATTTCTGAACCTCACCGAAATCCGTGTAGATCGGCTGGAAGGTCTTTCCGGCCTTTGTCTTGACAAGCGGAACCTTCACCTTCTGATTCTTGTCTGTCGGGTCCCATTTGCCCTCGATCTCACTGACGTCAAACGAGATGATGAAACGGGAGCGGAACAGATTGTGCGCCATCTCCTCCTCAAGGTCATGGAGATGTTTCTTCTCCTCCTGGTTGCGCTCGATCGGTCTGGTCAGCTCCTGCATGAAATACAGCGCCGTCAGCTGAAGCTCCGGATTGGCTCTCGGAATCTTATCGTTCCGAAGCGCATCAATATCCGGTTTCTCGACCAGATCCGAAAGCTGAATGCGGATCGGTGCCCCCTCCTCCTGATACATCACAGCGTTGACGCCATACAGATAGAGCGTCCGCAGGAATGGCATGATCATGCCCTTGTCCACCTTCACCGCCTGCATCAGATACTTGTCCAGCGTATAGGGATGCGCAAAGGCCTGTGTCATCTCCTTTGTCGTAAAAATGTAAACCTGGTCATCAAACGTCTCAGGGTCACACTCCACAAAAGGGCAGTGCGTAAGCGCCGAATACAGGACATAGATACTCTCGTTCTTCTCGATTTTCTTCAGCATAAAGCTCTTATCAATTATCGCCATGTCAGTTCCTTACCGCACAGATTTTCTGTGCCTTGATTATAAATGAATATAGTAAGCCCCATCGGGGCAGGGAATTTCTGCCCGGGATTCCAAATTCCGGAAAACAGAAACACGCTTTTATACTATATCATATTGTAAATCCCCGCGCAACGAACCCCGCAGCTAATACATTTTGTGGCACGTTACTGTTCACTCACAACTATATTCGGCAAGGATTTTACCCATTCGCAACCAGGTGCGGCAAGGATTTTCAGTCCTGTTGCCATTCGCAAACTGGCCATAAACGAGATAAAACACGCTGCGCGAGTTTTATCTCTCCATCGCGATGCTCGTCGCACACGAATACTTCGCATTCGGCTGCGGCTCACTGTTCGCGTAAAAAAAACCCGGGGCAGATTGCTCTGCGCCGGGCGTATTACACGTTTGAACTCTATATCCGACCGGATCTGAGATCCGGAAGCAGGGCCCCGGCAATGCCGGGTCCTGCATTTGTTTTTTCGAAATGATTACTGCTCTGCCGGTCCGTACAGCTTGATGAGCTTGTTGAGGTATGTATATCTCTCAGCAGACTCTTCTTTCTGCTTGCTCTGCAGTCTCTCAGCCTTCTCCGGATTAGCACGTTTCAGAGAATTGTAACGTACCTCGCCATCCAGGAAGTCCTGATAGATGTCTGTCTGCGGAGCCTTGGAATCCAGGGTGAATGCAGGCTTGTCTGTTCCAACCAATGCCGGGTTGTAACGGAACAGATGCCAGTATCCGGACTTAACAGCAAGCTCTTCCTCGGTCATTACCTTGCCCATACCCTTGCGGATACCGTGGTTGATACACGGAGCATAAGCAATGATCAGAGAAGGTCCGTCGTAAGCCTCAGCCTCGCTGATAGCCTTTACAGCCTGGTTGTAGTCAGCGCCCATAGCGATCTGTGCTACATATACGTAGCCGTAGGACATAGCGATGGAAGCAAGGTCTTTCTTCTTGGTCTCCTTACCGCCGGCTGCGAACTGTGCAACTGCGCCGATAGGAGTAGCCTTGGAAGACTGTCCGCCGGTGTTGGAATATACCTCGGTATCGATAACCAGAACATTGATGTCCTTATCGGAAGCGATGACATGATCCAGTCCGCCGAATCCGATATCATAGCCCCAGCCGTCTCCGCCGAATACCCAGTTGGACTTCTTCGCCAGGAACTGCTTGTTGTCCTTGATGAATGCAGCCTCTTCTGTCGTATTGCCTTCGATTGCCGCAAGCAGCTTATCGGTTGCGACTCTGTTCTCAGCACCCTTTGTCATGGTGTCGAGCCATGCCTGACCGGCTTCCTTTACAGAAGCATCCTTCTCCATAAGAGCCTCAACCTTCGTCTTCAGCTCATCACGGATTGCCTTCTGGCCGAGCAGCATACCATAGCCGAACTCAGCGGCATCCTCGAACAGGGAGTTAGACCATGCCGGTCCTCTTCCGTTCTGATCAACCGTGTAAGGTGTGGACGGTGAAGAGTTCGCCCAGATGGAAGAACATCCGGTAGCGTTTCCGATCTGCATTCTGCTTCCGAACAGCTGTGTGATCAGCTTTACATAAGGAGTCTCGCCGCAGCCTGCGCATGCGCCGGAGAACTCAAGCAGAGGCTTCTTGAACTGGCTTCCCTTTACGGATGTGATCTTGAACTTGTCAATGACATCCTGCTTCTCCGGAAGCTTAACCGCATAGTCAAAGCCCTTCTGCTGATCCATAGCGTCAGCAATCGGAGTCATAACAAGTGCCTTCTCACCCTTCTTGCCAGGACATACGTTCGCGCAGGATCCGCAGCCCGTGCAGTCCATGGTAGAGATCTGGATGCCGAACTTGTAGGACGGCATACCGGTCATCGGAATGCTCTTGAAGCCTTCCGGTGCTGCTGCAACCTCAGCCTCAGTCATAGCGAACGGACGAATAACCGCGTGCGGGCAGACATAAGAACATCTGTTACACTGGATACAGTTATCGCTGTTCCAAACCGGAACGTTAACAGCGATACCACGCTTCTCGTAAGCGGCAGTGCCGGACGGAGTCTCGCCGTTTGCATATTTGAGAACATCGGAAACCTTCAGGTTGTTGCCTTCCTGAGAGGAAACAGCCAGCTGAATGTTGTTGACGAAGTCAACGGCATCCTTACGGCCCTCGGAAACCTTCTTGAACTCGAGGCCTTCATCCTCACAGTCAGCCCAGCTTGCCGGTACCTCTACCTGAACCGCTCTGTCTGCGCCGGCGTCGATAGCGGCCCAGTTCTTCTTGACGATGTCATCGCCCTTGCGGCCGTAGGTAGCCTTTGCGGCAGCCTTCATCAGCTCGATCGCCTTCTCCTCCGGAATGATTCCCGTCAGCTTGAAGAATGCGGACTGCAGGATGGTGTTGATACGGGTCGGTCCCATGCCAACCTCGATACCGGTCTTCACACCGTCGATGACATAGAACTTGATGTGATGCTTTGCGATATAAGCCTTTACCTGTCCCGGAAGATGCTTCTCAAGCTCCTCGCCGGTCCACGGGCAGTTCAGCAGGAAGGTTCCGCCGTCTACAAGCTCCTGAACCATGTTGAACTTGGTGATATAGGAAGGATTATGGCAGGCAACGAAGTTCGCTCTGTGAATCAGGTAAGTGGATTTGATCGGTTTCTTACCGAAACGCAGGTGAGACATGGTAACACCGCCGGATTTCTTCGAATCATAATCGAAGTAAGCCTGCGCGTACATGTCTGTGTTGTCTCCGATGATCTTGATGGAGTTCTTGTTCGCACCTACGGTACCGTCAGCTCCAAGTCCCCAGAACTTGCAGTTTACAGTGCCTTCCGGAGTCGTAACAAGCGGCTCGCCAACCGGCAGAGACAGATTTGTAACATCATCGACGATATCGATGGTGAATCTCTCCTTGGTCTCATTGTCGAATACGGCAACGATCTGCTCCGGAGTGGTATCCTTAGATCCGAGTCCGTAACGTCCGCCGAAGATCTTGATTCCGTCGAACTTGCTTCCGCGAAGTGCCTCAACAACATCCAGGAACAGAGGCTCGCCGATGGAACCCGGCTCCTTTGTACGGTCGAGTACGGAAACCTTCTTAACCGTATCCGGGATCGCATCAATGAGTGCCTGTCTGGAGAACGGTCTGTACAGACGTACCTTAACGACGCCGACCTTGCGGCCCTGAGCCAGCAGGTAATCGATCGTCTCTTCGATACAGTCGCATACAGAACCCATAGCTACGATAACCTGGTCTGCATCCGGAGCGCCATAGTAGTTGAACAGCTTGTAATCTGTTCCGATCTTGGCGTTTACCATATCCATGTACTTCTGAACGATACCCGGCATTTCATCATACAGGCTGTTGCATGCCTCACGGGTCTGGAAGAAGATATCCGGGTTCTGGGCGGATCCCATTTCCTTCGGATTCTCCGGGTTCAGAGCATTTGCCTTGAACGCCTTCAGAGCCTCGATATCGATCATATCTCTCAGATCCTCGTAATCCCAGGTCTCAATCTTCTGAAGCTCATGGGATGTACGGAATCCGTCGAAGAAGTTAATGAACGGAAGATGTCCGGAAATAGCTGCTGCATGTGCGACAGGTGTCAGGTCCATAACCTCCTGTACAGAAGATTCGCAAAGCATTGCAGCACCAGTCTGGCGGCACGCATATACGTCTGAATGATCACCGAAGATGTTCAGTGCATGTGTAGCAACGCAGCGCGCAGATACATCAAATACTGCAGGCAGCTGCTCACCGGCGATCTTGTAGATGTTCGGGATCATCAGAAGAAGACCCTGAGATGCGGTGTATGTCGTTGTCAGAGCACCGGCTGCCACAGAACCGTGAACGGCACCTGCTGCACCTGCCTCAGACTGCATCTCTGTGATCTGAACTTCCTGACCGAACAGGTTCTTTCTGCCCTGAGTAGCCCACTCATCTGTGTGCTCAGCCATCGGGGAAGAAGGTGTGATCGGATAGATCGCTGCCACTTCGGTAAAAGCGTAGGAAGCATGAGCTGCTGCGGTGTTACCATCCATGGTTTTCATTTTTCTTGCCATCGTAACTATTCCTCCTTATATAACTTAACAATGTATAATTTATTTTATACACATACAAGGTTATTATAGCACCCGCATTTTTCTTTGTCACCAGTTCCGCATATGTATTTTATTAAATACATACCGTAAACCTGCCGTTCACCCTGCCCTAAAGCGGAAAGGATTTCACAGCGTCTTTGCCCGAGTTTTACCGGCTGTAAAAAGTTTTATCACCTTTTGCAAGGTCTACCCGATGATTTACCTTCTTCATGACCCTGCCTTCCCGAAGCTTGGAGAAGACAATAACCTGGCTGGAAAACAGACCGTTGTAACCGGAGAAAACGAAGCTCAGCATGCATGCCACCCCGAAGTACGGCAGACCCGCACCGCCGAAGACCTCCGCCGCCAGGAGGATCGATGTGATCATCGTGTTCGTGACCCCCGCAAACATCGCCGCAAACCCGACGGCAGCCGCAAAGCCGGCCGGAATCCCGAGAAGCTGTCCGAAGGCGCAGCCGAAGGTTGCTCCGATATAGAACGTCGGAACAATTTCGCCGCCCTTGAACCCCGCTTCCAGCGTCAGCGCTGTAAACAGAATCTTTACCGCGAAGTCCCACGGTCTCGCCTGCCCCTGACCGATCGCCCTCGCGATCACATCTACTCCGGCTCCGTTATAATCCGGGCAGCCCGCCAGAAGCGTCAGGACGATAATAAACGCACCGCCGACCGCAACACGGACGTACGCATTTTTAAAGAAGCGCTCATAGAACCTCTCTGTGTAATGCAGAGCCATGACAAAAACCGCAGACACAAGACCGCACGCCGCCGCAAGAATCATAACCTTTCCCATCATCAGAGGGCTTACCTCCGGCGCCTCTATCTGGAACCGCACCGGAGCGGCCCCCATCCATACCGCCACCTCCGAAGCCAGAACCGAAGCAATCATGCCCGGAACCAGGGCGGCATGCTTCACCAGTCCGACGCTGATCACTGTAGCGACAAAAACGGCTGCGGTGACCGGTGTGCCGAACAGGGCTGCAAAAAAGGCCGCCATTCCGGTCATCGTAGCGATTTTCTTGTCCTCTTCATCGAATCGAAACAGCTGTCCGATGTGATTTCCGATGTCTCCGCCGATCTGCAGCGCCGCGCCCTCGCGACCGGCAGAACCGCCGAACAGATGCGTGAGAACCGTCCCGACAAAAATCGCCGGTATCAGCCGGAACTTCAGCGAATCTCCCTCCGCAGCCGAATCAAAAACCGCGTTGGTGCCGACGCCCGAGATCTTCAGCTTCCGGTAAATCAGGACAATCAGAAGTCCGGCAGCCGGAAGAAAGAAGATCATCCATCCGTTTGCCGAGCGAAACTGTGTCGCCGCCGACACACAGCGCGCGAATGCGCCGCCGGTCACGCCGCATACAGCCCCCGTTACAAGGGACAGGATGATCCACTTGATAAAATATCCGATATAATTTCTCGCCCAGCGTCCGCCTTTTTCGCTGTGATGATCCGTCATTTCTTCCACCCCCTTATCTTCGGCCGCGCACATAGATCGCCTTATGCGGACACATCTCCTGACAGCAGAAGCACCTGATACATTTTCTGTAATTGTACACAGGCGGATGATTCCGGCCCTTCGAAAAAGTCAGCGCTTTCCCTTCGACCGGACAGCTTTCCACACAAACACCGCATTTCCGGCATTTATCCGCATCAATTCTGGGACCCGGCTTCAGAAAGCGAAGAATCGTGACAGTGTTCATAATTCCCTCCGCCTTCCCCTTTTTCCGAATCACACGAAAATCCGGCCTGCCATATTTTTGCACAGCTTCCTCCATCGAAACTGCTCCGTCCGGCGTTAGAAGAACAATCTCCTCCTCCTTCCAGGTGCCGAGCCCCATCTGCGCCCCCGCCACCTCTGTCGGGACCGCCTCCGGATCCAGATATACCAGCCGTGCAAACACGCTGTCCAGGGCAACCGGGTCGGTCGAAAAGAGAAGTATCTTCATCGGCACAGGATCTCCTGAGGTAGGCCCGTTTCCCTCCATAGCGACAATCCCGTCCATCACATAGAGCCGCGGTCTCACGAGAAGATTCAGATCCACAATCATTCTGGCCATGCTCTCCGCGCTCGGATATCTGGTATGTCCCGCTGCCTTGTGTTTTCCCTGAACGCAGCCATACTGGTTCTTCACCGCTCCCGTGATATGCTCCAGCGCATGCGTCTTCATCTTGCAGACACTGACGATTGCGTCCGCCTCGATGACATCCCGCGCCAGCATAAATTCCTTCGCGTGAATCCCCTCCGGATATTCCGTCCGAACAGCCTCATCAAAGGCAGCCATCCGGCAGCCGTACTTCTTCAGTTCTTCCCGCATTCCCAGACGCTCCATCGACTTGATGGAGGAGCCGAAGCCTCCCGAATCTCCGGCCGACACATCCGAATAGTCCTCCTCCGAAAGAATCCGCGCCAGCATCTCTGCGACAGCCGGATGTGTCGTGACTGCCCGATCCGCATCCGCTTCCCGCACCAGATTCAGCTTCAGCAAAACCTTCTCATCCTTGCGGATATATTTTCCGATCCCGCCGATCAGCTCCAGGCCCTCCCTTAAAGCCTGATACACCTTTTCCGGCTCATAACTGCCGCAGGGAACAAGCGCAACTGTACTCTTCAATCTCTTCCTCTCTTTCTGACCCAAACCGCAAAACATGACCCCGATCCGAATTACAAAGCATTATCGTGATCTAGATTGTGAAGCATCACCGTGATCGGATGATCAAACCATTTTCGTCGGTTCAGACGCAGCCGGTCATCGTTATCTCGCTATCGCGACGCTCGCCGCTCACGAATACTTCGCATTCGGCTGCGGCTCCCTGTTCGCGTAATAAAACAGCCGCGCTGTTTTCCCTTCTTTTCGCCAAACAAGCATGGAAAAACGCGCGGCATCTGCCGAAAATCTGTATATTTACGGGAACGTCAGTCCTTCGTGCCCATCTTTGTAATCAGAATGCAGTTCGGTGTGTCAACCTTCATCGGTCTGCCCTTCATGACAAGAATATTCTTCTCGTAATCAACGGCAAAAGTCGTGATGCTGTTGGACTCGTGGTTGACACAGGCGATATGCTTTCCATCCGGGAACATCGCGATGTCCTTCGGATATTCGCCGCTGATCGGAAGCGCAAACTTCTTCGTCAGAAGGCCGGTCTTCTGATCCACCTTAAACATGGCAACCGTGTCATCGCCTGCGGTCGATGTAAAGAGATATTTTCCGTCGGGGGAAAGCGTCATCCCGGATGCGGCGTCATGGAGCTGATCCACATTGTCCGATGTCGTACTGATGCTCTGAAGATGCTCAAACTTCGGCTCATCTCCGTCCACCGAATAAGAGAACACATCCACTCTGTTGGCCAGCTCGTATATCACATAGGCAAATCTTCCATCCTTGCTGAACTCGATCAGTCTCGGTCCGGATTCCCGCTCACAGCGAAGAATATCTACCAGCGCAAGCTTATGCTTGGAACTGATGCGATAGATCTTCACCTGATCGATTCCGTTATCAACCGCGCAGATAAAACGGTTGTCCGGCGTCATCTTCACACAGCTCACATGCGGGCGGAAGTTTCTCTCTGCGACGCTTCCCAGTCCCTTGTGGAACACGCCATCCATCACGGAGCCCAGCCGACCGTCATGATGCGTATGAACCAGTGTCACCTTGCCGTCATGATAGCCCGCGACCAGGAGATACTGTCCCGTCGCGTCTACGGATAAATAGCAGCCGCGCATGCCGTCAATTCCGATCTTATTGATCATCTCAAGGTCACCGTCAGACTTGATGTCAAAAACCGCCACACCCTCATCCGCAATGGAATACAGAAACTTCCCATTGGATGAACGGCAGATATAAGACGAATTATTCACAGGAATCACCTTGCGCAGCGAAAGAGTTCCCTCCTTCACATCTACGTCATATAGGTGGATGCCGATACTGCTTCCGTGGGTATACGTTCCAACATACGCAACATACTTCTCTGCCATAATCTCTTCCTCTTTTCCATTGTTTGCCGCATTCTGAAAATTCATTATTATACTCGAATTTCCCATGAATATCTGTCAGAAAACAAGTGCGCCCCCCGCATTCCAGACTGCTAAGCGGCTCCCGGCAGCACGCTAAAAGTATAGCACGAATCGGAAACCGGCACAATGAAATTTCTAATCTTGGTTTACGCACGAAAAAGTGACGTTCACTCGCCGCCTAAAACGGCTAAGATTTTACAGTACCTTTGCCTGAGCATTACTGGCTGTTAAAAGTTTTATCCGTGAATTCTTCAAGAAGTGGATTGCGAGGACTTTGCGATGAGCACTTAGCGGGCGCTTGCGGCCGCTTACGTGCGACG
>OMUU01000154.1 GCA_900314295.1 uncultured Lachnospiraceae bacterium | reverse complement strand
GCTGAGGTGGTCCGGAACCCCAAATCCCATAGGAAAAGTGATTGAGGCAAAAAATCTCCGTGAAAAAAAGGAAATTGCCAAGAAACTGCGCGGTTTTATCAGTGGCAGAAGAACCCTGATCGCAGATTCTAGCACAACAGTGGCGGAAGGACTTGCAGAGCTAAAAGACAAATCGGATCTTACGATAGTTACGAACTCCGCTGAAATTTTTCACATGATTCCGGAAGCCTCTTTTTCAATGATTTCAACGGGAGGTATCTTCAACAAACAGTCTTTATCTTTTCAAGGCGAAATTACGAAGCAGACAGTGAAAAGATTTAATGTAGATCTTGCCGTCATCAGCTGTAAAGGAATCTGTATGGATATGGGGGTTATGGATTCCTATGAAAGTGAAGCAGATGTGAAGCGCTCGATGCTTGCGCAGGCGAAGGAAGTGGTTCTTATGGTAGATCACACGAAGTTTGACCAGGTGGCTTTTTTGAAGCTGATGGATTTCGAAAAGGTGGATTATATTATTACGGACCGAAAACCGTCCGAGGTGTGGATTCAGTTCTGTGAGGAAAAGAACATTCAGATGATGTATTAGTATTCATCCATTTGCACCCGGGAAGAGGTGGCATGGGAGGTTTTTATGGGATCGGAGAAGGATGAAAAGAAAAAAAGAACAATCGTTTCGAGGATGATCCTTGCGGTTGTCATGGGATTTATCTGCGGAATCGCAGCGATTCTGATCCGGAATGCGGTGGGAGGCGAAAACAATGCCGGCTGGAGAATCGTAAATGCTATTCTGTTTCAGGATATAACAGCGACCAAAGGGTTTAATGGGATTGGGCTCTTCTATATTATCGGCCAGTTTTTTATGAGAGGGCTGCAGATGGCGATTGTACCGCTTGTTCTTACCTCGCTTTCGCTGGCTCTGTGCTCGCTGGCAGACCCGAAAAAGCTGGGAAGGATTGCAGGGAAAACATTTATAACATATGTTTGTTTTTATGCGGTTGCGGCTTTCTTGGCCGGAGCGGCGGCTTATTGTGTTAAGGAAACGGGAGGGTTTGACGTGAGCCTGCCGACGAAGGCGGCAGACGCGATCACAACCATGGACGGATATAATCCGCTTGTCACACTGATTAATGCCATCCCGAGCAATATCTTCACAGCCTTCTCCTCGAATAATTCGATTCTGGCGGTTGTTGTAGTTTCGATTATTCTGGGTCTTTGTATGACCAAAATGGGAGACCGGGCAGAGCCGCTGAAAAAGGTTATTGAAAATCTCGGCGAGGTTGTTCAGATTTGGCTGAACTTTCTGATAAACCGTATCGGACCTGTCGCTATATTCTGCATGATTACAAGAGCATTGGCTGTATATGGAACGGAATATATCAAACCGACTCTGGTATGGATGGTTACAACAATTGTAGTCAGCCTGTTTCTGGTTTGTACAATTTACCCGGCAGGCATTTTCCTGACGACACGGCTGAATCCTATACCGTTCATGAAAAAGGTATTCAAGGTCGGCCTTTTTGCGGCAGCGACGAATTCATCCGCCGCGACACTTCCATTAAACACAAAGACATGTACTGAGGAGCTGGGATGCTCGGAAGAAATCTCGAGCTTTGTACTTCCAACCGGAATGACGATCAACATGAACGGTACGACCGCGATGCACATGATTGCAATCACCTTCATTGCGACAGCTGCAGGGCTTGAGATCACTCCGGCGACGCTGGCTGTAGCTGCCTTTCTATCAATTTGTACGGCGATGGGAACACCGGCAATTCCAGTTGCGGGAACAACCATGGTTTATGTGGTAATGATGGGACTTGGAATGAATACAGAGCTGTGTATGATCGGTTATTCCCTGGTGCTTGCGATGAATTACCTCCCGGGTATGGCGGTAATTACGCTGAACGTTATCGGCGATGCTGCGACAGATGTGATTATCAGTTTCAAGGAAGGTGTTCTGGACAGAGAGAAGTATTACGAATAAGAAAGGCGCTTTTGCGGACAAACAAAGAATCGGTCAATTTCAGACTGTAAAATGATGGTTTTCTTGAAAGGACGGGTTTTGTTTTGGCGAAATCCGCCCATTTTTTGTTGAAATCTCAAGAAAAAACCACTAATATTAAAAATAGATATTCCCATCTTACGATAATGACGACTGATGAAAGGAGGAAAGGGATTATGGCTAAACTTTCCGGTCGTGATCGGATCGAACAGATCAAGGCTTACATTGAAGGGAATGGGAAGGTGAGCATCTCAGAGCTGAGCAGCAACTGGAATGTGACGGAAGAAACGGTCAGGCGGGATCTGGATAAACTTGAGGAAACCGGTTTTGTGACGCGTATCCACGGCGGAGCCATATGGAATGGACAGCAGGGAAGAGAAAACGTACATTTTTATGAGCGTCAGCGCAAAAATCTGGATGCGAAGAGACGAATCGCGAATAACGCCGCTGAACTTCTCTCTCAGAATTCACCGTTGTTTACAGATTCCAGTACGACAGTGGTTGAAGCGTTGAAGGCAATAAAGGATGAGGCAAAGCTGACGGTTGTGACAAATTCTTCGGAGCTTTTTTCAGAGGTTAAATCCGGAAGCTTCAGCATTATCTGTACTGGCGGGATTTTTAATGAAAAATCTATGTCTTTTCAGGGAGAAACGGCAAAAAATGTGTTTCGCGGCTATAATGCAAAGCTCGCGGTGATCAGCTGCAAAGGTCTGAAACCCGATGGAATATACGACTCCTATGAAAGCGAGGCAGAGATCAAGCGGGTGATGCTGGAAAATGCGGAAAAAGTGGCGCTCCTTGCCGACCATACGAAATTTGATAACACTGCGTTTCTGAAGCTGACAGATCTTGATCATATTGATTATCTTGTGACAGATGAACAGCCTTCTCCGGAATGGATAAAATGCTGTGAGGAGCATGGCATTCAATTGATATACGGATAAACAGACAAATGAAATATTGATATATGATATATGCCGCCTGCGAATGAATTTCTCCGGGCGGCATTTTTATAAGGTTTTTTAGAGATATTTACGTACTTTTCAAAAGGTTGGGAGACATTTATAATAAGTTTCTAAAGCTGCAGATGCCTATGTACGGATCGGTTCAAATAGGGATCTGAAGAATCTGACGAATTCGGAGGTTGATGCCATGACAAAGAATGAATTTCAAGAGATGACGCGGCACGGGCTTGTTTTTCTGGACGGCGCGATGGGGACGAACCTCTATCGTATGGGAATGCCTCACGGGTGCTGTACAGAGGATTGGGCGCTGAAGCATAAGGAGAAGGTGGAGAAGCTTCAGAGGGAGTACGTAGATGCGGGCTCTCAGATTATCTATGCACCGACCTTCGGGGCAAATCGCATCATGCTTCAGAGATATGGGCTTGCGGATCAGGCGATCAGGATGAACCGGGAGCTTATGGAAATCTCAAAGCGGGCGGCGGCTGGAAGGGCATTGATTGCGGGGGACCTGGCGCCTACGGGCATGATTCTGAAGGAAAATGGCGGAGACGGAAGCCGGGAGAAAATGTTTGAAGCATATCGGGAGCAGGCGTTGGTTCTTTATGAAGCAGGGTGTGATCTGTTTGCAGCAGAGAGCATGCTCGCTGTGCAGGATGCCATCCTTGCAGTGGAGGCGGTAAAATCGGTGTGTGACGCCCCGGTGATCTGTACCTTGACGGTTAGGAGGGACGGAAGCACCTATTACGGAGGTGACATTTTCGAAGGCGGGCCCCTGGCAGAGAAAGCGGGCGCCTCTGCGTACGGTGTTAACTGCTGCTATGGTCCGGATGGATTGGAGCAGATTATTGCAGCTGTTTCCGAAAGTGTTCATATTCCGATTGTCGCGAAGCCGAATGCCGGGCTTCCGCATCGGGACGCTACAGGACAGATGAGCTACAGCTTTACGCCAGAATTATTTTCCCAGCACGTGCAGAAACTTGTATCTGCCGGTGCCGGGATTGTCGGCGGATGCTGCGGGACAACCCCGGCATATATCAGAAGGCTGAGAGAGGATCTGCAGGATAAATGTTCCGGGAAATAACAGCCAGTAAAGTAATGCTCTGGCTAAGGTAGTGTAAAATCTTAGCTGTTTTTTTGTGGGAACAGTACCAAGGAGAAAATGCAGGCGGATGCCTGTCAGAAAGCGAGGGTAACAGATGAATAAGAGTGAATTTAAAGAACTTACTGACAAGCGGATCGTCTGCCTGGACGGAGCTACGGGCACGAATCTCTCCATGCGGGGTATGCCGAAGGGGGGTAGCACAGAGGCATGGATCCTGGATCATCCGGATGTTTTTCAGCAGCTGCAGAGAGAATTTGTAGAGGCTGGTTCTGACATCCTGTACGCGCCGACCTTCGGGGCAAACCGGAAAGTATTGGACAGCTTCGGCTTCGCGGACAAG
The DNA here is from genome assembly GCA_900314295.1 of uncultured Lachnospiraceae bacterium. GTDB lineage: Bacteria > Bacillota > Clostridia > Lachnospirales > Lachnospiraceae > Bilifractor. Next base: position 14,062 of record OMUU01000154.1, on the reverse strand, counting down.
GTAGAGGAGATGAATAAGCGGCTGCTTGCCCTTTCTCAGGAGGTGGCAAAGGGACAAGTTCTGGTGGCGGGAGATATGTCACCGACCGGTCTGGTGCCGGATTCTGCCGGCGGTGATGCCAGTTACGAGCAGATTTTTGATATTTACAGAGAACAGGCGGAAATCCTGTACCATGCCGGGGCGGATCTGATGGCGGTAGAAACCATGATGTCCTCCGATGAGACCTCGATTGCTCTGGATGCCATCTCTTCTGTGTGTGATCTTCCGGTACTTTGCACGTTTTCCGTATACGCGGACGGAAAGTGCTTTTTCGATGGAAATATCTTTGATGCAGCGGCCATTCTTCAGGAAATGGGAGCAGCAGCTGTGGGCTTGAATTGCAGCAATGGACCGGATCAGATGGAAAGCATCATCCGTTATCTGGCGAAAAACTGCAGCATACCGGTTATCGCCAAGCCGAATGCGGGAATGCCGAGAATTGATGACAAGGGGATTGCCGTCTACGATCTCGGACCGGAAGCTTTCGCGGTGCAGATGAAACCCCTTACAGATGCCGGAGCCAGAATCGTAGGCGGCTGCTGTGGAACGGAGCCGGAGCATATCCGGCTTCTGAAGAAGATGATCACAGAGTTGTAAGCTCCGGCGTCTTTTTCTGTTCTGAGAATAAAGTGTGACTGCTCATCAGCGGATCGCCCATCTCAGCTTTGTGGAGTGTGCCCTCGGATTCCGGTAGCACTCCTCGCGGGAGGGGCGGATGACGTCGCGGCTGACCTCTGTGTACAGGTCATCCCGGGCACCCTGTTTAAAGGCCTGCTTTACCAGCCGGTCCTCGCCGGAGTGGAAAGTGAGGATGGCAGCTCTGCCACCGGGTTTCAGGACAGAGGGAAGCTTGTCGAGAAATGTATAGAGCACCTCAAATTCGCTGTTTACGTCGATGCGGAGCGCCTGGAAGACCCGGGCGCAGGATTTTTTGACGGCTTCTTCCTGTTCCTCTTTAGATGCGCGGTGTAGCGGAGGTGTTTTCGTCAGTGTTTCCTCGATCAACAGGCGGAGATCTGTGGTTGTTTCCAGCGGGCGCCTGCGGCGATAGGATTGCAGGACCGCGTCGGCGATTTCCTCTGCATACGGTTCGTCCGAATTGTCGATGAGGAGTCCGACAAGCTCGTCCCGTGTGAGATGCGCAAGCCTTTCAGAGGCGGGCTCGCCCTTCTCCGGGTCAAACCGCAGGTCAAGTGGACCGTCTGTCTTGTAGGAAAAGCCTCTTTCGGGGTTATCAATCTGCATGGAGGATACGCCGAGGTCGGCCAGAACAAAATCAAAGGGTCCGTATTTCGCAGAAACCTGGTCAATATTCGCGAAATTGATATGGATGGGAGTGAAGATATCTTCTCCAAATCCCCTGGCGCGCATGCGAGATTCCGTCTTTCGGATTTCCAGGGGGTCGGCGTCGAGTGAGTAGAGATGGCCCCTTCCCTCCAGCTTTTCCAGCATTCTGGAACTGTGACCGCCGTACCCAAGGGTGCAGTCGAGGCCGGTCATGCCCGGCTGGATCTTCAAAATGTCAAGAATCTCTTCTACCATGATGGGGATATGCATTCCCGCGGGAGTGCTGCCCTTTCGGATTACCTTTTCAATGGTATCTCCGTACTTTTCGGGGTTCAGCTCCTTGTATTTTTCCGAATATTTCCTGGGATACTTTCCGCTGTAATGCGGTCTTCTCTTATGTGGAGCAGCCGATCCGGAGGATTTTTCCGGATTGTGTGCATCTGAATTCATTTTATTTTTACTCCTTTCCGTGCCTGTGAGTATTACTTTACCGAAGGAGCCGGAGGGAATCAAGAGATAATCCGTCGAAGAAATAAACAGATGGGATGAAAAAGCGTTACTGTCCTTAAGATATCTGAGTGGTGTGTGAGCAGTTACGAAAAGGCTACTACTGACGGCGCGTTGTATGATTCGCTGTTTCAGAGGCAGGCGGAGATTCTCTTCATGAGCTCCGTCCGCCTGGATGAGCCGATCGCATGGTACGGACCGATTGTCATGAATTCTGAGGAAGAGCTGTATCAGGCATTTAAGGAGCTGAATGAAGGAACTTTTATAAAAAAAGAAGAAAAGTATGATACGATATAAACGCAGACAAAATGAAGCTGTGTTGAAAAACAGATTATTCATGTGAGTGAAACATTGTTTACGGAGGTGAAGGATGAAGATTGTATTGATGGAGCCGCTTGGGATTGAAAAAGATACGCTGGACCGACTGGCGGCAGGTCTGACAAAGGAGGGACATGACTTCACTGCATATGATACATTTTCGACGGATGTTGAAGAACTGAAGCGGAGAAGCAGCGGTGCGGATGTACTGATGATTGCGAATCATCCTCTGCCCGGTGAGGTGATTCAGGCGGATCCGAACCTGAAATTTATTTCGGTTGCGTTTGTGGGAATTGATCATGTGGATGTAGATGCCTGCAAGGCGCAGAATATTAAAATCTCGAATACCGGCGGTTACTGCAATGATGCCGTTGCGGAGCTGGCGGTAGGTCTTGCTCTCGACTGCCTTAGAAATATCAGCAGCTGTAATGATGCCGTTCAGACAGGAAAAGGAAAGGCAGGACTGCAGGGCCATGAGCTCGCAGGTCGGACCGTGGGAATCATCGGTACCGGCGCAATCGGATGCCGTACGGCAGAGATTTTCAAGGCATTTGGATGCAGACTGATCGGGTACAGCCACAGCCGAAAGCAGGCAGCGCTGGATCTCGGTTTAGAATACAAAACGCTGGATGAGGTCATGAAGGAAGCGGACATTGTGTCGATTCATACACCGCTGACACCGGAGACGAAGGGACTGATCGGAGGGAAGGAAATCGAGGAGATGAAGCAGGGTGCAATCCTCATCAACACCTCTCGCGGACCGGTTGTGGATACGGATGCGCTTGCTGATGCGCTCCGAAAGGGACGGATTAAAGCGGGCATCGACGTTTTTGAAAAGGATCCGCCGCTTCCGGCAGGTCATCCGCTGCTCGGTGCGCCGAATCTGGTGTGCACCCCGCATGTAGGTTTTGATACGAGAGAATCCATTGACCGCAGAGCAGTTATGGCTTTTGAAAATGTAACCTCCTGGATCGGAGGAAAGCAGATTCGTACGATGCTGTAATGCAGATCCGTACGGTGGTGTAATGCAGATCCGTACGATGTTATAATGCAGGTATTCGAAATCGCAAAGGGACTGTCGCATTTGTGCAACAGCCCCTCTGCCAGATAAATACCATCTGAACAGCCCACTGCCGTTACGGATTGCTCGGTGCCTCCGTGGCGGGTTCCCTTGTGTCAGATTCTCTCTTCGGCAGCCGGTAACCCTCCAGAATCAGATGAATGGTCTGGTGCAGGTGAGGGAGATATTCCTCCATGGTACAGGGAGATTCATACATGATGCAGCTGAAGCTGGTGGAGCTTACCAGTTCGATGATTGTGAAGAGCAAAAGCTCCGGATCATCGCATTCGTAATTGTCTGCTTTCAGCGCCATCAGATAATTGTCATAAAATTCCCCGAGGTTGCTGGAAGAGGGATTCTCTGCGGTTTTCTCGACCGCGTGGCGGAAAATACCCCAGGAGAGATTCTTGGAAATGAATTTCAGCAGCATCTTGTTGCGCTGCAGATAATTGAGAACATAATCGACCATTGCCAGGAGATAGTCTTCAAGCCCCCGGATCGGAACCGGGCGGACCTTCATCGCCTGCTGAGCTTCCAGGAGAAGCTGGGCAGATTTTCGCGCGATCAGCTCATCTCTCAGATCATATTTATCCTTAAAATACAGATAAAAAGTTCCTTTTGCCAGTCCGGAGTTCTTGGCGATATCCGAGATCGTGGTTTTATTAAAACCCTGATTTACGAAAAGATCGTAGGCATTTGTCAAAAGAGAATTCCGCTTATTCTGCTTGTTCACATCTACCTTACTCATGGTTTGCATCTATCCTTTCTGTTTCCCTTCCATTCTACAGCGGTGCCGTATCATTGGAGCAGCGCCATATTATCCGATCCCGAGAACCCGGGGTTCTCTCGATGAAAAGGCGATGAGAGAAGTCCGGGAGCTTTCGTATCCGGGAAAAATCACAATTACATTATATCAATAATCAGAAGATACCGAAAGTATATATTTCATACACAAGGGGCAAAGGGTTTTGTACCATGAATTTTGCCCTTTATGGGATAAAAGGTATACATAAGAATTATTTCACTTAAATGACCGATGGTCAATTATTAAAAGTGACCAATATTCATTTTTAATTCGACTATTTTTTGTGAAACCTAATTATTGACCGTTGGTCATTTGTGAACTAACATATTCCATGTTATGAAGGGGTTCAGAGGTCAAAGCTTTAAAGCTTTTCCGGATCGGCTGAACCGTTAGATCGCAGTTAGCGTCACATCCTTTCGTTAGTAGTTTGTGACGCATAGTTTTGTGGCACATCCTTTCATTAATGGTTTGTGACGCATAATTTTATGACACATTGTGCACAGTAGGGTACAGGTATTTGCCGGGTAAGGAGTTGAGAGAAAAATGATAAAAGTGGGCAAGTGGATCGCCAGACACAGAATACTGATTTTGATTCTGGCGGTTGTTATGCTGTTTCCGTCAGCATACGGGTATTTTCACACAAAGACCAATTATGATCTGCTGACGTATCTGCCGAAATCATTGGATACCATGAAGGGTCAGGACATCATCGTTGATGAGTACGGGATGGGATCCTTCTCCATGATTGTGGTGGACAATAACAGTATGAAGGATGTAGCGAAGCTGGAAAAGGACATCGAAGCGGTTCCGCATGTGAAGGATGTGCTCTGGTACGATGATGTGGCGGACATCTCCCTTCCGGTGGATATGATCCCGCAGGATCTGCGAGATAAATTTTTCAAGGGCGATGCCACGATGATGCTTGCGATGTTTGATGACACTTCCTCCGCAGACACAACGATGGAGGCGGTGGATCAGATTCGCTCGATCGTAAAAAAAGACACCTACGTCAGCGGTATTACGGCCATCATGAATGACCTTCGGGACCTGACCAATCAAGAGCTTCCGATTTATGTAACGATCGCCGTTGTACTTTGTCTGGCAGCGATGCTCCTGCTCACGGATTCCTTCGTGGTACCGTTCCTCTTCCTGGTGGATATCGGTTTTGCCATTATCTACAACATGGGAACAAACATGATTTTCGGTTCCATCTCTTACGTTACAAAGGCGGTCGCCGCCGTGCTGCAGCTGGGTGTTACGACAGACTATTCGATCTTCCTTCTGGGCAGCTATCGGGAGAATAAACTGAGATTCCCGGGAGACAACAACCGGGCGATGGGTCATGCGATTTCCAATACGTTTAAATCCATCGTCGGAAGCTCGATAACAACCATTGCCGGATTCATAGCACTCTGCTTTATGTCGTTTACTCTCGGCTTTGACATGGGACTGGTTATGGCGAAGGGCGTTGTCTTCGGTGTGCTTACCTGCGTGACGGTTCTTCCGTCTCTGGTGCTGCTCTTTGATAAGCCGATCCAGAAGACAACACATAAACCGCTTCTGGGACATCTGGAAAAGGCTTCCGATTTTATCACAAAGCACTATAAGGTCTGGATGGTTATTTTCCTGATTATGTTCATCCCGGCGGTATACGGAAACAACCATGTAAAGAACTACTATGATATGTCGGGTTCTCTGCCGAAGTCGCTTCCCTCCATGGTGGCGCAGCAGAGGGTGGAGGATGATTTCGGAAGCAGTACGATGCATATCGTAGTCATGGACAAGGACATTCCGGTAAAAAATAAAGTCACGATCATGAATCAGATTGATGATGTAGACGGGGTTAATTATGTACTTGGTTTGAATTCTCTCGTCGGATCGTCCGTACCGGATTCCATGATTCCTGCAGATGTAAAAGACATGCTGCAGAGTGACGATCATGAGCTGATGTTTGTCAGCACCGCGTATTATACCGGATCCAATGAGGTAAATAAGCAGATTGATCAGATCAACAGCATTCTGAAGAAGTATGACAAGGGTGCGATGCTGATCGGCGAGGCTCCACTGACACATGACCTGGTGGATGTCACAAACGTGGACTTCATGCATGTAAACTCCGCGTCCCTGATCATCATTTTCTTCATTATCCTGATGGTATTTAAGTCGTTTTCCCTCCCGTTCATTCTGGAAATTACGATCGAATTTGCCATCTTTGTCAATATGGCAATTATGTATTATACGGGAACCTCGGTTTCCTTCGTGACGAGTATCGTACTTGGCACGGTGCAGCTGGGATCAACCGTTGACTACGCGATTCTGATGACGAGCCGTTATCAGAAGGAACGTCAGAGAGGACATGAGAAAAAAGAGGCCGTGCAGATCGCGCACAGAGCCTGCATGGGTTCGATCATTACTTCCGGAGCGGCATTTTTTGCAGCGACCTTCGGAGTGGCGGTATACTCGAACATCGATATCATCAAATCCATCTGTATGATGCTCGCAAGAGGTGCTCTGATCAGTATGGTAACCGTTCTCTTCATTTTGCCGGGAATGTTTATGATCTTCGATAAGCTGATCGTGAAGACGTCGATTGACTTTTTGGGAAAAAAGAAAGAAGCACGCAGAGCTGCTTTCGCCCAGAGGAGAAATCCCCAGCTTCAGGCAGCCGTACAGACGGCCGGAGCTGCATCATCAGACGGCGGTGCTGACGCACAGGAGCCTTCGGATACTGGAGCGTTTTCGGATACCGGGGCTGCTTCGAGCAGCGGCGATCGTCCGGATGCGTAAGCTGTTTCGGACAGTGCAGCAATACAGAATAAACGAAATCTCAGAATAAAGGAATCTCAGGATAAAAGAAATTTCAGAATATAAGAAATCTCAGAACAAAAGAAATCTCAGAATAAAAGAAATCCGACATGAGGATCAAGAAAAAATCTCAGGATGCAGGTCGATGAGGTTCTGCTTTTTAAATAGAAGAGAGGCTGAAAAAATGAACAGAAATGCCAAGATCGTAATCAAAAAGAATTTTAACAAAACCGTTGCTGTTGGTATTGCGGCGATGATGGGAATCGTACCGTCTGCTTCGGCTGTTTTTGCCGCAGACAGCAGTACCTCCAAGGTAACAAAGGACGAAACCGTATACGTCAATGCAGACGCAGATGGAAAGGTTTCAAAGATCACCGTTTCGGATCAGCTGGTCGGAGCCGGAAGCGAGAAAAGTGTAAAGGATGCTTCCTCTCTGAGTGATATTCAGAACGTAAAGGGTGACGAAACTTATACCGGTTCCGGGGATTCCATGGTCTGGGATTCCGACGGAAACGACATCTACTATCAGGGAAGTTCCGACAAGGAGCTTCCGGTCGGCGTAAATTTCACCTACTATCTGGATGGAAAGGAAATCGCGCCGAAGGATCTTGCAGGCAAGAGCGGAAAGCTTACCATCAAGATTCAGTACACGAACAACACCAGCGTGCAGACGAAGGTCGGCGATAAGACCGAGACCATGAAGACACCGTTTGTCATGATGACGGGCCTGATCCTTCCGGGAGATAATTTCTCCAATGTGACGATCGACAACGGCAAGGTTATCAATGACGGAAGCAGAAACATCGTTCTTGGTTTCGGCGTACCGGGACTCAAGGAGGATCTGGATCTCGACAGCGTGAAGGATAAGCTGAAGGATGCCAAGAACGATGCGGATAAGCTCAATGATACAACTGCCGCTTCCAATACAGCGTCTTCCGATACGAAATCCTCAAGTGCGACTCCATTAAAATCCGAGAGCGTAGCTTCTTCATCTTCTGACAGCAAGAATAGTAAATCGGACAGCAACCAGACCAAGGACAGCAAGAGCAGTGACAGCACGGGCAAGGATAGCGTAGAAGACAAAATCGATGACCTCGACATCACCGACAGCGTGGAAATCACAGCGGATGTCAAAGATTTCACCATGGATTCTACTTACACCGTTGCACTTTCCAATGCGTTCGATGACTTTGATTTCTCTGATATTAAATCCGTGGATGATCTGAACGACAAGCTCGATGATCTCGAGGAGAATACCCTCAAGCTCGTCAGCGGATCCAGCGACCTGTACGATGGCGTCAAGGAACTGAATGACAAATACGGAGAGCTCGACAGCGGCATTGATCAGCTGAAGAGCGGCGTAGACAAGCTTGCTTCCGGAGTGACGGCCTACACAGACGGTGTTTCCAAGGTAGATACAGGAGCCAGGCAGCTGACAAGCGGTGCCAATCAGCTGAACAGCGGAGTAAGCGCCTATACCAATGGCGTTTCTCAGGTGAACACCGGAGCAAAACAGCTGGCGACAGGAGCCTCCTCTGCAAAGACAGGCGCGGATCAGCTGGCAGGCGGCATCAATTCTTACACAGACGGCGTATCTACAGCCGAGAGTGGAGCCAAGACCCTTTCCAGCGGAGCAGGACAGGTGTCTGATGGAGCGGCAAGTCTGGTGGCTGGATTGAATAAGTTGACTCAAAATAATGATACACTTATTGGCGGGGTGAAAAAACTAACATCGGGCGCCGAACAATTGAAGGACGGGAGTGTTGCATTAGATGACGGGATCCAGAAATATACTACTGGCGTAAAGGAATTGGCAACCAAACTGAAAACGTTAAATGATACTGTAAATAATACGGATCCGACAAAAAATATTCAAGCATTATCCGTTGGTGCAAAAAAAATATCGGATGGTATAGTTGAACTGGAAACCCAGATGCAGGAATTGACAAAGGAGGCAACCGATCTCATTTCTCAGGTTTCTGGTGGCACAACGGAGAACATTCAGGAACTAAATGGTTTATCAGCTGCACTTGGTGATATATCTAGCAAGTTGGGCGGTTTATCAGCTAGTGAAGTTAAGGTTGATACTTATATTGCTAATGTTGAAAAGGATAAAGAGTGTATAAATACTGCGATAACAACATTGTCAGCTTCAGAGGATGAGACAGTAATTAATGCAACTAACACATTAGGAGATGCTTTGAATCAGCTTAACAATGCAGAGGGCGAGATAAGCTCTGCGGTTAGTACATATAATAATAATATCCAGAATTACAATAAATCGATTTCTTATTTGGTAGGTCAAATAAATGAATTACAGAAAAAAGTATCTGATTCAGCCACATCACTTACTAAAAAAATGAAAGCTAATGAGACAACAATACAGGGACTGAATAGTAATGTGCAATATGCTCAGCCCAAAATTGAGGAGTTGAAGACTGGTGCAGAAAAATTAAACGAATCGGTTTCTACAACAGCAAATACTTTGAGCAGTGCTGCCGCTGGATTGTATGATGGAGTTACTGGCCTGGATGGAAAGAGTAGTGAGCTTACAACTGGAAGCGCAGATCTAAAAAAGGGTGCATCTGATTTGTATTCCGGTGCTGCGTCTCTGTCAGATGGAATCATTTCTTACACAGATGGCGCATCTCAGGCAGCTTCCGGTGCAAAGGATCTTTCTACGGGAGCTTCCAAGGTAAGTGGCGGAGCTTCCGATCTTGCTTCAGGCCTTGGCAAGCTTACAAGCAATAACGGTGCACTGAAGAGCGGCGCTTCTCAGCTTTCCAGCGGAGCTGCACAGCTTTCCAGCGGAGCTTCTTCTCTGTACGCAGGCACATCGAAGCTGAATTCCAACAGTGCGGCTCTGAATAGCGGAGCTTCGCAGCTGGCATCCGGTTCCAAGACGCTGGCGAGCGGAACTTCTCAGCTGAACAGCAAGGGCGGTGAGCTCAAGAGCGGCACCAGCCAGCTGAAGAGCGGAACGGATAAGCTTGCTTCCGGCAGCGGCCAGGTAGTAGGTGGTCTGAAGCAGCTGACGGACGGTGCGAAGGAACTGAAGGATGGTACGAAGAAGTACAACGATGAAGGAATCAAGAAAATCACCAACGGTCTTGGCGGCACGCTGGATGATCTTAGCGATGTGCAGGATCGTCTGAAAGCGGTTACTTCGGATGGACTTCAGTACACGAACTACAGCGGAATCGCGAATGGAATGGACGGAACCGTGAAGTTCGTGATCACCACGGATGCGATTAAGGCGGATAAGTAAGCGCGTTTTATTTCGTTCACAATCACATGATGTTCACAAATGCCCGCTATAATTGTTTGTATCATATAAACAATTGAGAGGGCATTTTTTATGAAAAAAGAAAATCGAAAAATGGCGCAGGAGCGCAGAGCGCAGCAGAGAGCGGCAGAGGCGAGGAAACAGAAGGCCAGGAAGGTGATTCCGATTGTGATCGTGATTGCAGTGGCTGCGGTTGTTGTGATCGGAATTATTGCCACAAGCGGTCCATCTGGGAAGAAGACAGACGGTTCCAGTGTTTCGTCTTCATCCGGAGATATTGTTACTACAATAAACACAGACAGCACTTCCTCAACGGCTACAAAGTCACAGGAGACAGCATCACAGAGCACAGCATCCGGAAGTGATTCTTCGTCTGCTTCTTCAAAGACAACTCTGAACACGACAAAAGGAACCGTCGTGCAGAAAGGGGATACCGTTAACATCGACTACACGGGATATCTGAACGGTAAGGCCTTTGACGGCGGGAGCACAAACGGAGCAGGAACCGATCTGACCCTCGGGTCCGGCACCTACATCGACGGCTTTGAGGATCAGGTAGAAGGTCATAAGGTCGGAGAGACCTTTGATATTAAGGTTACCTTCCCGGATGATTACGGGGTTTCCGATCTGAACGGGAAGGAAGTTACCTTCACGATAACGATTAACGGGGTTTACCGATAGCTTCATCGTAATGAGAACAATCCGTAGTGGGGATCAGCAGAAACAGACAATATCAATAATAGGGTAACTATTTTTACAATTGAACGGGGGATTTTATGCCAAATTTAGACTCGCAGATCATGAAGCTGATGGCGGTGCCGGAGGAGATAAGGAAGATATTTCCTTCCGGCGGGATCAGCTTTGATGCTTTTCTGGACCTGGCGGACGCGGAAATGGAGCCGATGCGCAGAATGTTTGCGGATTACCAGTGCGCGTGCATGGAGATTGAGACAAAGTTCAAGGTTCTGAATGAGCGTTTTTCCGTAAAATATGACGCAAACCCGATCGAGTCGATCCGGACGAGGGTGAAGAGTCCAGAGAGCATTGTGAGAAAGCTTCATTCCAAAAAGCTTCCTTTGAGCATTGCGTCAATCCGGGAAAACCTGGACGATGTCGCCGGAATCCGCGTGATCTGTTCTTTTCAGAACGATATCTACATGCTCGCGGAAAAGTTTTTGGAGCAGGATGACATTACGCTGATCGAGAAAAAGGATTATATCAAAAATCCGAAGCCGAGCGGATACCGCAGTCTGCATCTGATCGTGGAGGTGCCGATTTTTACAGAGGAAGGCAAGAAAATGATGCGCGCCGAGGTGCAGCTGCGGACCATCGCCATGGACTTCTGGGCAAGTCTGGAGCATAAGCTTCGGTACAAGAAGCAGCTGTCGGATGAACAGATGAAGGCTCTGTCTGCGGGGCTGACGGAGTGCTCCAGGGTGACCGCCGAGCTGGACAAAACCATGCAGGGAGTCTACGACAGAGTGCAGAGTTTCCAGAGCAAGAATTAGTGTAAGAGAAATCATAAAAAATTACCGGAACATTGTCGCATTCGATAATATTCCGGTAATTTTTTTTGGCAAACTGTGAGCCGAAGCGAAGTGCGAAGCATTCGTGTGCGGCGAGCGTCACGATGGCGAGATAAAACTCGCGAGACGCTTTTTATCTCGTTCGAGAATATCAAGGAAAGATCAAGCAAAGACGATTAGGAGATCAAAACGATCAGTTATGCTTCTTCACCGATTCTTCCATGCTTTCCTCCGGGATGCAGAGAGCGTTGATTTCATCCAGCCAGATCCGGGCACTGGCGTCGCTTGGCATGCGGAGATCACCCCGCGGGGAGAGGGCGACGGAACCGACCTTCGGGCCGTCCGGCAGGCAGGAACGCTTGAACTGCTGGGAGAAAAATCTCCGGTAGAAGTTCTTCAGCCATTTGAGGATTGTGGTATCGGTGTATTTTCCCGCAAAGGTGAGGTTGGCGATCCGATAGATCTTCGAGGGTGTGAATTCCGCACGCAGCATATAATACAGGAAGAAGTCGTGGAGCTCATATGGCCCGACGAGATCCTCGGTTTTCTGGGAGATCACGCCGTTTTCCGGCGGCAGAAGCTCGGGGCTTACCGGAGTGTCCAGGATATCAAGCAGGATGGAGGAGAGCTTTTCCTCGCCGCAGGTGTCCGCGTAGTAGCGGACCAGATGGCGGACAAGAGTCTTGGGGACGGAGCAGTTCACGGCGTACATCGACATATGATCTCCGTTGTAGGTGGCCCACCCAAGGGCAAGCTCGGAGAGGTCGCCGGTTCCGATCACAATGCCTCCGGCCTGGTTGGCGACATCCATAAGTACCTGCGTCCGTTCTCTCGCCTGACCGTTCTCATAGGTGACGTCGTGCACGCTCATGTCGTGACCGATGTCGCGGAAGTGCAGGGTCACCGACTCGTTGAGACGGATTTCCCGGAAGGTGACGCCGAGCTCGCGAATCAGGGTGCAGGCATTCCGGTAGGTCCGGTCAGTAGTGCCGAAGCAGGGCATGGTGACGGCGATGATGCCCTCCCTTGGAAGGTTCAGCATGTCGAATGCCTTAACGGTTACCAGAAGGGCGAGCGTGGAATCGAGACCGCCGGAAATGCCGATCACTGCGTGGGATGCGTGAATGTGGTGAAGTCTTTTCTTGAGACCCATGGCCTGTATGGTCAGGATTTCCTCGCAGCGCTGGTTCCTTGTGGCCGGATCCTCCGGAACAAAGGGATGCGGAGCAAAGGTGCGGGTCAGCGCGGTCTGCTCTTCCCGGAGTTGGAAGGGGATGCAGACATGATCGCCGAGCACCCAGCCGGAGGCTCCGACAGGCATGGCACTGGAGAGCGCTGCCGTTTTTCCGAGGGAGGCCCCGTCCTGAGCACCATAGGCGGACGCAGTTTCAAAATCGGGGTAGGTGCTGGTCCTGCGCCGCTCCGCCGTGAGACGGCTGACATCTATCTCAGAATAGATGATACCGTTGTGGAAACGTCTGGATTCCGCCAGAATGGTTCCGTTCTCCGCAATGATATTGTGACCGCCGAAGACCAGATCCTGTGTGGATTCCCCTTCACCGGCGGAGGCGTAGATGTATCCGCAGATCAGGCTGGCCGACTGCTGTGAGACCAGATTTTTCCGGTAGGTGTCCTTTCCAATCATCTCGTTGCTCGCGGACAGGTTGGCAATCACCGTTGCCCCGCAGGCTGCATGGGAGATGCTGGGAGGACAGGGAACCCACAGGTCCTCACAGAGCTCCGCAGCGACCTTCAGCCGGGGAATTTCCTCGCAGTAGAAGAGGAGATTCATGCCGAAGGGAACCATCGAGCCGAGCCACTCGACGGTTTCGTGTCCGGGCGTGAACTGCCGGCGCTCATAGAACTCATTATAGGTCGGCAGATTTTTCTTCGGGACGAGGCCGAGGAGACGGCCGCGGTTCAGAACGGCGGCCACGTTGTACAGCTTTCCGCGAAGTTCCCAAGGAAGGCCCACGAAGATCAATGCATCGGTCTTCTCCGTTTCATGTAAAATCCGGTTCAGCTGTCTTCTTGCCTCCGCGATCAGGAGATCCTGCAGAAACAGATCATGACACGTATATCCGGTGATGCAGAGCTCCGGAAACACCATGATCTTCGCGTGCGCCTTCTCCATTTCTCTGATTTGTGCCAGAATCGCATCCGCATTGGCAACGCAGTCACCAACGGTTACATCCGGCGTTCCTGCAGCAACTTTGATAAATCCGTCTTTCATCGTAAACCTCCATGTTTATCGGCTTCTCTTCTGCTTTTCTACTGATCAGCCTGCCCGGCCAGCAAATCGAAATAAATTTTTGAGAATTGGCATATAAAAAAATTTCACGAAGACTATTACATGGATATTATTATACATACAATTTTTTTTTGCAATGTTGATCTTTCCTCTTCATCTTATGAGGAAGCTGTGATAA
>OMUU01000051.1 GCA_900314295.1 uncultured Lachnospiraceae bacterium | reverse complement strand
CCAACCTGTACAGCTCCTGCCTTGAAAATAACCATATTTTTTAGACGAGCCTAAGTATGGATCAAAGTTCATCTCTCTTTAAATCCAGGTACTCGCACTCTTCTTTCGTCAGCTTCACATCGAGAGCACGCAGGGAGGACTCCAGCTCTTCCTTATTTGCCGCTCCCAAAATCGGGAATACATTCATCGGTCCGTCAATCTCGAATGCCAGAGCGATCTGCGGAATTTCGCAGTTATGTTTCTCTGCGAGCTGCGCACATCTTTCAAGCCTTGTAAAATTCTCCTCTCCCAGGTATGCCTGAACGCTTCCCGGAAGCTCCTCCGGATGGTTCTTCCACATTTCCCTGGTGAATCTTCCGCTCATCATTCCTCCGGCCATGGAAGACCATGCCAGCACCGGCATCTGTGTCTTCTCATACCACTGGCGCGCCTCTACGTTTTCCGGTCCGGAAATTGATACACATCCGGGTGCGAAGGGATTGCTGTACTGCTGTGCCAGCGAGTAGTTCGGACTGGATACGGAGAATCCTTTCAGACCATGCTCACGACAATAATCATTCGCCTCCTGAATTCTTTCAATACTCCAGTTGGAAGCCCCATATGCGCCGATTTTGCCGGCACGGTAATATTTATCCAATGTCTCTACCAGCGGTCCGACCGGCTTTGTGGGATCGTCTCTGTGGAGCATGTACAGATCAATATAATCCGTTTTCATCTTGACGAGAGCATCATTCAGATCTGCCTCCATATCGAAGGTTGTGACTCTGGTACGCCATGGTGAAGGATGACAGCATTTACTGATCAGAAAAACTTCGTCTCTGTTCTTCCTGCTCTCAAAATATTTTCCGAGAGCCATCTCGGTCGTTCCTCTTCCATATCCCATGGCGGTATCAATTACATTAATTCCCAGTTCCAGCGCGTCATCGAGGCGCTTGAAATCCTCTTCGTTATCATCCTTATTGATGATATTCATGGTTCCGACGATAAAACGGCTGACTTTTTTTCCGCCTTCTTCAAATGTACTATATTCCATATCTGTACTCTCCTTTTCCTTCTCTAACAATCGACAATATTACATTCTGTTTCTGATGATACCTGTAGATTGCGGAAGTGCGCAACACGGAGCAATCCGCAGCTTATACAGTTTGTGGCACTACATATTGTATGCGTGTTTATTATTTAAGTGCCGGTTCTCCCTTAGCATCGTAACTGTGTCCCACCTTGGCCGGATCTATATTCTTATAGATCTCAACGATAATTCCAAGCTTTTCTCTCAGATCCAGATAAGAGAAATCCATGAGACCGCCGATGCCCTGGCCGCGGATCCACGGATCCTTTCCGGTATCTTCCTTGTACTCCTTGAGAACCTCTTCATATGGCTGATCAATCGCTGCCGCGATATGATGGATTCCCGGTCCATGCTCATCCAGCCACTGCTTGTAAGGAGAATCCTCTACAGGCTCGATCAATTCAATTTCCATTCCGTAGGCAGAGAGGAACGCCTGTCTTGCGACCTTTCCGTGTCTTGCGACTCCGTCGATCGTGAGATCTGTGGTTGGCGGATTCTCGCCGCTCATCTCATTGATCGCCCAAGGGCCCATACCGATTGCTTCCCAGTTCTTAACTGCTTCCTCTACATTCCGAACAATAATTCCGATCTGAAACAACATAGGAAATTTAGGTGCCATTTTCTTTATCCTCCTGACGCTTTCATCGTTTTCAAATTCATTTGTATAAGATTTTTGTATTTTCACTTTATGTAAAAATATCTTCTGCGCTATTTGATCCAGCGCTTTGATCCCGGGCTCTTTCGATGGTTCCATCCTATCACCTGGAAAATGTATACGCAAAGCGACGATTTCCGCTATATGGAGGAAATATTCTGTTCCTAAACACAGCATCACATGCGGTTCGACCTTCGATTTTGAAGTGCTCAGGCAAGGATGCCCTGTTCATCCTGTCAGAGGTCAAAAAAGCCCGCTGCTCCCCGGTGCATTGCAATATAAAAGTCAGGCCGACAGCACCGCTCGAGAGCGCAAAGCACTCCGGCGGTTCTATCGGCCTGACCCACATCAGGTAACAACAATTTTCAAACGAGATAAAACACGCTGCGCGAGTTTTATCTCGCTATCGCGACGCTCGCCGCACACGAATACTGCGCATTCGGCTGCGGCTCACTGTTCGCGTAAATCATACCATGTCCGTCTTCGGACAACTGCTTCAGACTTCTACCCAGGCAGCATCTCTCCGGCTGCTTTCCACCGCGGCGTGCAGGAATTTTACGCCCTCGATCCCGTCATCTACAGTCGGAAAATCACAATCCTTTTCCGTCAGCGTCTCCCCGCTGCTCAGCTTCAGAATCGCTCCTATCCAGACCTTATAGATGTTCGCAAACGCCTCATAAAGCCCCTCCGGATGACCGGCCGGAAGTCTGTTCATCTCTGCAGACCTCTGACTGACATAAGCCATCCCTCTGTGCCGGATTTCTGTAGGCTGTCCCTTCTTTGTAACATACAGAATATTCGGCTCCTCCTCGTGCCATTCAATCGCCCCTTCTGTACCGAATATTCGCGTGACAAGACCGTTCATATGCCCGACGCAGACCTGTGAGGAACAGAATACGCCGTGCGCGCCGTTCTCGAACTCCACGAGCATATTCGCGTTCAAATCCAGCGGCTGTCCGAAATAGTCCAGCTTTGCAGCCACTCGTTTCACCCGAAGCCCGGTCATATAGGCCACCGTGTTTTCGATGTGTGTTCCGATGTCTCCGACGCAGTTGGAGATCCCGGCGATCTTCGGATCCTTTCTCCAGGAGGAGAGCTTATTCATCGTCTGGTCTCCTTTTCCGATATCATCCACCAGATATTCCTGCAGATATTCCGCATTCACGTCTATAATCTGCCCGATATATCCGCTCCGGATCAATTCCCGGGCCTCTTTGACCATGTTATTGCCGGAATAGGAGTAATTGACGCAGAACAGCAGATTACGCTCCTGCGCCAGCTGCTTCAGTTCTTCCGCTTCACTCACCTCAAAGCAGAGCGGTTTCTCACAGAGTACATGGATGCCGCTTTCCAGAAACGCCTTTGCCGTCGCGTAATGAGCGTTGTTAGGCGCAGAAATCACCACGAAGTCGATGCCGTCAGGGCGCGCCCCTTCTTTTTCCGCCATTTCCCTGTAATCCTCATACACCCTGTCCGCATCCAGGCGGTAGAAATCTCCGGCCGCCTGGTTTTTCTCCTTATGCCTGCTGAAACAGCCGGCCGTCAGAAACGCCAGGCCGTCAAAACCGGCTGCGACACGATGCACATTCCCGATGAACGAGTCCAGACCAGCGCCAACCATTCCGTAAGAAACATATTTTTTCATCCTATGCATCCCCTTCCTGTTTAGTTTGCGATCGCCGAATCGAATTTAATTGCCGATTTTTTGAAATCTGCTTTTCTGACAAACGCACAGGCTTCAGTCGCTCCCGCGATACGATCCATGCCGGAATCCTCCCATTCTACGGAAAGCGGTCCCTCATAGTCATGTGCGTTCAGGACACGGATTATCTCCTCAAAATTCACGTTTCCATGTCCCAAAGAGCGGAAATTCCAGCCTCTTCTGAGATCGCCGAAGTCAATATGCGAGCAAAGAAGTCCCGCTCTTCCGTCCAGCGTCACCGCGGCATCCTTCATATGTACGTGATAAACCCTGTCAATAAAATCATTCAAAAATACATGCGGCGTCACGCCCTGCCAGATCAGATGACTCGGGTCAAAATTAATACCGAACTCCGGACGGTCGGCAAATACCTGAAGAATTCTCTGCGTCGAATAATAGTCAAACGCGATTTCTCCGGGATGAACCTCCAGCGCAAACCGGATTCCATTCTCACGAAATACATCGAGAATCGGGCACCAAAGATCATAAATCTGCTGATAGCCGTCCCGAATCATTTCTTCTGTCGTCTGCGGAAACGAATAAAACCATTTCCAAATGGGGGATCCCGTGAATCCCGTTACGATATGCGCGCCGATGTTTTTCGCGGCAATGGCTGAATACTTCATGTACTCGATTCCCCATGCCCGGATCTTGTCCGGCTGACCGGCCAGCTCCGGCGGCGCAAAATTGTCCAGCCGCGGATCATTATAATCTCCGACGCACTGTCCGATGACGTGCGCCGCAATCGCTTCACACTTGAGATCATATTTCTTCAGGGTGTCCCTGACCTCTTTCGCATAGTCCGGCTCTGTCGCCGCGCGCTTTACATCCAGATGCTGTCCCTGGCAGGCAAGCTCAATTCCGTCATATCCCATTTCTTTCGCAGTTTTGCACATGGTATCCAAATCAAGATCCGCCCACTGCGAAGTCATAAGTGTCACAAGTCTTCCCATATCTGTACCTCTTTTCTTCCTGATACTTATCTTACTTCCCAAAGTTCCCAGCCTTTTCCCATCGGCTCCGTTCTCTCAGCCTTAGTCGTCATCTCATAAACCACGCCGCTTCTCGCAGAAATCTCAAAGGCATTCAGTGCCTCAACGACATGCAGAGAGACTGCCTCGGATACCCTTGGCTGCCTGTGAAAGCGGATTGCCTGCGCCAGATCGCTGACGCCGAGACCCCGCATATTGCCCTGCGGATCCGGATCCTCCGCAAATTCCGAGCGTACCTCGCTCGTGCAGTCGGCCTGATTCTGCATCATGGCGATCAGCTTTGCCGGGAACGGATCCTTAACCGAATCCACAATACTCCGAAGCTTATTCCCGTCAAAAATTTCCACCTTCCCGCCGAATCCGTTCGGATCCGGCACCTCCATGCTGCCCTCTGTTCCATAGATCTCCAGCAGCGGCAGCCTTGTCTTCCAGGTGTCGAAGCTCATGGTCATGGTTCCCACAGCGCCGCAGACAAAGGATAAAATCGCGGTATATGTCGTAGGAACCTCTGATTCCACCTGATTTCCCAGAATATTTCTGACAGGCCGCCCCTTCACGGCAAAACAGGAAATTGAACGAATCGTTCCCAGAAGATATACCAGAGCAGTGAGATAATAGGGCCCCATGTCAAACATTGGTCCTCCGCCATTCTGATAGTAAAATCCGGGGTTCGGATGCCAGAGCTCATGTCCGGCGCAGGTCATGTTGGCGGTAAAGCCAACCGGCTTTCCGATTTTTCCGTCGTCGAGCACGGACCGTGCCGTCTGTATGCCGGCTCCCAGAAAAGTGTCCGGTGCAGCCACACAGAAAAGTCCCTTTGCGGCCGCGAGATCATTCAGCTCTTTTGCCTCTGAGAATTTCAGCGCCAGAGGCTTTTCGCAATATACATGCTTTCCCGCTTCTAGGCATTGCCGATTGACGCTGTAATGAGCCGCCGGAATCGTCAGGTCAAGCACAAGTTCAATCTCGGGATCCGCAAGAAGCTCTTCGACGCTTCCCGCATGCGAAATCCCATATTTTTCCTGTGCTTTCTTCGCCTTCTCTACATACAGATCCGCCACCCGGACAAGTTCCAGATTTTGATAATGATTGGTGATATTCGTCATGTAGACGTCGGAAATCGTACCGCAACCGATGATTCCCACTTTCACCCTGTCTTTCTTCTCCATATCTTTGTCCCCATGAATTTCTTCTCTCCGGCTTTTCACAAATTTCCTGCCAGCACCGGTTCTTACAGCCCTTCTTATCTGTAGATGCTGCCTAGCACCTGCTGTACATAGTAGGCCGACAGCGTCATCGCCGCCAGATAGTCGGGGGCGCCGTCATCCTCGACGGTAACCCATCCCTTGAATCCGTACTCTGCCACATGCTTCCACAGCTCACGCAGAGGGAGCACGCCCTCTCCGGGCTCCCAGAACCAGCGGTGACCGTCATCCTGAATCTCGACATCCTGCGCAAAACGGATTTCATCCGGAACGCCGATATCCGCGGTGTCCTTCAGATGGAAGGTACATATTCTCTCCTTGTACGTGTCATAAAAGTCGATCAGATCATCCCCCATCAGTGCGATCTGCGCGGTGTCCAGACAGTAATGCACATATCTCGGATCCGTCAGCTCAATCAGCTGCCGATGATTATATTTATTGGAAACGCAGAAAAATTCATTGTGAATGCCGATCTGAACCCCCTCCGATTCCGCGTAGGCGCCGATTTCATTCAGGCAGGAGGCAATATTTTTCAGGCCCTGCTCATCCAGAGGCCCATTGCCGTAATAGTTATTTCCCGGACAGGTGTTCAGATGTTTTCCGCCAAAGGACGCACAGATATCCACCGCGTCCTTTCCCGCCTGTACCACCTCGTCATGCTTCTGCGCAAGGTGAGAGTCGTCACATCCGTGGAACATTCCGCTTACCTTGATTCCATGATCCGCGGCAAAGTCTGTAAAATTCTGAGGTGTCCCGAAAAGTCCGAGGATTTCATTCAGATCCCACGGCGCCAGCTCGATCCCCTCGTAACCGGTCTGCTTGTGATACCGGAGAATTCTGTCCCAGTCCTGGTAGTAGCAGACATTTGACTTGTCTTCATAATAGTAATCCCGGAAATTGTCGATCTGTTTGTAAGGAACCGTCTTCCAATGACTCATATGTGATAATTTAATATTGTTGTCCATGATCGTCTGACCCCCTTCTCATGCATTCAGGACATGGTCCGCATAATAGCGTGCCCGCAGAATAGACCGGCAGATAGCAGCAGAATTTCTGCAGTTTAAATGGAAAGTTCCATCATACCCGGCCTCTCCCGCAGCCTTGGCACATGCCTTCAGATCAACCATTCCAAATCCCGGATCCCGGAATACCCATGTCGCCGCTTTCGCCGGAAATTCCGGCATAACCTGCCTGTAGGCTTCTTCCTGATCCTTAAAAGAAGTATCTGTAAGGGTAACGGACCCGATCCGCCGCTTATTTTCCCTGATAAATTCCCGGACATCTGTTCCGGCTATGGAGAGGTGCGCGGTATCCACATCCAGAAAAACATTTTCCTTCATATCCTTCACAAAATCTGTGATCCGGTTTCCTCTGAGCAGTCCCCAATATTCGTTTTTCAGGCAAAGCCTGACGCCCTTTTCCTCTGCGAAATCCGCCAGCCTCTCTGTCAGTTCCTTCATCTGCTTCAAAAAATCCTCTTCCGATGCTTCCCCGAGAGTCCGATGCACGGCATAACAGGTCGGTGTCGCAGTAAGGATAAAAGAATCGGCACCTGCCTCGGAAGCAAATTGAATCGCATCCCTTCCGAAATGCTCTGCCGCTCCAAAAAACATCGGAAGCGCCCCCTGGCAGAAAAGCGTCGGGTCCAGATGCACCGAGCTGATTCCTTCTATTCCATTTTCCGATAGAAATTTCAGATATCCCTCTGTGTTCCCGAATTTGATGTCGATCGATCTCCTGGTTCTCGGAATTCCTGATCTGCCGCCAAAATCCCACTTCGGCTCATAAGGAATATCAATTTTGCGGAATCCACCTGCGGAAATCAGTTGATACATTTCATCCCAGAAATACTTGCTCTCCCGTTTATTTCGATTCGGAGCCTGATGGTCCAGGTCTACGACCTCTGTACTGAAGCTCAGTTTCATATTTTACCTCCCAACTCTCGTATTCTCCTCATGTATTCGCGCTTCTCGCGGAGCGCCATGCGGAATTCATACGTTTTACATCACCAAATCATGTAGAACTGATAATTACAGAATACGGTTTTGTATCGTCAGCGGCAAACGGATTATTTCCTCTATATGGCGGAAATGTCGGAATGTCTGCTTCTCTTCCATGCAGAAATGTCACAGAGCTGACGACATCTATTCACCCAAACGAGATAAAACACGCTGCGCGAGTTTTATCTCGCTATCGCGACGCTCGCCGCACACGAATA
>OMUU01000070.1 GCA_900314295.1 uncultured Lachnospiraceae bacterium | reverse complement strand
CGATATAGGCTTTTCTGGCCTCATCCTTGTTTTCCTTCGGATTCGGCATATACTGCTGTTTGCCCTGGGCTTCCTTTTCGCGGTATTTCCGGTTGCTTTCCGCAAGCTTTCCGAAAAGAATTTCTGTCTGCTCTGTGCCGTATATCCTTGCGGCGGCATCCATGGCATCATCCGCCTCATCATATCGCCTGGTCTTGGAATAGAAGTCAGCCAGATTGTAATAGGCCTGCGTCGGAAGCGCATCCTCCTCCAGCAGTTCCCCTGCCAGAAGGTCGGCATCCTCATACCGGTAATCCATAAACAACGCCCCGAGCACCATGCCCTTGATCCGGTTCAGTTCCTGTCGGCTCAATCCGTCAAGGTCTTTGATCCTGTCGTATGTTTCATACAGCCACGGGCGGTTATACTTCTGGACATTCGCATTTTCCCCAGAGAAGGACAGGATCTGCCGGTATTCCTTCCGGGGCGTGGGCAGTTCATCCGCCAGGGCAAATACCGCATTCCGGAAATCGCTCATATAGGCCATTTCCGAGGCGATCTGGTCCCACAGCGGATTCTCACCGCTGCCGGGTCTGTATTCTATGATCTTCTGACACAGAGCTTCAATATCAATTGCCCCGCGGCAGTCTTCACAAAGGCAGTAATCTGTCTCTTTTCCGCAGTTCAGGCATACAGCCATAAGGATCCCTCCTTAACAGTTTTCGCTTTTGCAGAAATAACGCATATCGCAGAACTTGCAGGCGTACGCATTCTGCACACGTTCATGAAAGTCTTTTGTCTCGATCTTCTGCACGGTCTCTGAAATGTCACGGATCGTGCGGTCAACATCCGCCCGGTTCCACACGAACGTGACCAGCGGATCGCCCTCCATGGTGCTCGTATAATACAGATGCATCCGGCTGACCTTCTTGCCGTACCGTTTCTCGATCAGATAGGCATAGATCTCCAACTGTTTTCGGTAATGCTCGACCCTTGACGGGTAACGGGCGACATCCGGCTTCGGTCCGGTCTTGTAGTCCACGATCTCAACCGTATCATCAAGGCCCTCCACCAGATCGATCACACCCTGCAGGATGTATTCCGACAGCACCAGGTTGATCTCCTCCTCGGCTTTCCAGACCCTGCCGAGCTCATCCTTCCTGTGGTGATAGTAGCGGATCACCTGCTGCAGCGCCTGGTCCTGCTGCTCATCTGTAAGGAAATATCCGGTCTGTTCCTGCATCCTCTGGTAGTTGAGGACGAACCACTCCCGGATCGAGTCCTCATTTACCCGCTCCAGATGGCCGGAGATAATGCATTTGTTCATATCCTCCAGCGTCGCATGGACCAGGGATCCGACCGATGTATGGAACATCCGGTTCTGCACAAACCCGTATTCCTTGTAAAACTTATACTGCATCGGACACCCGTCGTAGACTGCGATGTGCGAGGTAAACGAATACATCCGCTTGTAGTTCACCTTTTTGATCCGGGCAAATGCCTCTGCCCCGCGGAATTCACAGATATGCGGAAGCGTACGGACATAGGGAACAAAGGCTTTCCCCTGCCGTTTTCTCATCGCCAGAACCAGCAGATCCTGCGCCCTTGAAAATGCCGTATAGTAAAGCCGCCAGAAATCAAAGAACCGGATATCAGAAAGCGGTTCAAACGGCGGACGGTGGAAGAACCGGTTCTCAAGGGATGTCATCAGGAAATCAAAATTGTTTTTCGGCGTGCTCCCGAGAGAGCCTACGATAACAACAGGAAATTCCAGTCCCTTCGACTGGTGGATCGTCATGAAAGAGACGCAGCCCTTCGGGGCATATTCGGAGTCATCCTCGTATTCACCGATCCCGTCGACATAGAGACAGCGGAAGAAATCGTTGAAGAGTTCCTCCGGCAGCGAGATCCGGTTTACGGGCGTAATGCTGTGCATGCCGTGCAGATGGCTGAATCGGGAGAGCAGACGTGATATCTCGGAAAGGTTCCGGGCTGCCCTGCTTTTCAGAACATTGTCCTGCAGATCAGCGGAAAGGTACTCATCAAATGGTGCAAAGGAGACGAGCTTATAGAAGATATCCAGAAGCCCGTCCTCATTTTCCTCCGTTACGTTCAGGATCTCGCCGGCCTGCTTCTGAACAAAGGCATACAGATCCGGATTGCCCTTATAGATCACACTTGCTTCTTTAACGCAGGAAATGTAGTAATCCCTAAGCGTATCGGAAATGAGATGCGTGAACGAGTTCCGCTTCAGATCCCCGAGGTATGACTGGAAGCAGAGCATGAGACAGCCGAGGATCTGTCTGACCTCCTGCCGCTCGAAGAACATATCCGAGCGGGGCGAATAGACCGGAATACCGTTCGCCTCAAGATACCGGCCGAGATCCGCCGACTCTTCGCTTTTTACGGATCGGAACAGGCAGGCGACCTGGTTAAGATCGGTGATGCAACCGTTTTCAAACAGCATGCGGATCGTCCGAAGCAGATCCTCCCTTTCATCATCCTCCGTGCCGCCGCACATAAACACGGCCGGATTATTCGGAGCATCCGGATCTGCCGCAGTAATTTGCTTGTCATAGCGGTATTTGTCCCAGTTGAACAGGTTTACGCCGTCGGCATTTGCCATCCAGCGGTTGTAGAACCGGATGATGTCCGGCTTTGAGCGGTAATTCTTATTCAGGTGAATGATCGTACATTCGTCAGGTGGAAATTTGGAAGGGAATTCCAGTATGTTGCGGATGGTGGCTCCGCGGAAACGGTACATGCCCTGGTCGTCATCGCCGACGACGCAGATATTCCTGCGGTCCCCCGCAAGCAGGAACACGAGCTGTTCCTGAATGTAGTTCGTATCCTGGTATTCATCGACCATGATATACCGGATGCTCTGCTGAACCTTTTCAAGAACGGCAGGGTTGTCCTTCAGCATGTCATAGGTCCGGGTCTGGATAGAGGAGAAGTCCATCACGCCGTTCCGCTCAAGAAGTTCACGGTAGCGGACGGTGATCTTTCCGAGGAACTGCATGTCCCTGTCGGCATCGGAAAGGAGAGCGTCGACATCCGCAAGCTCCTCCATGATCTGGTTCACATACCGGCAGATCTCCTGCGCCTGTTTCCAGCGGCTCTTTCCGGAGATCAGTCTTGAAAAATCGGGAAGGCTGTTGAAAAGATCGATATTCCGGCAGACAAGATAGAGCTGCTCGAACGCGTCCATCATCCGGAGCGGCCTGTCATTATCGGCATACTCGGAGTTTTCCTTCAAAAGCCGCAGACAGACGGCGTGAAATGTGCCGATATACATCTCGTTGATGTTGATCTGCGCACCGGAGGCGAGGAACTCATCCGAAATTCTGGTCAGCAGTTCCCGCGCCGCCTTTTCGGTGAATGTCACAGCCATGATCTCACCGGGTGCGACGTGTTTCTCGAGCACAAGATAAGCTATTCTTTTTACGAGCGTGAAGGTCTTGCCCGTCCCGGGTCCGGCAATGATGAGGACCGGCCCGTCGGTTGCTGTAACTGCCTTCTTCTGATCATCGTTCACGCGGGTAAAATCAAACATAAGCACTACCTACACGATTTCATAGGTTACCCCGATCGCTTTCATAAAATCACAGATCTGGTTCAGGCGGGCCTGGGAGGCATGGATCCTGACCAGCGTTCCTTCTGTTTCATCAGCCACAGGTGTTTCGGCGGTTGCTGCTGCGGGGGTGGAAGCCATGCCGGCATTTCCGGCAGCCGCATTTGTGAGGCCGGCCTTTCCGGCAGCCTCCTTCAGCTCCTCATTTTTCTTAAGCACCGCATCCATCGACAGCGTTTCCAGATATACATCCTTCAATGTATCCCCGAAAGGTGAATCAATGGCCTTGATGCTTTCCATGTCACGGACCGCTGATGCGACCGCAATCTGGATCTCATCGCGATACTTCGCCGCATTTGTCGAGGCATTCGTCCACTTCGGATCAAAGACCTTCTGCCAGATCCGGTCCGCATCCTGTCCGAGGCTTCCGGACACACGATCGAAATACTCCCGGACTTCCTTTTCCTTGGCTTCTTTCTGTCTGCCTTCGTATT
>OMUU01000050.1 GCA_900314295.1 uncultured Lachnospiraceae bacterium | reverse complement strand
TTTTTAAACTTCATGTGAATTTTCGAGGATGTGTTTTACTGTTCAATTGTCAATGTTCTGTGTTGTCGCTGTATCTCGGCGACATGTGATACTTTAACACCGCAAGCCGGGAATGTCAACCATAAATTGTAGATTTTTTAAAGAAAATTTTCATTGGCAACATTTCCTTTAAATACACGTTTTTTCGATTGCTTTGAAATATAGAACGCCATATTGTGTATGTTGAGTAATCAATTAATGCAACTGTCGTGTCGTTCTTTGCCAAACGCAGCTCGATACCTATTCTGAAGATCGAACGAGATAAAACACGCTGCGCGAGTTTTATCTCGCTATCGCGAAGCTCGCCACACTCGAATCCTTCACATTCAGTTGTGGCTCACTGTTCGCGAAAAAACAAAGGCGCCGGTGAGTCTCTTCTCTCTCCCGACGCCTTTGTCTTTGATGCTGTTAATATACCGCAGGTTTTCCGAAAAAGGAATCAATCCATTCTTGATATGTGTCAACAGCTCATTGATGCAGCCATTTTTCTTATCGGGCCCGGTCGTTTCATACTCATTCCAGATTAAGCTTCCTGTCGAGGATGAGCCAGGTAACGACACCGTAAAACGCAATTTCTGCTGCGCACCCTGCCAGAACGGCTCCTTCTGCACCCATTGTCCCCAGAGCGGTAAATAAATCCGGATAATTTCCTGCCCAGAAAACTCCTATACCCAGGAGGGCCATAACAATGGATTCCAGGATACCAAAACCGATATATGCCAGAACCGCACCGATAATTCTATGATCCGACCATAAATGTCCGATAGAAATGGCCGCATATATCCGTACGATCGCAGCAACAGCTCCGGCAATCACGATAAGAATTCCAAGTATAATATTGATGGTATACGGCGCTGCCATTTCAAACGCCTTTGAAACGATACTGCCAAAACCGATCTCCTGCACTTCCTTTGAGAAAGACGGGATCATAAAGAATGGAAGGACCGAGACAGCTGCGACAAGCGCACTGAACAGGCTCCAAATAACCGAGGAAACAACCTTCGCCCAGATCAGGCTGCCCGTTCCCGTCGGCAGCGAAAACATCAGATAGCCTTCCCGCCCCAGAAGGTTTGTGTAAAAACGGCCTACAGACAGGATAATTGTCACCAGGAACACCGCAGCAACCAAAAGTCCCAGGACAATTGTAAGGATAACGGTTCCTGCCTCACCCTTTGAAGTCGGAAGAAACCGGAAATCAATTCCCAGGAGCACCGCGACTACCACAATTGCCAGGTAAACCGGAAGCAATATTCTTCCGAAAGCCTTCATTTCATATCCGATTAATTTGCTTAGCATGCGAATACCTCCCTGAAATAATCATCGATGCTTCTCCCGGTTTCGGCGCGGAGGTCATCCGCGTTCCTGTGAAGAAGGGCCTTTCCTTTTTGAAGGAAAATTACCTCGTCCAGTATGGATTCAACGTCTGTAATCAAATGCGTGGAGATCAGGACCAATCCGTCCTCGTTATAGTTCTCCAATATGGTATGGATGATATAATCCCTGGCCGCCGGATCCACACCGGCGAGCGGCTCATCCAGCAGATACACCTCCGCCTTACGGCTCATGCAAAGCACCAGCTGCACCTTTTCCCGCGTTCCCTTCGACATCTTCTTGAGGTTCAGATTATAATCGATATCCAGCTTATCCATGAGATTTTCCGCTTTCATCCGATCAAAATCCTTATAAAACGCTTCAAAAAAATCAAGCAGCTCCTTTACCTTCATCCAGTCCGGAAGAAAATCCCGATCCGGAAGATAAGAAATGATTTCTTTGGTTTCCTTTCCCGGTTGTAAACCATGGACAAGAATCTCCCCGGAGGTAGGCGTCAAAAGCCGCTGAATCAGCTTGATCAGTGTAGTCTTTCCGCTCCCGTTCGGTCCCGCCAGACCGATAATTCTCTGTTTTTCCAGAGACAGGTTTACCCCATTGAGCGAGACCTTCGCTCCGTATTTTTTTACCAGATCTCTGCATTCTATTTCTGCCATTATCATTCTCCTCTTATTCTACAATGCATGTAAAAGCAAATTTCAGCCCTCTTCCAGGTGCCTGGAGCACGATTCGTCTTTTACCCTTCCTTTTTCATCTCATGCTCTTCCTGTGGTCTCCACCGGCTGACTTCCGTAATGATTTCCTCTCTTGTCATACCTAATCGCGAAAGCTGCGTGAACAATTCCTCTACATATTTCTCACTTAGAGCACTTCTCAATTCCTTCATCTTCGTCTCATCCTCCGTCACATATCTCCCGCTTGTCCGCTGCGTATACAGGAGTCCCTCCTGTTCCAGCTCCGTCATCGCCCGCTGCATGGTATTCGGATTCACTCCGGCTTGTGCCGCCAGATCTCTGACCGAAGGAAGCTTGCTCCCCGGCGGAAGCGCTCCGCCTGCAATCCTGACTTTGATCCCATCGACAATCTGAAGATAAATCGGTATTCCGTTTTTGAATTCCCAGGCCATCTGTACACCCTCCTCTCTTCTAAGATTCCCATTTCTCTCACCTGTTTATCTTTGTACTTCTGTATTAGTCCCTTAGTACATGGATACAATAACACGGATCTCTCATTGTGTCAATGACTTAATACAATAAAACGCAAGAACACAAATATATTGGTATACGACTCCTTCCTACTCAGCTGCGGCTTACTGCTCGCGTAAAAAAAAAGACCTCCGGCCCTTCGCCTTTGGTCTCCTTGATTACTTCTTTCCTGCATTAACTCTCTATTCGCCCTGTATCACTCATCCCATTATCCTGTGGTTCTCTGTCCTCCTTCTTCTCACGATACTCCTTCTTCTCGCGACGCTCCCTCTTCTCATGATACTTCTGCTTCTCACAGTACATACGTTGATCCGCTGCCTGCCTCAGTTTCTCCACATCCGTTCCGTTCACAGAAGAAAGCGCATAGCCAATGCTCAAACTGACGGGTATGCATCGATCACCCGAGCAAACCGGCTCCTTGAAATAAGCATTAACCTGCCGTATGATTTCTCTGTATCCATCTTCCGTTAAATCCTCTGTGACAAGCACTCCAAGCTCATCACCGCCCAGTCGATAACAAGAATACGGTACCGCTGCAGAAATCCGCCTGGCCGTTTCAACCAACACATCGTCTCCCGTTTCATGTCCGTAATTGTCATTAATGGCCTTAAAACAGTTGATGTCTATGTATAGGATCCCGAATCCGCAGCCGTTTAATCCATTCTGTGCAGAAATTTCCTCGGCATCCGCTGAAAATTTTCTTACGTTCAGAAGACTTGTAAGCTCGTCATGTTCTGACATATACACAAATCTCCTTCTATCCCCGGAAATTCTCAGCATCATATACACCATTACGGTGATTAGAATCGAAACAGCCATCCCGAAACAATAATATAAAATAAGATGTTCCGTGACATCCCATCCCTTTTTGGGCTCGACCTCGAGCTTCCAACTGCAATATCCGTTGATAAAGGTTACCTCTACCGGCTTCTCAAGACTTTGCCCGGAAGTGTTCAGCAAATGATAATCCGTATCAAGCGGCTCTGTTTTATACAAATTATAATCATATCCGAATGAACCCAGGGAATTCATCGCCGACTGAAACGCCTTTGAGGAACGAATGATTGCGATCGTGAAGCCCCAGAAACGTTTCTTTCCATCTTCTCCGGTAAGATAAACAGGATCCCTGACAATGACAACGGGATCCCCGTGATTCATCTCTACCGGTCCCTGAATCACAATTGCTCCGGTATTCTTGGAATATTCACAGATTTCCCTTGTCTCCGCGCTCTCAAAAAGATACTTCTGATCTGAATATCTGCTTCCCTCCGGGAAGGTCTGCGTGACAATTCCATCCCGTGCAAGCTGCAGGCATGCAACCTCATTTTTGCCGGCCATTATCTTCCTGCACAATGAATCAAACTCATGGATTTCCCCATTTCCCCCCTCTTGCAGCAACAGATCCAGTGTCTCTGTGATATCCTTGCAGCCACTGATGTTTTCATTTAATTCATTGACGCTCGCTTGTTCGTTCAACCGGCACACTTCTCTTAATTGGTCCAATGTATTTCGGCGGACACCCCTCATTAATACAGCAAGTACAACCACACAAACTGCAAAAACGATGCCCGTGATGATCCACCTGCTACGAACTTCTGTCTCCTTCATCTGCACTTCCTCATTCGAAAGTAATACATCATATTAAAATATTTTAGCACAAAACACGGAATAGAGACATCAAATATGCGAAAGTGACAGCATGTTGCACGAAATATCTTGGTTCAACATGTTAGATTTTCCGACAAGTTATTTTCCGGGCATTACAAAAGCCACCAGATAACATCTGGTGGCTTTTGAAAAAATGGTCTGCGGAAGATGGGACTTGAACCCACACGGTATTACTACCACAAGATCCTTAGTCTTGCTCGTCTGCCAATTCCGACACTTCCGCAAGTATTTAATTCGTTGCCGCTTTTGTTCTCGCCGACAACGAATATTATAATAGCACCGGCCTTTAGATTCGTCAACAGTTATTTTAAAATTTATCAAAAAATTTTTTCGCCATTTATTCCACTCCTGTCATTCTGGATTCCGCGCTCTCCGGTCTCTTTACCATAAAATACCACACCGCCTGACTGATGATAAGCGCCACCAGGAAACCGCAGATCACATCGGAGGGGTAATGAACCCCCAGATACAGCCGGGAATACGCGACAAGTGAGGCGAGAACCACAAGCGGTATCCCCGCCTTTTTCGGCAGCATATGTACCGTAGTAAGAGCTACCGCGAAGCTGTTCGCGGTGTGTCCGGACGGGAACGAAAAATCTGTCGGAAGCTTCCCGATCGGCACCAGAAAATCATAGGCGTCAAACGGCCGCATGCGTGCGAACACCAGCTTCAGTCCCAGATTCACAACGATCACCTCGATCGCAAGGGAAACAACCGCCACCTTGCCGGCATCTCTTGTCCTTCGAAACGCCAGCAGAAATATGACCAGAACAAACCAGCCGAAAAAGCCCCATGCACTGATACCCTGCATAACAGGTGTCAGCCACTGCATACGCAGGTGATCCTGGATAAACGTCAAAATATTTACATCCATATTTGTAACTGATGAAATCATTAAACTCCCTTCTCTTCCGCCACCGTCCGGAAGCGCCCGGAAAAGTCCACACCTCTGCGAACAAAACGCATCCGCCGGTATTCTCAGATAAGCTTCATAATGTCGTGCACGGTAATATAGGCAATGAACACCAGCAGTGCCAGGAGCCCGTAAAAATTGATATTTTCCTCGATTTTCCGGTTTACCGGCTTCCGCCGTATGGCCTCAATGAGCATCAGGAGCAGTCTTCCGCCGTCCAGGGCCGGAAGCGGGATCAGATTCATGAATCCAAGAGATACGGAGATCATGGACATCACGCTCGCAAGCGTCAGAAAAGCCGCCCCCGGCGACACCTCTGCCGCTGCCGCACTGTACGTATCCCCTACCGTTTTGACAATTCCCACCGGCCCGGACATATCATTAATGCCAAAGGTTCCGTTGAGCATTCCGGCCAGTGACTTCCAGGCCATTTTAATCCAGAAAATCACTTCATAAAAGGAATAGCGGATCACACCCCAAAAGCCTTGTCTGACCCGAACCGACTGGTAGGAAAAATTCAGTGCTGCAGTGACCGTTTTTTCCGGCGTAACCGTCACAGTATTTTTCTTTCCATTCCTCTCATAGGTAATCGCAACGGGAGAGCCGTCCAGAGGATGCTCCCCGAGATAACCGGTCATGTCCTCCGTGGTGCGGACCTCCCCCCCGTTTAAGGCGGTCACGACATCGCCCATCTCCAGTCCTGCCCTCCTTGCCGCAGTGCCCTTATTTACCATGGTAAGTTGCAGGCCGCTTCCGTCTTCCGCCTCCTGCCAGTGAATTCCCAGCAGGTATTTTGTCTCGGCCGACGGCTGATAGCTGATCCGGTGCTTCTGTCCGTTTCGTTTTACGACCAGTGAGATCTTGTCTGTCGGTATTTCCTTCATCAGAAGATCCATATAAAAATCCCGGGAATTTACAATCCACTCCCCGTTATAAGATACAATCTCATCTCCCGCCTGAAGACCGGCCTCTGCCTCAGGCGAGCCGGAGGGAACCTCCGCCACTACCACAGGATCCGCCCCTGTCG
This sequence comes from uncultured Lachnospiraceae bacterium, assembly GCA_900314295.1. Taxonomy (GTDB): domain Bacteria; phylum Bacillota; class Clostridia; order Lachnospirales; family Lachnospiraceae; genus Bilifractor. The sequence continues at coordinate 19,912 of OMUU01000050.1, read as the reverse complement.
CCGCTACAATCACAAGCGAGAGCAGAAACGCCAGGATAAAGTTAAAGACCGGGCCTGCCGCAACAACGAGTGCTCTTCTCCAAACAGGAGCGCCTATGAAGCTGCCGGGAATCTCCTCCCCATCATCCTCATTCAGCATCGCGCAGGATCCTCCGAAGGGAAGAAGCCTCCACGCGAAAACCGTCCCGCTCTTTTTGCTCTTAAACGACAGGATCTTCGGCCCCATACCAATGGCAAATTCCTCGACTACGATGTGATTTTTCCGTGCCAGGATAAAATGCCCAAACTCATGAAAGAGAACGACAAGTCCCAGCACAAGAATTCCGATGATATATTTCAATACACTTCCCCTATATTATGATGTACCTGTCAAACGTATGATTACTTCCATTCTTCCGAAATCCGCCTTCTGGTTTCCGCCTCGACTGCGAGGATCTGCCCAAGATCCGGGCTCTCTATGTTTCTGTGTCTGTCCATTGCCTCTTCAATAATACGATATATATCCAGAAAGCCAATCCTGTGATCCAGGAAGAGAGCAACGGCCTCCTCGTTCGAGGCATTGAAAACCGTCGGCGTGGAGCCGCCCTCCTTTGCCGCACGAATCGCCAGCGGCAGGCCGCGGAAGGTGTCCATGTCCGGCTCGTCAATTTCTATGGATCGGAGTTTTGTAAAATCCAGTCTCTCCCCCGGAAGATACCTTCGTTCCGGATAATAGAGCGCATACTGAATCGGAAGCCGCATATCCGGCGAACCGAGCTGTGCCATGACCGCTCCGTCCTCAAACTCCACCATGGAATGAATGATGCTCTGCGGCTGAACGACCACCTGAATTTGCTCCAGCGGCACGCCGAACAGCCAGCGCGCTTCCATGACCTCAAGTCCTTTATTGACCAGAGTCGCGGAATCGATGGTAATTTTTCTCCCCATGGACCATGTAGGGTGCTTCAGTGCATCCTCTGGACGGATATCTGCCAGTTCCGCTGTTTTTCTTCCACGGAAGGGACCGCCGGAGGCCGTGATGAGAAGCTTGTGAACCTGTCTCCTGTCCTCACCGTGAAGGCACTGGAAAATCGCGCTGTGCTCGCTGTCGACCGGAAGAATCTGCACTCCTTTTTCCTTCGCCAGCGGCATGATCAGATGCCCCGCCGTCACAAGGGTTTCCTTGTTCGCAAGGGCGATGTCCTTCCCCGCTTCTATCGCGGCAAGTGTCGGACGGATCCCGATCATTCCAACGATAGCGGTGACGAGAATATCCGAATCCGGCATAACGGCAAGCTCCAGGAGGCCGTCCATACCTGACAGCACTCTGGTATCCGTATCGCGAATTCTGGCCTTCAGGTCCTCCGCTGCCTTCTCGTCGTAAATAACCGCAAGCTCCGGATGAAATTCCCGAACCTGTTCCTCTGCCTTATCGATATTGTGCCCCGCAGAAATGCCTACGACACGGATATCTCCGTTGTTTCTCACCACATCGAGTGTCTGGGTGCCGATCGACCCGGTCGAGCCCAGAATTGCAATTTTTTTCATCGATGAACCTTTCCTCCTCATGCGCTTTTCCTTATTTCACCAGCGTTACTGCCAGAAAATAAATGATAGGCGCAGTGAAAATCACACTGTCAAACCGGTCCAGAACGCCTCCGTGACCGGGTATGAGCTTCCCGTAATCCTTGATCCCGGCATTTCGCTTGATCGCAGATGCCGACAGATCGCCCACCATCGAGATCAGCGCTCCGATCAGACAGATGATCATATACTCCATCACCGGTCCCTTTGTGAGAAGTGCATAAACCATGCCGAGAATCGTTGCTCCAACGACTCCCCCGATAGCACCTTCTGTGGTCTTCTTCGGGCTGAGCACCGGCGCCATCTTGTGTTTTCCGAAAAGCCTCCCCGCACAGTACGCACAGGTATCGCACCCCCAGGAACACAGAAAGATGAGCCAAACAATGAATTTCCCGTCCTCCAGACACCGGGTCTGGTAAACAAAGGAGAGCATGACTCCTACATAAATCACGCCGAAATACGTCTCCATGATCTGACGTGCCTGGTACTTCGGATAGGAAAATACATAGACGAACATGACCATGACGAGCCCGCAAATGATGGCAAATACCTGATAGCTGCCCCACATATATACGAGGCTCACATAATAAAGAGCCACCGAGATATAACCGAACAACTCGAGCATATCAATGGATCTGCCGCCCTTGTGAATGCCCAGGGCGCGGTACAGCTCAAAGGTCCCGATCAGCGCCAGCGTGAGCGATATGAGGTATAACACCCAGCCTCCCGCATGGATCCCCATAAGCGCAATCAGGACCAGAATCACCCCGCTGATCAGCCTTATGAGAAAAGAGTTTGTTGTCTTTCTTGTCAGATACTGGATGACCAGCATCACAAGTACCCCGACAAGTCCGAAAATATATAGCATTTTCTTTTTCCTCCCTGTTATTCCCTACTTCGCGTCTCCGAACCGGCGGTCCCGTCCGTTGTACTTTTCGATTGCCCGGATCAGATCCGGTTTGTGGAAATCGGGCCACGCGACATCAGTAAAATAGAACTCCGTATATGCCAGCTGCCACAGAAGGAAATTCGAGATCCTCTGCTCACCGCTGGTCCGGATCAAAAGATCCGGATCTGGAATCCCCGCAGTATCCAGATAACGTTCAAAAACCTCTCCGGTGACCCGGCCTTCCGGAAGCTTTCCGTTTCTGGCATCGTCCGCCAGCTTTGTAACCGCCCGTTCGATCTCATCTCTCCCTCCATAGTTCAGCGCAATCTGGAAATACATCTGATCGTAATTTGCAGAGCTCTCCTCAACCTCGCGAATCTCCTCCTGAAGATCCGGCGCGAGTCCCGTGGGGTCTCCGATAATCCGCACTCTCATATGATTCTTGTGTGCCTTTGCCTCGACGCGCCTCAGATACTTCCGGAAGAGGTTCATCAGCACATTTACCTCATCCACAGACCTTTTCCAGTTCTCGGTTGAGAACGCGTAGACCGTAAGATACTTGACGCCCAATTCGCAGATCACGTCGCACATCTTCTCCAGATTATTGCATCCGACCACATGCCCATAGCTTCTCGGCATTCCCCTGCGCTTCGCCCACCTGCCGTTTCCGTCAAGAATAATTGCTATATGATTCGGGACCTTCAGACCCTCCATCCGGTCTTCCTCTTTCATTTCATTTCCTCCATTCACAGTTTATACTGTTTGTGGTATAAAATATCGTATGCATGTCTCCTGAACAGAAAGAAGCTGCCGCGCGGAACGCTCTCTTGCACAATGCCCCGGAGAAAAACCTCTGCGGCAATTCATACAACAAGCGTTTCGTGCGTCAGCTCCCCTCATTTCTGCTTCATGAAGCTCTCTGTATCGATCAGACCTTCATCAGCTCTTTGGACTTCTCTTCCACAGCCTTGTCGATCTCTTTGATTCTCTTATCGGTCGCCTTCTGAAGGTCATCCTGAAGCTCTGCGATGAGGTCCTCGGACAGATCCTCGGATTTCTCCAGTTTCTTGAAAGCCTCATTGCCATCCCGGCGGATGTTGCGGACAGCCACCTTGGCTTCCTCGCCCTTCTTCTTTGTCTCCTTTGTGAGCTCCTTACGTCTCTCCTCTGTCAGCTCCGGGAAAATCAGGCGGATCACCTTGCCGTCCGTATTCGGATTGATCCCGAGATCTGATGTCTGTATCGCCTTGATGATCGGCTTAATCATCGAAGCCTCCCACGGCTGAATCTGTATGATTCTCGCCTCCGGAACCTGGATGTTCGCGACCTGGTTCAGTGGCGTCGGAGTACCATAATATTCAACCGTGATGCGGTCCAGCACATGGGGATTCGCACGTCCGGCACGAATGGCGCCAAGCTCATTTGCAAGGTTCGCGAGTGTCTTCTCCATTTTGGCATCGTATGCCTTTACTCTCTCATTCATTGTAAATTCCTCCCTGGACTTTTACACGGTCACTCTCGTTCCGGTGATCTTCCCGTGCGCGGCGTTGACAATGCTGTCTTCTCCGTCAAGGCCGAATACCACCATCGGCATTTTGTTCTCCTTCGCGAGAATCGAAGCGGTCATATCCACGACCTGAAGCTGTTTGTCAATGACTTCCTGAATCGAAACCTCGTCGTACTTCCTTGCGTTCGGATTGCTCTTCGGGTCACTGTCATAGACACCGTCCACAGCTTTCGCCAGCAAAAGCTCATCAGCATCGATTTCAATTGCGCGAAGAACCGCCGTGGTATCTGTTGAGAAATACGGACTTCCCGTTCCGCCTCCGAAGAACACGACCATGTTGTGTGCAAAATACTTATTGCTTCTGTCTTTGGAGAAGAGCTTTGTGATGCCCCCGATTTCAAAGGGAGTCAGAACTGACGTCATCATGCCCTGTGAGCGGAAAATCTCAGACACATAAATGCAGTTCATGACCGTTGCGAGCATTCCGATCTCGTCCGCTTTCGTGCGGTCGATGTTCTTGCTGGAACGGCCCCTCCAGAAGTTTCCTCCGCCAATCACAATGCCAATCTGAAAGCCGTCGTCTACAAGCTTCCGGACCTGTTTTGCAACACCTGTTACAACTTTCTCGTCAAATCCTGTCTTTTTGTCTCCCGCAAGCGCTTCTCCGCTGAGCTTGAGCAATAATCTCTTCATGTACGATCTCCTTGTTATTCTTCTGTTTTCGCCCTGCCGCCGCTTAACTGTCCGGCAACTGTTCTTATTATAGCATATAGACAGGCACAATCGCTATGAAATCTCGTTTTCAAGCAGAGAATCAAACCAGAATCAGTTACTGTTCACTCATAGCTGATAAGGCGAGGATTTCACAGCACATTTGCCTGAGCATTACTGGCTGTTAAAAGTTTTATCCGCAAATTCTTCATAAAGTAGATAGCGAGGACTGTTTGACGAAGGCGCTCGCGCCTGAGGAGTTCCGCAGCTTCAACAAATAAGGATAAAACTTTGTTACAGCCAGTTTGCGAATGGCAACAGAGCTGTGAAATTCCTGCCTATCAGATATACCGTGAACAGTAACCAGAATCATTCTTTTTCACGGCATTTCTGCAAGGCAATAAGAAATCATTTAAATCTGCGACACGACAAAAATATCATAGATTGCCTTGATCGCCGTCTCAAAATCGCGGTTCTCCACGCCGATGATAATATTCAGCTCGGAGGATCCCTGATCGATCATCTTTACATTGACATGCGCATGCGCAAGTGCGGCAAAGATCCGTCCCGCCGTTCCCCTTGTTCTTCTCATTCCACGTCCTACGACCGCGATCAGCGCCAGATCGGATTCCAGCTCGATCATGTCGGGGTGTACGGATCTGTGAAGACCTGCGATAACCTGCTGCTCATGCTTCTCGAATTCATTCTGGTTCACAAATACCGAAAATGTATCGATCCCGGAAGGCGTATGCTCGAAAGTCATACCACAGTCTTCAAATACCTCCAGCACCTTTCGTCCAAAACCGACCTCTGCGTTCATCATCGCTTTCTCTATCGTGATTGACGCAAATCCCTTTTTGCCGCCGATGCCGGTAATGGTATATTTAGGCTTGTTGCAGGTATTTTCGACAACCATTGTACCCGGGTCCTGGGGACGGTTTGTGTTCCTTACATTGATCGGAATTCCTTCCTTTCTCAGCGGGAAAACCGCGTCCTCGTGAAGAACCGTAGCACCCATGTAAGACAGCTCGCGCATCTCGCGGTAGGTAATGGTATTGATCGTGACCGGATCCTTGATGATCCTCGGATCTGCCATTAAAAACCCGGATACGTCTGTCCAGTTCTCATACAGGTCCGCATGAACCGCCTTGGCCACCAGTGATCCGGTGATATCAGAGCCTCCTCTGGAAAAAGTCTCGACAGTACCGTCCGGCTTCGCCCCGTAGAATCCCGGAATCACCGCATGCTCCAGAGGCTCAAGAATCGCTCCCATCTGCCTGTCTGTCTTGACTGCGTCAAATCTTCCTTCCTCATCAAAGGCCACAACCCTTGCGGCATCGACAAATTCATACCCGAGGTATTCCGCCATCACGATTCCATTCAGATACTCTCCTCTGGAAGCCGCGTAGTCGGTTCCAATCTTGTTGCGGAAATTTTCAGTGATTGTGGCAAATTCACTGTCCAGATTAAGGGACAGGCCAAGGCCCTGGATAATTTCATCGTAACGATCACGGATGTTCTGAAGAGCATCGGAGAAATCTCTGTCCTCTTCCGCCTGATGATAGCAGTCATACAGCATATCCGTAACCTTGGTGTCGTTGCTGAATCTTCTGCCGGGCGCCGACGGAACCACATACCTTCTGCCTTCATCCGCCCGGATGATGTCCCCGACCTTTTTGAACTGCTCAGCATTTGCGAGAGAACTGCCGCCGAATTTCACTACTTTTTTCATGCTTATTGTCCATCCTTCAAAAATGTGTGCCGTATATAAGAAACCGTTACGTCTTCGCCCTTTTCCGCAAGCATTCCGAGCAGCAGATCAAGCTGGTCCTTCACGGTGTCGTCAACGAACCAGAGTCTGTCTCTGCTCTTCTTCCAGTACTCGTACGGAGCGCTGTCCGTATACGCGTCTCCCAGATATACCCGGGATGCGCTGATACGGTCCGCGACCATTTCCGCCACATATTTGCGGGGAATGGGCACGCCTTTGATGATTGTATCACAGTTTATTCCATAGTCAATCCAGTATTCAAAATGGTGCTTATTGCGGCCCTTGTGATGAAGCCACGCGAGAGAAACCCCTGTGTCCTCCCTTTCTGCATTGTTCGGACTTCTGGTTCCCTGCCAGTATCTGGCTCCCTCACAAAATTCCGTCGGAGAATACTTGGAAAGATCATGCGCGAGTCCCTGCCTGTAAAGTCCCATCCGGAAACAGTAATAGAGAACCAGGCTTTTATGATGTGTAATTGTCTTGAAATGCTGCCATGCATAATTTTTCTTCATCTTTGCACCGCCGTTAGGATCAGAATACTTCTGGGAGATACCGCCACCGCTTTTTCGTCCGGATCGATTTCCTGCCCGGCTCCCTTCTCACAAAACGCCTGTTCGCGAGAGGTGTCCGCACGAATTACCCACCGGTATCCCTCCGGCAGATCCGGAAGCGCGAACTGCTGTGGCTGCCAGTACATGTTGTATGCGATATAGACGGTATCGTCCGGCGTTCCCTCCGGTTTCTCCGCGTATTGACCGCAGTACATGGCGCCGAACCCTGTCTTTGTCGTTCCGGCGGCGCTCATCCAGGCCACCTCACTGTGGAAGGAGAGATCCGGAAATCCGCAGGCTTTATAATCCGTCATCCGAAGTTCCCGACCAGAATGGAGAACCGGATGCTCTTTGCGAAAGGCAATGGCTTTTCTGACGAAATCACACATCTCTCTTGCCGATTTCGATCTGCCCCAGGTGACCCAGCCGGTGCGGTTGTCCTGGCACCAGGCGTTGTTGTTCCCTCCCTGGCTGTTCTCCATCTCATCCCCGGCATAAATCATCGGTGATCCCTGACTGGTCATGAGAATCAGGAACGCATTCCGAAGCAGCCGCCGTCTCAGCAAACGAACGGCGTTCTTCCTCGACGGCCCCTCTTCCCCACAGTTCCACGTGAAGTTAAAATCGGTTCCGTCATGGTTCTGCTCACCGTTGGCTTCGTTATGTTTTTCCTCATACGAAACCATGTCGTACATCGTGAAGCCATCCTGATCCGCGAAGTAATTGATAAAGGCCTGATCACCGAAATTCCTGCGAAGATACCAGCCGACTTCCTCCACGCTGATATCCGGGTCTCCCTTCAGGAACCGGCGCATTCCCTGCTCATATGCCGGGTTCATGGCCGCGAGGTTACGAAATACCGGTTTCCTGCCTCCGTAAATCGCCGAGGTATCGTAGCCGGAGGCAATCAGCTTCGTTCTCCGAAGCAGCGGATCGGTCAGCACCGCGTTTATCCAGCTCCCGTCCCCGACCAGATGAAAGCCGTCCACCTTGAAGTGAAGACGCCAGGAGCGAAGCACATCCGTGACAAGCCTTGCATCCGCATCCGGCAGAAAATAAAACTCAGGTATGCATTCCAGTCCCGCCTCGTGAAGAGCATCCACCATTTCCGCGAACTCCTTGTTCGGATTATCCGACGCGCAGTAGGATGCCTTCGGGGCAAAATAGAGTCCCTTCGTGTAACCCCAATAGTTCAAAACCGGGTCCGCCGCGTTCTCCGGCTCCTTTACCTGCACCTTATGGTCGAGATAGTAATACTTTTCTTCCGTCGATTGATTTTCGAAGCTATAACACGGCATGAGGATCAGTGACGTCACACCCAGGCCCTGGAGATAGGGAATCATTTCTGTGATTCCGCGAAAGGTTCCGGGATCCTTCACCCCCATCGGCCGGTTCTTGGTGAAGCCTCTCACATGAAGCTTATAGAAGATGCTGTCTTCATAGGGTATGCACAGAGGCTCGGTTTCTGCCTTGAAATAAATCTTCATGGAGCAGCGGTACTCTTCTTCTTTGCTGACCGGGTTGATAATCCGACGAACCGATCTGGCATAAGGGTCCGCAACGATTTTTCCCTCCACCCGATAATTATACTCATAGGCTCCTGAATTTTCCATTTCCACAAAAACAGCGCTGATGTCACCGATCCGATCTCTTCCCTCGAGCGGAATCACCTGACAAGGCTCTGCATCCCCGGTATGATAGAGCAGCAACTCTGCCTTCTTCCCATCCGGGATCACACACGCGAACAGGTTTCCATTTCGGACCCCGTTCGCCGTTATGCCATGTACGCCGAGCCTTTCCGGATTGGAAGGTGTAACTTTGAATTCTGTCATTTCTGCCATTCTTGTTCCTCCGATTCCCCATTAAATCGTGAGATCCAGCTCCACCGGACAGTGATCCGATCCCATCACATCGGTGTGTATGACCGCATCGGTGATCTGATCCCGCAGATTGTCGGTAACCAGAAAATAGTCAATTCTCCACCCCGCGTTCTTCTCTCTTGCCCGGAAGCGATAAGACCACCAGGAATACTCAACCTGATCCGGGTGCAGCCAGCGATACGAATCCGTGAAACCCGATGACAGAAGCTCTGTCATTTTCTCTCTTTCCTCATCGGTGAACCCGGCATTTCTGCGATTTGTCTTCGGATTCTTGATATCGATTTCCTCATGCGCCACATTCAGATCGCCGCAGACGATCACCGGTTTTTTCTCCCCAAGGCCATGAAGATAGGATCGAAAATCATCTTCCCAGCGCATCCGGTAATCCAGGCGCTTCAGCTCACTCTGGGAATTCGGCGTATAGCAGGTCACAAGATAGAACTTCTCATATTCCAGAGTAATCACGCGGCCCTCATGATCATGCTCTTCCACCCCGATTCCGAGAGTGACATGATCTGCCGCCTGCTTCGCGAAAACCGCCGTTCCCGAATATCCTTTTCTTTCCGCGTAATTCCAGTAGCAATGATAGCCCGCCGGCGCAAAATCAATCTGCCCGGCCTGCAGCTTGCTTTCCTGGATACAGAAAAAATCTGCTCCGACACTGTCAAAGTACTCTGTAAATCCTTTTCCCACGCAGGCCCTCAGCCCGTTTACATTCCAGGATATAAATTTCATGCATACCTCCAGGTAAAAGATCCTTTAAAAATAAAAAAGTGAAGTCTCTATGATGATTCATGTAAGGTAATCCGCACAGATGTCTCAGGATAAATCCAGCTTCGTGCGGTACCGGATGACCCGCAGGGTTTCCAGGCTCTGGTCCGCAGGTCCGTGCACCGGCAGCCGGTTCTCCTTATAGCGCTGAACAATATCAAAGATTTCCCTCGTGATCACTTCGCCCGGACAGATCAGCGGTATCCCCGGAGGATAGGGTATGATGCTTTCTCCGGCGATCCTGCCGACGGCATCGTCCCACTTTACCAGAATTTTCTCACTGTAAAAGGCCTCTCTGGGGCTCATAACCACCTGTGGAAGCACCAAAGCAGCGCGTCTGTAATATGCCCCGCCTTCCTCTTCCTGCACGTCATCGGAGATACCGTACCGATCGTTCCCGTCCGCACACACACTCTCTTCCTCCGCGGGCCTCTCTAAACCGCTCCTCGTCTGATCCGATACAATTTTCTTCAGCGTTTCTACCAGGCGCCGGATGTCATCGCCGTCATTCCCCCAGGTGACCACTGCCACAACATTTTCAAAATCCGCCAGCTCCGTACTGACTCTTCCCTTTTCGAAGAGCAGCCTCTGCAGCCGAAATCCTGTGATGCCCGCCTTTTTTGCGGAAAAAACGATGCGCAGGGGGTCGAGAACCAGATGCTCCGGAACGTTATGGTCTCTGCCGAAAAGATCCGCGACATCCATTCCCACTGACTTTGCGGTTGTCAGCGCGATCTTTTCTTCTTCTGAGAGTTCATAGCTCACCTCCGTTGTCAGCACCTCCACGAAAGGAATTCGACTAAGCTCTTCTCGGAGAATATCCGCCATCGCCATGGATTTACTCATCAGATCTCCGCCGTGAACCGCAAGATTATGGCGTGCGCCGTCCAGAGAACCCATCAGCAGATAATTCGGGCTCGTACTCATAACCAGCTTCAGGCACTCATCCAGTCGCTGCCGCGAGATAAAACGGCTCTTCCATTGCAGCATAGAGCTCTGCGTCATGCTTCCGGCAGTCTTATGAATACTCTGCGAAACCACATCTGCCCCTGCCCGGATCGCCCCCTCCGGCATCTGATCCGAAAAATACAGATGCGACCCGTGCGCCTCATCGACGAGCAGCGGGATCCCGCGCCTGTGACAGATATCTGCAATTCTTCGCAGATCCGAACAGATTCCGTAATAGGTGGGGTTTACAACAAAGACAGCGCGAATTGTATGATCCCGGTCCAATGCCCTCTCAATTTCCTCCGGCTTCACCGCGCCGGAAATGTTCCATCCGGGAACCGTCTCTGTATTCACCCACACCGGAATCGCGCCACTTAAAATCAACCCCATCAGTACGGATTTATGCGCGTTTCTCGGAACCAGGATCTTCTCCCCGGGCTGCACGGAAGCCAGAATCATCGCTTCATTCCCGCATGTCGTTCCATTTACCAGAAACCAGCAGTAATCTGACCCCCACAGTTCAGCCGCCATCTCCTGCGCCTCCCGGATCGGTCCCGTGGGCTGATGCAGATCATCCAGCCCCTCCGCTTCCGTCAGGTCGCTCATGAACGCCTTCTCTCCCAGAACCTCTAGGGCTCTCACGTCTGCCCCTCGTTCAAATCGATGTGCCGGAATTCGGAAAAAAGCCGGTTTCTCGCGGCAGAAATTTTCTATTGCGTCTAAGATCGGTGTGTTTTTCTGATTCACGTAGAATGCCTTCCTGTTCCCTTATATTTATGTTAATGATACAAAACACGCTGCGCAAGTTTTATCGTTGCTGTTCGCTCACAACAATGTACGGCAAGAATTTTACAGTCCTATTGCCATTCGCAAACTGGCTGTAACAAAGTTTTATCCTGTTTTTTGAAGCTGCGGAACTCCTCAGGCGCAAGCGCCTTCGTCAAACAGTCCTCGCTATGCACTTCGTGAAGAATTCACGGATAAAACTATTAACAGCCAGTAATGCTCAGGCAAAGGTACTGTAAAATCTTAGCCGTGTTAGTTGTGCGTGAAAAGCAACGTTTTTCTCGCCATCGCGGCGCTCACCGCACACGTATATTTCACAATCGGCTGCGGCTCATTGTTCGCGTAAAAAAAATGAGACCGCCGCACCGGGCACACCCGTGAATCGAAAGCCTCCTTGCTTTTATAACTTCGCAGTGCCTGTATCACCTGCGAGGAGTCTGCTCATTCACTGTATGCATTTCATGCGACAGTCTCATCTTAGCATCAATTTTCTGTTTCTTCAATCAACATGGCGAAAGAAGCATCCCACGTCAGAGGCAAACAAAGTCACTTTACCTTCTGTCAGTCGACCTTGATCTCATGAACCCATCCTTCCGGTCCCTCGATCTCACCGTCCTGAATACCCGTCAGAGTGCTGCGGAGCTTTGTGAGAACGGGTCCCATCTTCTCCATTCCGCTCGGAATATTGATAATTCTGCCATGGTCATTAATCTGTCCAACCGGACTGATAACGGCTGCGGTTCCGCACAATCCCATTTCCTCAAATTCCGGAACTTCGCTGAACATAACCGGTCTGTGCTCTACCTTCATGCCCAGCATATGCTCCGCGATGTAGCAGAGGGAACGACGGGTAATAGACGGAAGAATCGAATCCGACTTCGGGGTAACCAGAGTCTTCCCGTTGTCCTTGATAAAAATGACATTTGCTCCTCCGGTCTCCTCTACCTTTGTTCTCGTCGCAGGATCCAGATACAGATTCTCGTTAAACCCTTCTCTGTGTGCCTCCATGATCGGATGAAGGCTCATCGCATAGTTCAGGCCTGCCTTGATTCCGCCGGTTCCGTGCGGAGCAGCGCGGTCGAAATCAGGGATCCGTACGACAACCGGCTTTGCTCCACCCTTGAAGTAAGGGCCAACCGGAGTCACAAGAATGCGGAACATATACTCCTCGGCGGGCTTTACACCGATCACCGCATTATATCCGAACATGTAGGGGCGGATGTAAAGCGTTGCACCGGAACCGTATGGCGGTACCCAGTCAGCATTCGCCTTAACAACCTCTTCAACAGCCTTCACGAAGCGATCAACCGGGAACGGCGGCATTTCCAGACGCTTGCAGGAATCGAACATGCGCTGTGCATTCATGTCCGGACGGAAACATACCACCTTGTTATCTTTTGTTCTGTATGCCTTCAGGCCTTCAAAGCAGGACTGAGAATACTGAAGAACCGCCGCGCATTCGCTCATGGTGACATTGTGGTCCTTCGTGAGCCTGCCTTCATCCCATTTTCCGTCTCTGTACATGGAGACATAGCTGTAATCGGTTTCTCTGTAATTGAAGTCCAGGCTTCCCCAGTCAATATCTTTTGTAGCCATTGATTTGTCCTCCTAATTGTAATCTGCTGCTATTATACACCAAAATTTTACTTTGCAAATAAAAAAAGCAAAAGGTTTCTCGTATTTGCGCTCTTCGAGACAACTTAATACTGTCCTCGTCCGGAAATATCATTCCGGATTGAGGGATTTGAATGACTGCCAATTCCAAAAGAGCAAACGTCTTTATTCCTTATTTTGTCTTTATTTTGTCACAAAGTTCAGCATCCGCCCCGGAACATAGATAATTTTTGCAACCGACGAAGGCATCCTGCGCCCCAGAGCTGCTGCCGCCCCTTCCACAGCCTGCTCCCGGCTCAAGCCGTAGAGAGCCCGGATCTCGGTTCTTTTTTTGCCATCGACGCAAACCGGAAGGCGAATCATATCCTCGAATCGATCCGATTCATCCACTTCCGGCCAGACTGCATCCATGACGTTCCCGGCTTCTATTTGTCCGGGCCCTGCATATCTCATCCAAAGCTCCTGTGCAATATAAGGTGTAAACGGGGCAGACAGCAAAATATAATTCTTCATATAGAGCCGCTCCTCCATAAGAGTCATCCGGCTTTGTCCCCTTTCTGCTTTTCGCAGTGGATTCAGGCCTTCCATCATCGCTGCCGCAGCCGTATTCCACATCGAGCGGTCGATTCTCTCGTTCACGGTGTAAGTCAGCTCGCGCGCCTCGCCCGGAATTTCTTTTGCGATATGTGAATCCGGGCACGTCCTCTCCAGAATAACATTTGCAATTTTCCAGTATCTCCGCAGATAATGTAAAATACCATCGGCCAGCTCCTCGTCCCTCCTGCTTCTTCCGGGCAGACTCCCGGAGAACAACGCATACATACGCACGGCATCCTGCCCGTATTCCCGAAGATAATACTCCGGCATCCGATCTCCGAGATCCAGAGACGGTGTCAAAAGATCGTGCCACCGCTTTTCCAGCCGCCGGAAATTATACGGTGCCGTCATGCCTTTTCGCCGCCTTCTCCGGAATCCGATTCCTCACGCTCATCCTTCATGATTCGGGAGAGCTCTGAGCTCATCTCCATGAACTGAAGCATCCGGTCAAGGCCGAACCGGTTGACAACCTTCTTCGTGAACTGATCCACCCGTTTTTCATTATCCGCAAGCATATCAAGGCCGCGCTGCGTAATATTGAGATAGGTTCCGCCCTTCCCTTTGCCGTCAAATGTCCACGTCACATATCCACGGTTTTTGAGTGTTTCCGCCACATGAGAGGTTTCGTTGATCGGAAGCTCCAGCTTTTCCGCCAGAACATTCAGATACATCTTCCGGTTGTCCTCCGGCAGATCCTTCACATATTCACGCACAAGATGCAGTGCCAGATACTCCGGCATCTTGAGGTTATGCAGGAATTTCTGATTCTGTTCCTTTCCCACAATATATCGCGAGTAAATGAACTTCTCCGCGAGATCCCGGACCTCTTCTGCACTGATATCCGCTCCAAGAGGATTCCTTCCCATGCCTCCAATCTCAAGTTCCTTATCATTTCCCATGCTTGCTCTCCTTTCTACGCAGACGTCCCGAAGCCCGTTTTCCGCTTCCGCAGTCAACAAAACCAGTTTGACGCCTTCCCTGCGGTGCACCTGTTTGTTTTCTCATTCGAAATTCACTGCTCATCCTGATTCTGTCTGTAAAATCACTGATTTTCCGGATTCTGCCGGGAAAATTCCTGCTGAAGCATGTCCGGATGGAACCCAAACGTGACTTTTATCATAACATGACATGCATGTCAAATGCATGCCTTTCCAGAAAAAAAGTCTGTTGCATACGGTTTTTAGCCAATGCAACAGACACCAGTATTATACAATGTTCAGATGTCAACCGCAGCAGACCGCCATATCATCTGCAGCGTCCGGTCGGTTAATCTTCAATCTTGGTGATCTTTCCGGCTCTCGCCTCGACCTGTGCTTTCTGTATCTCCGCCGGAGCCTGCTCATATCTTGCAAACTCATAGGAGAATTCACCCGCGCCACCGGTCATAGAGCGAAGCGTATTGGAATACCCGCTAAGCTCGAGCTGCGGAACCTCCGCTTCAATCTCTGTCTTGCCGCTGCCGGTCGGATTCATTCCGAGAACACGCCCGCGTCTCTTGTTCAGATCTCCCATAACGTCACCGGTAAATGCATCCGGCGCCGTTACCTTCAGATCGACAATCGGCTCCAGAAGAACCGGATCCGCCTTCATAAATCCATCCTTGAACGCCATAATGGTCGCTGTCTTGAATGCCATCTCCGAGGAATCAACCGGATGATAGGATCCGTCGTAGAGAATCGCCTTCACGCCAACCACCGGATAAGCTGCAAGCGGTCCGGACGTCACTGATTCCGCAAGTCCCTTCTCGACCGCCGGGAAGTAGTTCTTCGGAACAGAACCGCCTACCACTTCTTCCTCGAAGACAAACGGAGTATCCAGGTCGCCTGACGGCTCGAACCGCATCTTCACGTGGCCATACTGCCCGTGTCCGCCGGACTGCTTCTTGTACTTGGAGTCTACGTCTGATTTCTTGCGGATTGTCTCGCGGAACGCGATCTTCGGCTCGGAGAGCTCGATATCAACCTTATATCTCTCCTTCAGCTTCGCGGCGATTACCTCGATATGCTGCTCACCGATGCCATAGATCAGAGACTGGTGATTTGCCGAATCATTGACCACCTTCATTGTCAGATCCTCAAGCTGGAGCCGGGACAGTCCCTGGGAAATCTTATCCACGTCATTCTTGTTCAAGGGTTTATACCGTTTCGCCGTGTATGGCTTCGATACCGCTACCGGGCCGAAATCCACCGGATGATCCTTCGTCGCCAGGGAATCGCCGGTCTTGGCGTCTCCGAGCTTTGCCAGCGCCCCGATATCGCCTGCGTGAAGCTCCGGCACCTCCACCGGCTTGCTTCCGATCATCACATACAGCTTGCCGATCTTCTCCTCGGAATCCTGCGTGACATTGTAGAGCACATCGTTTGATTTCAATACGCCGGAGCATACCTTGATCACAGAATATTTTCCGAGGAAGGGATCCGCGATCGTCTTCCAGATCGTAGCACTCTTCGGCCCGGTGAAATTATAATCTGCATTGAACACATCGTTGCTGCTTCGGTCCAGTCCCGCGCGCGTTCTCTTTGATGGATCCGGGAAATATTCCACGATATCGTCGAGCAGGATCTTCACGCCCTGAAGGTTGATCGGAGATCCCATGCAGACCGGAACCATATCACCGGAACCTACGTTCATCGCAAGCGCAGCACCGATCTCTGCAGGCGAGAACTCTTCTCCGTTAAAGTAACGATCCATCATCTCCTCACTGGTCTCCGCAACGGATTCCAGCAGCGCATCTCTATATTCAGAGAGGTAATCCGTCAGATAGTCCGGCACCGGGATTTCCTCTTTTTCATTCTTATTGATATATCTGCGTCCCTTGTTCTTCACGATGTTGACATAGCCGATGAACTTTCCGTCTTTGCGGATCGGCATGTGAAGGGGGGCGATTTTCTTCCCATATAGCTCCTGCAGCTTCAGGACAACATCACGATAGGATACATCGTCAATATCCATATCCGTTACAAAAATCATTCTCGGAAGGTTGTATCTCTCGCAGAGATCCCAGGCCTTTTCCGTGCCGACCTGAACACCGGCCTTTCCGGAAACCACAATGACTGCCGCATCCGCAGCAGAAACCGCTTCTTCGGCCTCGCCGACAAAATCAAAATATCCGGGGGTGTCCAGCACATTAACCTTGCACTTGTTCCACTCAATGGGAACAATGGATGTATTAATGGAAATCTTACGTTTAATCTCTTCTTTATCGTAATCACTGATTGTATTCCCGTCGTTAACACTTCCGAGACGGCTGGTAATTCCGGAAAGATATGCCATTCCCTCGACAAGAGTTGTCTTCCCGGCGCCACCGTGTCCAAGTATCACGACGTTTCTGACCCTGTCAGTTCTGAAAACCTCCATAATTTTTACCTCCATATATTAAAGTCGCATCGAAATTTCATCCATTCGTCTCTGCGCTATGGGTATATTTTACTAAAATCGTATCTAATTATCAACCTTTTTGTGTTATTTGTCCAAATAAATCTCTAAAGTCGCAGGAATCCTTCCGTTAATCTGCCTTTATTGACTTTTTCCGCTGTATTAAGTAGAATGAAGGCATTGTTTTAGTGCTTTGACGCGTTGATGTACTTACTGTATAAGCTCTTCGAAAACGCAGAAGGACTCGTCGCACGCGAAGCGCGCGTAAGAGGCTTTTGCGCTTTCGAATACCTGTAGATATCCATCAGAACGCCTCTTGGAAGGCATGGAGTTTCACATGACATGTATCGGTTTTATCGGTCTGGGCCTGATCGGAGGCTCCCTGGCCAGATCCATCAAAAAATTTCACCCCGAATACCGGATCCTCGCATATTCACACACCCGCTCCACTCTGGACCAGGCGCTCGAGGCCGGAGTGATCGACGAGCCATTAGAGCAGAATGACCCGGCATTCGGAGATTGCGATTTTATTTTTTTATGCGCTCCTGTACAGACCAACATTACCTATTTCCCATTTTTAAAGTCCGTGATAAAAAGCGGATGTATCCTAACTGACGTCGGATCTGTCAAGGGCGAAACCACAGAAGCCGCGCGGAAGGCAGGCCTCGCTGCTTCCTTTATCGGAGGACATCCGATGGCCGGGACAGAAAAAACCGGTTTTGCCAGCTCTACCGATTATCTTCTTGAGAACGCCTATTATTTTATAACCACAAACCCGAACACCGACCCGCAAAAGGTTCAGAAATACTCCGACCTAATCCGCTCCATCCGCTCGCTTCCCATCGTAGTCTCTGCAGAAGAACACGATTATATCGTTGCCGGCGTCAGCCATCTGGAGCACATCGTTGCCTCTTCCCTTGTAAACACCGTGAAGAGCATCGATACAAAAGATGAAAAGATGAAGCTTGTTGCCGCCGGCGGATTCCGCGATATCACAAGAATCGCCTCCTCATCCCCGGTCATGTGGCAGCAGATCTGCCTCGCGAACCGCACAGACATCCTCCGGGTCCTGGACCGCTATACGGAGTTCCTCGCGCATTTCCGTTCCATGATCGACCAGGGCGATTCCGACGGACTCTTCCGCACCTTTTCCTCTTCCAAGGACTACCGGGACTCCATCGATGACATCCAGCGCGGATCTGTTCCAAGGCAATATCTCCTCTATGTCGACATCTATGATGAACCGGGCGGCATCGCGACCGTCACGACACTTCTTGCCATGAACCAGATCAGTATCAAGAATATCGGCATCATTCACAACCGGGAATTTGAGGACGGCGTGCTGCGAATCGAATTCTATGATGATCCCGCACGCCTCGCGGCGGAAGATGTTCTGAACAAACGAAATTACACCGTGAGAAAAAAAGTGTAGTATTGGTGAAGTATCTTCAGCAACTATACAAAAGTACATCGAAAACCAAGGTTCATGGCTACGAATTTACAAGGCTCCTCCCATCGCCAAGGGCTGTGGGAGGAGCCCACACCAAACGAAAGGATTTAATTTATGAAATTCTTCCCAACAGAGAAACCATTGCACGGACAGCTTGACATTCCCGGCGACAAGTCCATTTCTCACAGGGCCGTGATGTTTGGCAGCCTGGCAAACGGCACCACTGAAATCACACATTTTCTTCCCGGCGCTGACTGTCTGTCTACCATAAATTGTTTTCGAAAAATGGGAATCGACATCGAGACCGATCCGGATCACCCCGATCACGTCCTCGTACACGGCAAGGGCCTTCATGGGCTATGCGCGCCGGATACCGTGCTTGACTGCGGCAATTCCGGAACGACAACGCGTCTGATCTCCGGCATCCTTGCCGGACAGGATTTCCCCTGCACCCTCACCGGCGATGCGTCGATTCAGAAACGCCCGATGAACCGGATCATAGAACCGCTCACCCGCATGGGCGCCTGCATCACAAGTGAAAGGGATAACGGCTGCGCGCCGCTTCAGATCATCGGGCAGCCGCTTCACGGCATCACCTATCACTCCCCCGTCGCATCCGCCCAGGTAAAATCCTGCATCCTCCTCGCCGGACTCTACGCAGACTCCGACACAAGGGTCATCGAACCGTCCTTGTCCAGAAATCATACCGAGTTAATGCTGCGGCACTTTGGCGCCAGCATCACTTCCAAAGGTACCGAAGCAGCCATCCAGCCCGGCGCGGAGCTCCATGCCGCCTCTGTCAAGGTTCCAGGTGATATTTCCTCCGCCGCTTATTTTCTGGCTGCCGCCTGCATGATCCCGGGATCCGAGATTCTCCTCCGCCATGTGGGAACCAACCCGACCAGAGACGGCATCCTCAGAGTCATTCAGGACATGGGCGGAACTGTGACATACCGAAAGCTATCCGCCTCCGGAGGAGAGTCCACCGCTGATCTTGAGGTACGCTATACGCCGCTTCACGGCACGGTGATTGAAGGGGATCTGATCCCCACCCTCATTGACGAGCTCCCGATTATCGCAGTCCTGGCGGCGACGGCAGAAGGGCAGACCATCATTCGCAACGCCGAGGAGCTCAAGGTCAAGGAGTCCAACCGCCTCGACATTATTGTCGACAACCTCACCCGAATGGGGGCAGACATCACCGGCACCGATGACGGAATGATTATTCAAGGAGGAAAACCACTTCACGGAGCGGTCATCGATAGTCACCTCGACCACAGAATTGCCATGTCCTTTGCCATTGCCTCCCTTGTTGCGGAAGGAGAAACCGACATTGAAAATGCAGAATGCGTAAATATCTCCTATCCCGGATTTTATAAGGATTTAAAAGCACTTCTCTAAAGAATTGTCAGTGTTACTGTTCACGCATCACTAAAATGGCTAAGATTTTACAGGACCTTTGCCTGAGTATTACTGGCTGTTAAAAGTTTTATCCGTGA
>OMUU01000180.1 GCA_900314295.1 uncultured Lachnospiraceae bacterium | reverse complement strand
CAGGGTATTCACTACATATTCTATCTTGCGTCTGGTAGTGCAGAAAGATATAATAAAAAACAAAATTTCTTTGAATAAAGATTGAATCAGCAAAATATTTCCGGATTTCAGGAGGATAAGATATCATGGATTACAAGATCGACGGCCATACAACGCTGCTTGCCCTGATCGGATCTCCGGTCGGTCATTCCGGCTCACCCGCAATGTATAACTACAGCTTTCAGAAGCTTGGACTGAACTATGTCTATACGGCATTTGATGTTAAAGAGGAAGATGTGCCGAAGGCAATGGACGCGATGCGGCTCTTCCATATGAGAGGAATGAATGTCACCATGCCGGACAAGATTGCTGCGGCAAAGTGCATGGATGAGCTTTCTCCTGCGGCCCGTATCATCGGAGCGGTGAATACCATTGTAAATGAGGATGGAAAGCTTGTCGGGCATATGACAGACGGTATCGGCTTCGTAGATAATCTCCGGGATCACGGCGTTGATGTAAAAGGGAAGAAAGTAACCATAGCCGGAGGAGGCGGAGCAGCTACGGCGATTCAGGTTCAGCTTGCTCTGGACGGGGCGAAGAAGATTTCGATTTTCAATATCAAGGACAATTTCTTCCAGAGAACGGTGGACATGGCAGCGAAGATCAAGGCTGAGGTTCCATCGTGCGATATTAATGTGTATGACCTGGCCGACGTATCGAAGATGACAGAGGAGATACGGGACAGCGATATCATGATCAACGCCACGATCGTCGGCATGAAGCCGATGGATGACCAGAGCGTGGTAAAGGATCTGTCGGCATTCCATGATGGACTTGTGGTTGCGGATACCGTATATAATCCGGAAGAGACGAAGCTCCTTCGTGAGGCGAGAGAACACGGCCTTCTGACCGTCAACGGAAAAGGCATGCTCCTCTGGCAGGGAGTGGCGGCGTTCAAGCTGTATACCGGAGAGGATATGCCGGTAGATGAGGTAAAGAAGCTGTTCTTTTCGTAAGAGGATCGTGAGAGCGCAGAGCACAAAAGGATCCGTAATTATACTTTTTACAGTTTAAAATTGCAGAGCGTATAAGCAGAGCATATATTTCGTAAAGTATTTTAAAAGAACGTATTTATTCACAAAGAGGAATGGAATGTGGAGAAATTATTTGATTACAACATTTTTCTGATCGGGTTTATGGGCGCCGGAAAATCTACCGTGGCGAAGTATCTCAATGGGACCTATGGAATGCGGGTGGTTGAGATGGATCAGATCATTGCCGATCGGGAACAGATGAGCATCGCCGATATTTTCCGAATTCACGGGGAGGAATATTTCCGCAAACTGGAGACTGCTCTGCTGGTTGAACTGCAGAGTCAGAGCAATGTGGTGGTCTCTTGCGGAGGAGGCGTTCCGATGCGGGAGGAGAACGTTCAGGCGATGAAGAAAAACGGTCGGGTTGTTCTGCTGAACGCCAGGCCGGAGACGATTCTTGAACGAGTGAAAGACAACCATGACCGGCCGCTTCTGGAGAATCATAAAAGCGTGGATTACATTGCGGAACTGATGGAGAAACGCCGTCCGAAATATGAGGCAGCAGCGGATATCCGGGTCGCGACGGACGGAAGGAGCGCGAAGGAAATCTGTGAGGACATCATCCGTCAGCTTAGAAAATGATCAGCAGAGTTTTTTAAACTCTGTGAAAATCTTAAACTGTGAAAAACATAAAAAGCGCTGACGATTCAGCACCTCAATCTCGAGAACCTGCGGCGCTCTCGATATGCTGATCGTTACAAAAATCCGAAAGAAAGGTACGAGGTTCTTTCATTGAAGAACAATCAGATCTGGAAAATATATGGAACAGATTACCGGGAAATGACCATTCGGCTTCTCAAAAGCACAGACCTTGCGGGACGAATCGGAGATCAGAAGCTTCGAATCTGCATCAAGCCGAATCTGGTGTGTCCGACGCCCGCGGACTTCGGAGCGACGACGCATCCGGAAATTGTGGCAGGTATTATTGAATACTTACAGGAAAACGGATTTCAGAATCTGATGATTGCGGAAGGATCCTGGGTGGGAGACCGGACGTCGGAGGCTTATGAATATTGCGGTTACCGCACCTTGTCGGAAACGTACGCTGTTCCTTTTATAGATACACAGAAGCTGAATTCCCATGCCATAGACTGCTGCGGCATGGAGCTCCATGTCACGGATGTGGTCGATGACTATGATTTCCTGATTAACGTTCCGGTGCTGAAGGGACATTGTCAGACAAGGATGACCTGTGCGTTGAAAAATCTGAAGGGCCTTCTGCCAAACTCAGAAAAGAGAAGGTTCCACAAGATGGGACTGCATGATCCCATTGCGCATCTGTCCGGCGGCATTCACCAGGATTTTATCGTGATCGACCATATCTGCGGGGATCCGGACTTTGAAGAAGGTGGGAATCCGCTGGTGAAGAACTGTATCATGGCGGCGGCAGACCCTGTGCTGACAGACTGTTACGCCTGTTATCTGCTGGGCTTAAAGCCGGAGGATGTTCCGTATGTGACAGAGGCCGGAAAGCTGGGAATCGGGAGCACAGATCTTGCGCACGCACAGATCGTGACGATCACAGGGGCGGACGGCAGCTTTAAGACGAGCCGACTCGGAGAAGACGGAGAAGAGATGGCGAGAGAGGAGCAGAACCGGGTTCTGGAGGTGTCCTATGCCGTCGATGAGGTAGATTCCTGCAGCGCCTGCTATGGCAGCCTGGTCCCGGCGCTGATCCGTCTGAAAGAGGAAGGGCTTCTGGATCGTCTGACAGACAAAATCGCAATCGGTCAGGGACAGCAGGGTAAGACGGGAAAACTGGGTATCGGCAAATGCACCAGAGATTTTGACTTCTGCGTCATGGGCTGTCCACCCGATGAAGAAAAAATATACCGGGAGCTGAAGCGTTACATCGAACACGGAGCGATGTGAAACAGATAGCAAATAAAAAGTGTTTCTTCTGATACTTTAATGTGATAAAATGTTACAAGGTTAACTTGCGGATGGGGCAGTTCTTCTGTTTCGTTCCAAAATGAGGAGGAAGATGGTATGGCTTTTTTGAATGTTCTGAAAAAGGCGGCGAAGAAGTATAACGATACCAGCCTGATCCTGCGGATTCTCTGCGGCATCATCATAGGTATCGTTCTCGCGTTCGTTTTGCCTGGATGGACCTGGCTGGAGATTCTTGGAAATCTCTTCGTCGGCGCGCTGAAGGCAATTGCGCCGGTTCTGGTCTTTGTTCTGGTCAGCGGAGCCCTTGCGCAGGGATCCAGTAAGCTGGATAAGCGGTTCGGCAATGTTATTTTTCTGTATATGCTGACTACTTTCCTGGCCGCCTTCGTGGCGGTGGCTGCGAGCTTTGCCTTCCCGCAGACGCTGGTGCTCAGCGGCGTGGAAGCAGCAAAGGCGGACACCGTTCCGCAGGGAATCGGCGAGGTAATGAAGAACCTTCTGATGAATGTGGTGTCGAATCCCGTGGATGCGTTGGTAAACGCAAATTACATCGGAATTCTGTTCTGGGCGGCTTTATTCGGAGGGGCAATGAAGCGATTTGCCGCGGAGAACTCCAAGAAGTTTATGGCAAATGTCTCTGAGGCGATTTCCCAGGTGGTACGCTGGATCATCAATTTTGCTCCGTTCGGTATCATGGGACTTGTGTTCAATACAGTTCATGAGAACGGCCTTGCGATTTTCACCACCTATGGAAGGCTGCTTCTGCTTCTGGTCGGCTGCATGGCTTTCGAATCGCTGATCGTAAACGGAATCGTTGCCTGGGTACACTTGCGCAGGAATCCGTATCCTCTGATCTGGAAATGTCTTAAAGAAAGCGGACTCACAGCCTTCTTCACCAGAAGTTCCGCTGCGAATATTCCGATCAATATGTCTCTTTGCAAACGTCTGGGACTGGACGAGGATATGTATTCGGTTTCGATTCCGCTCGGTGCGACCATCAATATGGATGGTGCGGCGATCACCATTTCGGTAATGACGCTGGCCTGCGCACACACGATGGGAATTGCCGTCGATGTTCCGACAGCTCTGATTCTGAGTGTGCTTTCAACCTTCGCTGCCTGCGGTGCTTCCGGTGTGGCCGGAGGATCGCTGCTTCTGATCCCGATGGCGTGCTCTCTGTTCGGAATTTCAAACGATATCGCGATGCAGGTGGTTGCAGTCGGATTTATTATCGGCGTGGTACAGGATTCGGTCGAGACCATGCTGAATTCTTCCGGTGACGTTGTATTTGCGGCGATTGCGGAATACAGAGTATGGCTGAAGGAAGGAAGGAGACTTCCGGGCTTTATGTATACGGAGAAGGAGCGGGAGAAAATGGGTATTTCCAAGGATTTCCGCGGAGATACCAAGGAAGTGATGCAGGAACAGAGCATCGCGGCGAATTCGGAAGGGGAATATAAGTAAAGAGAATTCGTTGACAGAATGAAAGCAACTCAGATGAATGAGGCAATAGGAATCAATGCACATTTGCCGGCCGAGAAATTAAAGAGCAAAAAAACTCGACGGGCAGACGTGTTTCAGGGGGATGAAAATGGATAAGAAACCTTCAGCAGCCAGAAAGATTATCTGGATTCTTATTATTGCGGCGATGGTCGTGCTGTTGATTGTCGCGGCAGTTACGACGAACGCGGATTCCGTAAAGGAAACCGCCTGGGCGCTTTTGCCGCCGGTTATTGCAATTGTGCTCGCATTAATCACAAAAGAGGTATACAGCTCTCTGTTTTTCGGAATACTGGCGGGCGGCCTTCTCTTTTCGGGCTTTACCTTTCAGGGGACGCTGAATCATATCTTCCAGGACGGAATCATCACCGTCCTCTCGGATTCCTATAATGTCGGAATCCTTGTATTTCTGGTTATGCTGGGAATCCTGGTTGCGCTGATGAATCGTGCCGGGGGATCGGCAGCTTTCGGAGAGTGGGCTGGCAAGCACATCAAAACCAGAGTCGGCGCACAGCTGGCGACGATTCTGCTGGGCTGCCTGATCTTCATCGACGATTATTTTAACTGCCTGACGGTGGGATCGGTTATGCGGCCGGTCACGGATAAGCATCACGTATCGAGAGCAAAGCTCGCCTATCTGATTGACGCTACGGCGGCGCCGGTCTGCATCATCGCGCCGATTTCTTCGTGGGCAGCGGCTGTTTCCGGTTTTGTAGAGGGGAAAAACGGGATTTCTCTTTTCGTACAGACCATTCCGTTCAACTTCTATGCGCTGCTGACCATCGCCATGATGATCACGCTCACTGTGACAAAGACGGACTACGGTCTGATGGCGGTGCATGAGAAGAACGCGATTGAGAACAACGATTTGTTTACGACGCCGGACCGTCCCTTTGCGGATTCGGAAAGTCAGAAGGTCAGCTCCAGGGGAACGGTGTTTGATCTGGTTATTCCGGTCGTCGCTCTGGTCATCTGCTGCGTGATCGGCATGATCTATACCGGAGGCTTTTTCAGCGGCAAGAATTTCATTGACGCCTTTGCTGGAAGTGATGCGTCGGTCGGTCTGGTGCTGGGGTCCTTTGTCGGCCTTGTCATCACGCTTATTCTGTATCTGGTGAGAAGAGTGCTTTCCTTCAAGGAGTGTATGGAGTGCATCCCGGAAGGATTCAAGGCGATGATCTCTCCGATCCTGATCCTGACGTTTGCCTGGAGCCTGAAGGCTATGACGGACAGCCTCGGCGCGAAGGAATTCGTAGCGGCGATCGTAAAGAATTCTGCAGAAGGGTTTATGAACTGGCTGCCCTGCATTATCTTCCTGATTGCGGTCTTCCTGTCCTTTGCGACCGGAACTTCCTGGGGAACCTTTGGCATCCTGATTCCGATTGTTGTTAATGTCTTTGAGGGATCCGACTACAGAATGATGATCATCGCGATGTCCGCCTGCATGGCCGGCGCCGTATGCGGCGACCACTGCTCACCGATTTCGGATACGACGATCATGTCCTCGGCAGGCGCCCAGTCGAATCATTTGAACCATGTGATGACGCAGCTGCCATACGCTATGACCTGCGCGGGAATTTCGTTTGTGACCTATATCATCGCCGGATTTACAAAATCCGCCTGGATCTCGCTTCCCTGCGGAATTGCCATTCTCGTTGCAGTGATTCTGCTGCTGAAACAACAGGAGAAGAAGAAAGGATTCGTGGAAAAATAGAAGTAAGGATTCGTGGAAAAATAGAAGAAAGCCGTCCGGCTCTGATCAGATTCTCAGAGCCGGGCGGCTTTTATCGTGCGCCCGGCAAATAGCGCGATGCGGGGAGCTTCTTGAAAAGATTTATTTTGTGTTTATTTTTTACTCATCTCGTGGAAGAGCTTCTGCTTCATTTCGAAGAGACGGTCTGACAGATCGACGTAGACTTCCTGTGGGTTTGTCAGACGCTTGGTCTCGTCCCAGAGGGTATTTTTTTCCGCCGCGCAGATTTTCTGGATCTCCATTGTAGAGGGAGAATCATACGTGCACAGACCGTTCCGGAAGATCGGAACCAGAAGCTCGCGGATCGTGTAGGTGCCGCCCTTCAGGGTTGTCTTCTTCCACGTGGCAGTCGGATCAAAGATCGTGATGTCCTTTTCCGGATCAAAGGTTTCATCCGCCAGAGCGATCAGGTCGGCGCGGATCTTTCCGGTGCTTTTGTCGTAGAAGCGGAAGATGGTCTTGTTTCCTGGGTTGGTGATCTTCTCTACATTTTCGGAGAGCTTGATCTTCGGTACAAAATCCTTGTCGTCCTTGTTCTTGATCGCGGCCATCTTATACACACCGCCGAAGGCCGACCATCCGTTCGAGGTGATCAGGTTGGTGCCGACGCCCCAGGAATTGATTTTGGCTCCCTGCTGCTTCAGGGAGTTGATGAGATATTCGTCCAGGTCGCTGGAGGCGGAGATGATGGCGTCGCCGAACCCGGCCGCGTCGAGCATTTCATAGGCTTTTTTGGAGAGGTAGGCCAGGTCTCCGGAATCAATGCGGATTCCATACCCCTTCAAAGGAATACCGGCCTCTCGCATTTCCCTGAATACCTTGATGGCGTTGGGCACACCGGATTTCAAAACGTCATACGTATCGACCAGAAGAATGCAGGCAGTCGGATAGAGCTTGGCATACGCGCGGAAGGCGGTCAGCTCATCCGGAAAGCTCATGATCCAGCTGTGCGCATGGGTTCCCTTGACTGGTACGCCGAATAATTTGCCGGTCAGGACATTGGAGGTGCCGACACAGCCGCCGATGACAGCAGCGCGCGCACCCCAGGTACCGGCGTCCGGACCCTGGGCGCGACGGAGACCGAATTCCATGATTCCGTCGCCCTGTGCCGCTTCCACGACGCGGGAAGCCTTTGTGGCTATCAGAGACTGATGGTTAATGATGTTCAGGAGAGCCGGCTCAACGAGCTGCGCTTCCATAAGAGGCGCGACGACCTTCACGAGGGGCTCTCTCGGGAAGACCACCGTTCCCTCGGGAATCGCATAGATGTCTCCGGTGAAGTGAAAGCCTCTCAGATACTCGAGAAAATCATCCTCGAAGATATGAAGACTTCTCAGATATTCAATATCCGACGGGGAAAAGTGAAGATCCCGGATATAGTTGATTACCTGCTCGAGGCCGCAGGCGATGGCATAGCCCCCGTTACAGGGATTGTTGCGGTAAAAAGCATCAAATACGACGATCTGATCGGTCGGATTTTTGAAATAACCCTGCATCATGGTTAGTTCATATAGGTCGGTCATCATCGTCAAATTACGATCATCCGTCATGGTAAAACCTCCGCATATTATAGATCTGCTGTCTTGTCAGATCCGAGTTGAGTGAAGTATAACACTCTGGCAGTTAAAATACAACAAATAAGGTGATATTCAGGCACCGGCGTTGACTTGTGATTTTTGCAAGAGTAGAATCGATGAAATAAGCAGATCATACTCTAATACAGTATGGCCATATAGGAACTATCCGATAGGAACGATAGAGAGGGACAGGATATGACGGAGCTGTTAATCCGAAAATTTATCAAAGATTATCAGAAGACGGACGATGTCCGGGTGCGCACGGCATATGGAACACTCGCCGGGATTGTGGGAATTTTCTGTAATTTCTTTCTTTTCGGGGTAAAAATAAGTGTCGGCCTTTTTATGATGTCGATGGCGGTTATTGCTGATGCGTTTAATAATCTTTCGGACGCGGTTTCCTCGATCATCAGTCTGATCGCCATGCGGATGGCAGGAAAGCCCGCGGACAAGGACCATCCCTTCGGACACGGCAGAATGGAATACATCGCGGCGCTGATCATCTCGGTACTGATAATTGTGGTCGGGGTTGAATTTTTTCGGAGTTCCCTGGATAAGATCCGGAATCCGGAGGGGCTGCATTTCTCATTAATCGCCATTGTTCTTTTGATTGTGTCGATCGGTGTCAAGCTGTGGATGTTTTTCTTCAATCGCTGCATCGGTAAGAGGATCGGGTCGGAGGTGATGCGCGCGACGGCGATGGATTCGTTCTTCGACGCGGTCACGACGACCATGACGCTTGTATCCATTGGCATCTATTTTGTTTTTGATGTCAATATCGACGGGTTTGCCGGCCTGCTGGTATCTTTCGTGGTTATTTATGCAGGTATCGGAATCGCACGGGATACCGTAAAACCCCTTCTGGGGGAGGCTATGGACCCGGAGCTCGCGGATAAAATTGAAAAAATAGTACTGGGTATTCAGGGAGTTGCCGGTGCGCACGATCTGATCATCCACAGCTATGGTCCGAATCGTTATCTCGCTACGATTCATGTAGAAGTATCTAAGCAGCGTTCTCTGGAAGAGGGACACAACATCGCGGATGAAGCAGAGAAGAAGGTTCTGGATTCACTGGGCGTCGTCCTGGTAGCACATGTGGATCCGGTAGAGCTGCACGACAGCAGGGTGCTGAAGATCCGTGAGGAAGTCGCGCGAATACTGCATATCCTGGATGAGGAACTGAGCTTTCATGACTTCCGGGTGAGCTTTCAGGGAGAAAAGGCCCTGATTTCCTTTGACCTGGTCGTTCCCTATTCCTATTCTGAGGAACAGGAGCATAAGACTGCCCGGCAGATCGACAGCCTTCTGCGGGAGATGAATCCCGACTATTCCTGTTCGATTGTCATAGACCGGGGGATTCTGGAGGAGAAACCGCAGTGACATGAATTGTTGCTGTTCGCTCACAACTATGTACGGCAAGGATTTTACAGCCCTGCTGCTATTCACAAACTTTTAACAGCCAGTAATGCTCAGGCAAAGGTCCTGTAAAATCTTAGCCGTT
>OMUU01000063.1 GCA_900314295.1 uncultured Lachnospiraceae bacterium | reverse complement strand
TTCCTATATAATTTACAAAAGTACGCCCCGCCTTGAGCACGGACTTCTCCCCGGAAATTGTAATTTTCGTCCCTTCTGTGAGAGAGAGCTTGTCTGACAGACGTTTTGAAATCAGGGCGAACCCTTTCTTCGGAAGGGAAAGCTTCTCACTGTCTACGGCATCGGAAATCGTCCAGAAGCCGGACAGATCCGCCCCCTTCTCAAACCCATAGAGAGTGACAGAATTCATCGAGGATTTCCCCGATGAAACATCAAGCGTCTTGCTGAAAACGGGCAAAACCTCCGTGACGCCCTGAACCTTCTCTATCTCCTGCACAAGGTCCTCCAAGGGCTTTTGATCGGTGTCGATCGCGCACGCAAGCGGATAGGTCTGAACGCCGTCGAACTGCTGGCTCCCCAGATGCACCATGGAATCCCGCACGCCAAACGCCGTTACCACAAGCGCACCGGAACAGCCGATCCCCACCAGCATCATCATCATCCGGATCTTATATCGAAGCATATTCCGCAGCGTCGCCTTCTGAAGAAAAGAGAGCCTGCCCCACACCGGCGCCCAGTACTCCAGAAGGATCCGCTTCCCAGGCTTTGCGGACCTCGGGCGAATCAGAGATGCCGGAGTCTCCTGCATAACACGCGCACAGGCGCCCATCGTTCCGAGACCGATCGAAAGGACTGTGACCAGGAACGTCACCATTGCGAGCTTTCCGTCAAAAAGATATCGTAGCCCGGTAAAATCGTAAAGGGTAGAATAAGCCGCCCAGAATCCCCGCGGCAGGAAATATGTCCCGGGAAAAAATCCCCCTGCCCATCCAAGTACAGCGGCGCTCAGCGCATATCTCATGTACTTGCCCATAATCGCACTTTCTGAGTATCCGAGTGCTTTAAGCGTTCCGATCTGCCCGCGCTTCTCCTCTACCATTCGAAGCATCGTTGTAACGCACACAAGCAGCGCAATCACAATAAAGAACAACGGAAAAATATCCGCGATCGAGTGGATGATCGAGGTGTCGCTCTTAAAGCTCACATATCCTGCGTTTTCGCTGCGTGTAAGGACATAGACCTCCGGTTTCTGCACAGCATTTCCCGCAGACGCTCCTGCGGATACAGCTGTTGTTTCTCCTTCCGAGCCTTCGGATCGGGATACCGCAGCTCCATCCACATCTGACAATGCCTGAGAATCTGCAGATTTTGCAAGTGCTTCTGCTGCTGCAGCCTTCTCCGCTTCTTGGATCTTAGAAAGCAGACTCTCGTACCGCGTCTTCGAAAGAGATTCAGCCTCTTTTTCGACATCCTCCTGGTATTTTGCAATCAGATCCTCGTAAGCCGTCCCGTAAATCTCATCCGGAGCCTTCTCCGTACCGTCCGGATCCAGAATCAGATCGGCACCGGTGTAATAATCCGTGGTGAAATTCTCCGCCGGCAGGTAGAGATAGCCCCCGCGTTCTCCCGTTCCGTCCGTTGCACTTCCTCTGTCGGAGGAAAGAAAGAGCGGAGAATTCACAAGACCGACAATGGTATACGTATTATGAGCTAACAAATCCCTGGTGTCCGCATCATTATCCGAAGAAACCGTTATTTTTTTTCCAATATCCTTCTTCGAAAAAGCCCGATGATCCGCCAGGCATTCGGTAGCCTTCCCGGGTAAGCGTCCCGCATACAGACTCGGGACATTGATCTTCTCCGGAAGGGACAGAACCTGATAGTCCTTTATCGAATCCGCATATTCGAAGATTACATCCGCCGTCTTCTCCCCTTCCGCCTCAAAAATACCGGACATCCTTCCCAGCTTCCCGATATCCTCTTCCGAAAAGCCTACCGTAGAATAGATCCTGTAATCATACATATTTGTGGCAGCCAGATACCGGCCTGCCGCATCCCACATCTGCTCCTTCGTCAACTTCAGCCCCGCGAGGAAACCCACGGACAGCAGCACGATCAGAAGAATGGCAAGGTATCGTTTTTTCTGCGTGAGAATGCTGCGGCGCGCCAGTTTCCCGGCTGTCTTTCCCTGTCTCACCATTCGAGTTCCTCCGCATTCTTCGGATGCTCGTTGACAGCATCTGACACAATCCGTCCCGACTGGATCCGCAGGATCCGATCTGCCATCTGCGCGATGGCCGAATTATGTGTGATCATGAGCACCGTCGTCCCATTTTCTCTGCCAAGGTCATACAGCATTTTCAGCACCGCCTTGCCGGTCACAAAGTCCAGCGCTCCCGTCGGTTCATCGCAGAGAAGCATTCTCGGATTTTTGGCAAGAGCCCTGGCAATCGCGACACGCTGCTGCTCACCCCCGGATAGCTGAGCAGGAAAATTCCCCGAACGTTCTGAAAGCCCAACCATATCGAGGGCCTTTCCCGCCGGAATCGGATGCTCGCAAAGCATCGCCGCAATCTCTACATTCTCAAGTGCAGTCAGGGTGGGAATCAGGTTATAAAACTGGAAGACAAAACCCACATCCCTCCGGCGATAATCTACCAGCTCTTTCTCCTTCATCGCAGAAACCCTGCGCCCGTCAAAAAGAATCGTCCCGGAGCTTGCGCGATCCATCCCTCCTAAAAGATTCAACAGGGTCGTCTTGCCGGCGCCGGATGCTCCCAGCAAAACGCAAAACTCCCCCTCTTCCACAGTAAAGGATACATTTTCAAGGGCATGTACCTTGCTCTCTCCCTGTCCATAGGTCTTATATACATGTTCAAAACGGATCAGTTCCATAGGCACCCCCGTGAACTACCTGGTCGTAAAAAACCGTGGATTCCCGCGCAGCTTTCTATATATAAGTATATCATGAATGTTGGATATATGTTAAAAAAAGGAACCTGGATTTTCTGGCGATTATTGATGAATGTCTTCTCTCCCCTTCCCTCATTTTCAAGCGAAATAAAACACGCTGCGCGAGTTTTATTTCGCTATCACGCCGCACGCCGCACACGAATCCTTCGTATTCGGCTGTGGCTCACTGTTCGCGCAAAAAAAGAAGCATCATCAAGCCTAAACATAAGCTTTACGATGCTTCCTGAAGACAGGGGATGAGAGAATCGAACTCCCGCTAAAAGTTTTGGAGACTTCTGTCATGCCATTTGACCAATCCCCTATATGTATGTATATCTTCCAGCTTCTACCTATACTGGAAATTGTAACACATACCTTCAAAACTGAACACACAAACTTTCCAGCTTCCAACTTATGCTTCAGGTCAAACCCTCGACCGATTAGTAACAGTCAGCTCCATGCCTTACGGCACTTCC
>OMUU01000049.1 GCA_900314295.1 uncultured Lachnospiraceae bacterium | reverse complement strand
TGTTACAGCCAGTTTGCGAATGGCAACAGGACTGTAAAATCCTTGCCGTACATAATTGTGAGTGAACTTACAGGGCTGTGAACCATGACCCTGTAAGGCAGGAATCATCAAGCATTACTGTGCTGCAGAGGAGGAATGGACCGCATTGCCATCTGTGCTCTCCGCAGAGCTCTGCGTCTTCAGATAGCCGAGACTGTTCAGCTTATCGTAAATCGCCTGGGCGATCTCCTGATGGCCCGCATCGTCGAAGGCCGGCTGATCCAGGAGGTCTGATGTAAGTGCGAGATAATGATCGCCGAAAGCATCTTTCATCGCCTGATCGTAGGCGGCGGTGTCAACCTCGTTGTACGGATACATGCCGACGACAATATAGTTGTTCTTCTGAGTGTAGGTGTCAAGGACCTTCTGAATCTGCTCGGCAAGTTCGTTCGGATCATTGTTCCATCCGCCGTAATAGCCCATGCAGATCACAGGAATCGCGTTGAGATCGTCACGGTCCTTCTTGTACTGGCTGAGATCGTCGCGCACAATGTACTCGGTGGCGTTGAGCTCGGCACCATTCGCGTTGTTCTGATGTGCGTTGATGTAGGTTTGGATGTCATTGTCGCTTACGCCGGCGAGGGCCATCTGGGAAAGGGTTCCGGAGTTGTCCCAGGTATTGTTCTCAACTGTATAGTTGGAGTAACCATTCTTCTCAAGCAGCTGCGACAGATAATCCGGATAGCTGGTGTCGGTGGAGTCATCCTCGTCGAGAATGTCTCCGCGGATACTGATGATGGTTTTTTGCGCGGGCGTCGGTGTCGGTGTTGCAGTGGCCTTCGCAATGACACTCTCCCCCGTGCTCGAGGAGGATACGGAGGATTCTTTGACCGCTTCGGTCGGAGTCACGGAGGAGTCCGATTTTACGGCCTCTGCCGAGGTATCTGCCTGTGAGGCACGATATGCGCTTGTCTCCTGCTGAATCCGGACGATCCGGAATCCGATGTATCCGGCTACGCCGATGGTGAGCAGAAGGCTGATTACAAATAGTATCAAACGTCCCTTTTTACCCAATTTTGTCACGCTCCCTTATTAAATTCTTAGTCTGATAGATGTTCTGCTGCGGTTCCCGGCACAGAAGAACAAGCCTATGATAACACAATTATTCCGGATTTTTCAATACACCGGGCAGGAAAGATCTGTGGGACAGTTTGCGAACGGCAACAGGACTGTAAAATCCTTGCCGTTCAGACATACTGTGAACAGAACCAACTCATAATAAAGTTGTCAGACCTGGTCCAGAGACTGCCAGAATGCTTCGATCTTGTCCCCCGCGGTTTTCAGGGTAACCCTCTGTATGTCATTCCATTCGCGGGGGAAAAGTCTCCGGTATTCCTCTGTTAGAAAGCGGTCATCGAGAAGAGCGATGATTCCGCAGTCGCTTGCAGTTCGAATGACGCGGCCGGCAGCCTGCAGCACCTTATTCATACCCGGGTAGCGGTAGGCGATATCAAAGCCGCTTTCCCTATGGTCTTCGGGGTGATGTCGGTCATAGTACTGGCGGAGGAGTTCCTTTTCTGTTCCTATCTGTGGCAGTCCGGTCCCTACGATTATCGTTCCGATCAGTCGCTCCCCGGCAAGATCTATGCCTTCCGAGAAGATCCCTCCCAGAACGCAGAATCCGATCAGGCTTCCACTTCTGGGTTTCGCAAATGTTTCCAGAAATTCTTCGCGTTCCTGCTCGGTCATCTGGGGTGTCTGACTGATACAGCTGACAGGGGGGTGGGTTGTATTGGTATTGCCGTTGCTGCTTCTGTTTCTGGAGTTGGCTTCCTGGGTTTTGTCGTTTTCAGGATCTTCGGGCACGGCAGATTCACCGCCGATGTCGGTAAATGCCGTCGTATAGATATCGCGGACATCGGCCATCATTTGATAGGACGGGAAGAAAACCATATAGTTGCCGGCCTTTTTTTCGGTGATGATGCGGATGTAGGAGGCGATGCGGACGTATTCGTCATGTCCCCTCCGCTTATAGCGGCTGCTGACATCAGAACCTGCCAGGATCAGACGTTTCCGCTGATCGAAGGGAGACGGTATATATACGGCGTAGGTGTCGTCTTTCGTTGTCAGAAGACTCCGGTAGTAGTTGACCGGGATCATCGTCGCGGAAAAAAAGATGGTCGAGCGGCCTTTGTCGAGGATGCGCTGAAGGTTCGACGACGGATTGACGCAGAGCAGCTTCAGATGCAAATCATTTCCGGATATGATCTCGTCGTAGATCAGATAGCTGTCATCCGCCAGATCGGAGATATTCAGAAAGGAAGATATCTGAAAATAAAATTCGAGTGTCTGCTTTCTGGGATCGTCTTCCCTGAGATCTTCAAGGAGATCCTCCAGCCTTCCGCTCAAATGCATCAGCTGATTGATGAAATCACCGGGCAGGGAGAGAATGTCGGGATTTTTACTGGATTTTTGATATTTAAGAAGGATTCTGATACAGGAGGACAAACTTTTCGATGTCTGTTCGAGCTTCATCGGGAGATCTGCCTGGTCATCTGTCTGTACGGGTTCGGCGGGGAGCGTCTCTGCGAAATTCTTGAGCTCCTTGCGAATGTTGCGAAAAGAGCTCAGAAATAAATCGGCACTGAACATTTCTCTTCCGCGTTCCACCAGATTGTGTGCTTCATCAATCAGAAAAAGGTATTCGCCTTTTCGGCTGCCTTCGCCGAAAAAGCGTTTTAGCCGGGCGTTCGGATCAAAGGCGTAGTTATAGTCGCAGATAATTGCGTCAGCAAAAAGTGCCAGATCCAGCTGAAATTCGTGGGGACAGACAGACCATTTGGCCGCCTGCTCTTCTATTGCGGCGCGATCGTATTTTATTCCGGAAGTCAGCATCTCAAAGAGTGCGTTGTTGACGCGGTCAAAGTGGCCCTTGGCACGTGGACAGCTTTCGGGATTGCAGTCGGGCTCATCCAGGATGCAGATCTTTTCCTTTGCCGTCAGGGTGAGAGCCTTGAATCGGAGACCACGCTCCGTGAGCAGGGAAAAGGATTCTTCTGCAACGGTGCGGGTAATCGTTTTTGCGGTGAGGTAGAAAATTTTGTTGGCGAGATGCTCTCCCAGGGCGTGGACAGCGGGAAAAACGGCGGACATGGTCTTGCCGATACCGGTGGGAGCCTGGACGAAGAGCTCTTTTCTGCGGAGGATTGTGCGGTAGATATCTACGGCAAGGCCGCGCTGCCCCGGCCGATATTCGTACGGAAATTCTAGCCCGTGGATCGAATCGTTCCTCTCCTCTTCCCAGCGGACCTGAAAATCGGCCCATTTGTAATACTGCGTCAGAAGATCCTGAAACCATGCGGAGAGTTCCTTCTGCGTGTAGGCAAATAGAAACTGGCGGCGCTTTTCTGTCTCCAGGTGCACGTACGACATGCATACATAGAGAACGGGAGAGGAAGAGCCGCCCCGGCTTGACGGAAAAAATTCCGGATGACGGAGTGTATACAGGAAGGCATAGCATTTCGCCTGAGCCAGATGAACCGGTGAAGGACCGTCCAGGTGAACAGGATCTCGGGAGATCCCCTTGATTTCCTCAATGACGGTGATCTCTCGAGATCCGATTCTCGGCTTGCGTCTGTGTCCTCGGGCAAGGCTGGTCTTCTGTGGTGCCTGTTTAGAAGAAGCGTCGCCGTTCTGTGATAATTTGGTTGCTGCGATGGAAGGATCCTCCTCCTTTTCGCGGAATTCTGCCCGTGAAAAGTCAGCCCACCCGCGACCATGGTAGATGCCGTCGGCGCGACCCTCTACGATAAGGGTGAATGTTTCGTATTCCTGTTCATAGGACAGGGAGACTTCCGCCTCATATCCGGGGCTGCGGCGTTTCTGCTGACTGCGGTGAATCCTGCTTCCCTCCTGCATGGCGTCGCGATCGGCGAATCCATCCCGCGTGTTCTGCAGGTCTCCGCTCCGGAGAAGGAATTCAACGAGATTTCGCACGGAAATTCGAAGAACTTTCTTTTCCGGAGCGGCGAAACCTTCCTGTTCGGTTTTGCTGTTTTCATTGATTCGCTGCTTCATTCTTAGAAGATTCCATTTACAAAACGTTAAGGATTTGGTTCACAGGAGGATCTTTGGGAGGCGGAAAGGTTTGCGAAAAACGCTTTCTCAGGCCTTTTTCCCGGCACTGCGGAGAGCTACGGCTGCGTCGTCGACGCTGGCGTTGTTCACTGCGGCAAAGACGCCTGCGTCAGAGGCCTTGGCATATTCCGGGTTCATCGGGATCTTTCCGAGAACCGGTACACCGAGTTCCTTTGCGATTTCATCGATGTGGCTTTCGCCGAACGGATAAATCTTTTCTCCGCAGTGCGGACAGTTCATATAACTGTAGTTCTCGACGATGCCAAGAACCGGAATATCCATCATTTTCGCCATGTTGTAGGCTTTCGTGACGATCATGCGTACAAGGTCCTGAGGAGAGGTTACGATGATGACGCCGTCGACCGGAAGCGACTGGAATACAGTGAGCGGTACATCGCCGGTCCCCGGAGGCATATCCACGAAAAGATAGTCGAGCTGACCCCAGATAACATCGGTGTAAAACTGTTTCACGACACCCGCGATGACCGGGCCCCTCCAGATCACCGGGTCCTCTTCATTGGGGAGAAGCAGGTTGGTGGACATGATTTCAATGCCATTTGCGGCCATCTTCGGATAGATGCCGTTCCCGTCAGATTCTGCGCTGCCCTTGATGCCATACATTTTCGGAATGGAGGGACCTGTAATATCGGCGTCAAGGATGCCGGTACTGAATCCCTGCAGTGCCATCGCATTCGCAAGGGATGCGGTAACCATGGATTTGCCGACGCCGCCCTTTCCGCTGACAACTCCGATAATGTGGTCAATGTTGGAAAAAGCGTTTTCTTCAACATGAAAATCCGGTTTCTGTTCCTCCCCGGACGGCTGTGCGGATCCGTTGGATTTTACGTTTTCTTCTGCCATACAAACCTCCTTTATTTGTAATGATTCAGCAGATCATAACATCAAGCGGAAAAGACCGGCTGCGCGTTCCTTTCCGTATGAAAGTAATTCTGATTCTATCATTATAAAACATAATATATGGAACACATAGTGCATAAGTTACCTGTGATTTATAAACTGTGCTCGTTTCGTGGTTAACGGATATCAAATTGTGGGCCGTCCTGTCTCCGGAAGCATTCAGATTTCTGTGAAGCTGTAGCGCTGTCGGATGCCGGAGGTGACGATGTCAAAGATAATGGTGCCATCTTCCTGTACGGTTTTCTCATAGGTGAAGACCTTGTCCTTGAATTTGGTGCGGATAAATTCTTCGGGGTCATCGGTCTGTACTTCATCAATGAAAACGTCACGCATCTGATTGTTCGGGCATTTATTGAAGATCTCCCATACGGTTTCGTACTCTTTCATTCTCTCTTTTCCTTTCTCAGAACCTTCCATTCATCGATCAGCCTGGGAAGTGACCATGCGGCATTTGCCGGGCTCGTAGAGGGCATTTTCACGGCCTTTCGTCTTGTCTTGGGATAGATGTACTTCATATACAAGTTATAAGAGGCGGTTCCGTTGCAAAAGATGGCACGAATAGGTGCGGATTTCAGGATACGGTCCAGATCATTCGGCACGACGTCGCGGATACTGCTGTCGCTCGATCCGGTGATTGTACAGGATTGAATCGTGTCCCACATGGCGATATGATTCTCGCGGAGAAACGCTTTTTTCTCTTCAATCGTGTTCAGTGGTTCTGAGCCAAATACAGCGGCGACAACCATCCAGTAGCGGTTTCTGGGGTGCCCGTAGAAAAATCCGGCTTCCCGGGATTTTACAGACGGAAAACTTCCGAGAACAAGTACCGTGGAGTTTTCATCAAAAAAAGGCGGGATCGGATGCACCTGTGTGTGTGGCTGCTGCCGGCGCACCTGCGTGTGATCCCGGGAATGGGCGGATGCGGCGTTGGTTTTGTTCATGCGGTTGCTCCCTTATTCAGGTTTGTTGTCATTTTCGGACATGTCATTTTTTTCAGGCATACCATCTTTTCTGTCCCGTGCGAGCATCTTCTGGAAATCCTCTTCCGTTTCTCCTTCGGTACCCGGTTCGTCAAAGGCGGTGACGACGTAAAAGCCTCTTGGCGTATCGCGGATATCGACCACTTTCCCGGTTCGGGAATGAATCCGCTCGTAGGGAGCGTAATTTCTGCTCATGGCGACCGCCGGTATAATCGTATAGTAATAAGAGGACGGAAGCTGACTTTCGGTGATGGTTACGTCGTCCCCCACCCGGACCAGATTTTCCCGTTCCATTTTAAATTCGGAATAGCGCATGTTCCATTCCCTCCTGAAGAAGATAAAACGCGCTTCGCGAGTTTTGTCTCGCTACCGCGAAGGGAGCCGCACTGGAATGCTTCGCATTCGGCTGCGGCTCAATGTTCGCGTAAATACAGAACGTCTCCCGGAACTTAGCAGAAGCTCCGGGAGACATGGGTCAGAGAATCCGGAAATGGTTCCGGATATCAGTGATGGAAGAGACGGATTCCGGTGAAGGCCATTACCATATTGTACTTATCGCAGCATTCGATGACAGCGTCATCACGGATGGAACCACCCGGCTCGGCGATATACTGAACACCGGATTTTTTAGCTCTCTCGATGTTGTCAGAGAACGGGAAGAACGCATCGGAACCAAGAGTTACGCCCTCCATTTTATCAAGCCATGCTCTCTTTTCTTCTGCGGTGAACACAGGTGGTTTCTCTGTGAAGACCTTCTGCCATTCGCCGTCCCGGAGAACGTCCATGTATTCGTCTCCGATGTAGACGTCGATTGCGTTGTCGCGGTCTGCGCGGCGGATGTCGTCCTTAAATGGAAGGCTGAGAACCTGCGGGCTCTGCCGTTTCCACCAGTTGTCGGCCTTCTGTCCGGCCAGACGAACGCAGTGCACACGGGACTGCTGCCCGGCTCCGACGCCAATGGCCTGGCCGTCTTTTACGAAGCAGACAGAGTTGGACTGCGTGTATTTCAGAGTGATGAGTGAGATCTTCAGGTCGCGAAGTGCGGATTCGGGGAGATCCTTGTTCTTTGTGACGATGTTTGAGAGAAGCTCATCGTTGATGTCCAGCTCCTGGCGGCCCTGCTCAAAGGTTACGCCGAAGATCTGGCGTTTCTCGAGAGGCGCAGGTACGTATTCCGGATCAATCTGGATGACAACGTAGTTTCCGTTCTTTTTCTGGTGAAGAATCTCCAGCGCTTCATCGGTATATCCGGGCGCGATGACACCGTCAGACACCTCACGCTTGATGACGGAAGCGGTGCTGGCATCACAGACATCAGACAGGGAAATAAAATCACCAAAGGATGACATGCGGTCCGCGCCTCTGGCACGTACATAGGCGCAGGCAAGGGGAGAAAGCTCCGGCATATCATCGACAAAATAGATTTTTTTCAGCGTATCGGTCAGCGGAAGACCTACTGCTGCACCTGCTGGTGAAACATGCTTAAAGGACGCAGCAGCCGGAAGTCCGGTATTTTTTTTGAGATCACGGACAAGCTGATAGCCGTTGAAGGCATCCATAAAGTTAATGTATCCGGGTTTTCCGGAGATTACCTTGATCGGAAGCTCACTGCCGTCCTCCATGTAAATGCGGGAAGGCTTCTGGTT
Source organism: uncultured Lachnospiraceae bacterium (assembly GCA_900314295.1). Lineage (GTDB taxonomy): Bacteria > Bacillota > Clostridia > Lachnospirales > Lachnospiraceae > Bilifractor. The sequence continues at coordinate 11,316 of OMUU01000049.1, read as the reverse complement.
CGGGTTGCATCCGTACTTCAACTGTAATTCTTTCATCTGATTCACCTCATATTGTTATAATAGCCATATATATAAATTGCGTCGCATCCTGAATCGGATTCGGATTACTGATTTTTATTGACAATTCTGGTTTCATAGGAGGAGGTCTGAATATCGATATATCGGACAAAAAGCGATACCTTATTGTCGTTGTTCAGACTGTTCCAGATCATATTGGTCCAGGCATCGATGTCATCCGGAACATCGGTCAGCTTTGGCTCGCCCTCAAAACTTGGAAGCGGATTGCCGTCTGTCACATAGGTGGAAATAAAGTGACCCTCACCCGCCGGAGCATTTTCGTAATCAAAGGTATATCGCAGGCACTGGTCCGGGTTGCCGTTATCGCTTTTCAGAATGGACATTGTGTAGCCGAAGGTGCCGTTCTCTACTGTCAGGAGACCTGAAATGCGAGGCGTGTAATTCGGACCGTCCGGTTCAAATTCCCGGGAACGAAGGCTCTGTTCAAATGTGAGACCCTTTTTCATTCCGTCGAATACCGTATCTGTCTGGTCACCGTTTGTCACAATGGTATGAGCCTTATCGAGCACACGGACCGGCGCGTAAATGATCAGACTCGGATCCTCCATTTTAGAAGGATCGAATGCCTGGGTACGGATACCTTCCCCGTCTTCGACAAACACGCGGTTCCGGCTGTTTGCACTTCTCCCCATGATAAAATAAGCCGTGGCTGCATATCTTCCGTTAGCTGAACGTCCGATAACAATTCCACGGCCGGGGTAGGCGTTACTTTTTAATTCGTCTGACAGATTGATCTTCTGCATCAAATGCTTCCTCCTGTGATTCCGGGACACAGCATGAATCCTGGCAGGCTCCGGGGATTGACCGGGGCTTAATAGGATAACATGATGTGCCGCCTGTGTCGTTGATGACCACAATATATTGTTCTCAAGAATCACCTTTAATATTACGTAGCAGGAAGATAATTGTCAAGGCTTTCTGTATAGGATTAAAGCTGTCAGAGCTCAATCAGTTCTCTCGGAGAATGGGAGAGATCGTCTATGCCGTCTTTTTTGATGACAACGAGATCTTCAATACGTACCCCGCCAAACCCCGGGACATAGATACCGGGCTCTACGGAAATTACCATATTTTCCTGAATGACGGAGCTGTCCAGAGGGGAGAATCTCGGCTCTTCGTGGATGTAGAGGCCGACGCCGTGTCCGAGACCGTGTCCGAAGTTGTCTCCGTAGCCGGCATTGCGGATCACGCTTCTGGCAAGTTCATCGCACTGCTGTCCGGTGAGACCTGCATGAATCCCGTTGAGTGCCGCGTTCTGGGCCTCGAGAACCGTCCGGTAAATCTCCTTCTGCTTCTCGTTCGCCTTTCCGACAACAACGGTTCGGGTCATATCCGAGCAGTACCCTTCGTAGGTGCAGCCGAAGTCCATGGTTACAAAATCTCCGCTTTCGATTTTTTTTGAGGAAGGAACTGCGTGCGGCATGGAGGAGTTTATTCCGGATGCTGTGATCGTGTTGAAGGAGAATCCCTGTGCGCCATGTCGTTTCATCTGATATTCCAGCTCGGCGGCGGTTTCCAGCTCTGTGACACCGGGCTTGAGGAATTTGAGGATTTCGGAGAAGGCCGCGTCTCCGATTGATTCTGCGCGGGCGATGAGCTGGAGCTCCTCCGGAGTTTTGATCTGGCGGATCAGATCGATGCTTTCATCGAGCGGAAGCCACTGCTGAATTTCGGGGAGTGCGTTTGTGAGACGGCTGAACTCATAGCAGCGCATAAATTTATCCTCGTAGCCCACGATTTCCGCGTGGTCAACAGCCAGCAGTTCACGGAGAATCTGTGTTCTCTTATGCGTGCGGTTTTCCTCTATGATGGTGAAGGTGCTCTCCTTTCCCGCAGCCTCTGTGTATCTGGAATCGGTAATTACCACCTGCTGATTCGGAGAGATGTAGACCATCCCCTCGCCGCCCCGGAATCCTGAGATATACATCATGTTGTGTGGATCCGTGATGAAAAGAGCCTGCGCCCCGGTTTTCTTGAAAATGTTCTGTATCATTTCTCTGCTCATATCAGAGCCTCCTTTGGATTGAATATTGTGATGCCCCTGTCAAATGTATGATTATAATTTCCCATAGATTTCCTGCGGGACATACGCCTCAACGCGGATTCCCTCAGGAAGGTATTCCTCCTCCAGAAGGGTCCCGTTCTGGCGAATCAGAGCGATTTTGCCCGCCTCGTCATAGGAAAAAGTCCGTTCTATATGAATCTGTTCCTCGCGGATGATCTTCTCAAGCACCTGTTTCAGGGAATCCAGTCCGTCACCGAATTTTGCGGAAATCGGTATGACATAATCTGCGTGGTGATCATGCATGTGGACGCCCGGGGCAACCATATCCTGCTTGTTGTAAAGGGTGATGATCTTTTTGCGGTCTGCATTCAGCTCGTGCAGGGTCTGATAGACGACCTTCATCTGCTGCTCAAGGTGCGGACTGGAGGCGTCTGCCACATGGATGATGTAATCGGCAAGCGCGGCCTCCTCCAGCGTGCTGTGAAAAGCATCGATGAGGGTATGAGGCAGCTTTCGGATGAAGCCTACCGTGTCCGTGAGAAGAATCTGGCCGCCCTCTGGAAGATTCAAGAGTCTTGTCGTGGGATCCAGGGTCGCGAACAGTGCGTCCTCTTCCAGAACTCCGGCATTTGTGAGCGTGTTAAGAAGCGTGGATTTGCCGGCATTCGTATAGCCGACGATCGCGGCGGTTTTCATATTGCCCTTTTTTCTTCCCTGCCGAAGTACTTCGCGATGCTCTTCTACCTTTTTCAGTTCTCCTCGAAGGGCACTGATTCGCTCCGCAATCAGACGGCGATCAATTTCAAGCTTCTTCTCGCCGGGACCTCGGGTGCCGATGCCGCCTCCCAGACGGGAAAGATAGGAGCGCATTCCGACCAGATGCTGCTGCCGGTAACGAAGCTGTGCAAGTTCCACTTGAATTTTTCCCTCACTCGTCCGGGCTCTTTGGGCAAAAATATCAAGGATGAGCATGGTGCGGTCGTATACTCTGCAGTTTAATGCTTCCGCGAGGTTGTTCATCTGGGCAGGGGTGAGTTCATCGTCCGTGATGATTGCGTCCGCCTCCAGCATCTCGAGCATGCCGGCAATTTCCTCAATTTTTCCCTTCCCGATATAGGTTCCCGGATCCGGGTTCTCCCGGTTTTGAAGAACTGTGGTTACGGTTTCGACATCTGCTGTCTCGGCCAGTGCCTGAAGCTCGCCGAGGGAGTCGCGGGTTTCCCTTTCATCGCCGGTGTTGACCGCGACCAGAATGACCCGTTCTTTTCTTTCTGCATTTTCAAACATGTGTGTTGTCCATTTATTTTCTGATGTTAGACGATTCGTATATGCGCTGAATTGGCGGGATGAAATCGATGCCTTTCAAACACGCCGTGAAGAATTTATTTGCATGTAACAGGTTCAATATCCGGTACTTCCGTCGTAATAGCCGGCTGCGTCGTAATTGTCAGCAGCATCGTAATAGTCGGTTGTATCGTAGCTGTCGTATGAAGGGGTGTCTGTCGTTCCGTAGTAGATGCCCGTGTTGTCATCATAGCCGTCGTTGTCTGCGTCAACGATTCCTGTGTAAGAATCCGCGGAATCGGTTTCTCTACCGGTGTTCTGACTGGCACCGGAAGTATCTTCCGTTCCAGCCTGCGATCTGCCGGATGATTGGTTCTGTGTACCGGCAGTATCTGCGGAGGAGGAATCAGCTACACTGCCGGAGGAATTCACCTCATTTTTCTCTGCAGATGCCTGGGCTTCCGTTACGCGGCTCTGCAGGAACAAATTTTCCTGTACAGCCTTTTCGTTTGCCGGATAGGAATTTAGAAAGCTTTCCATTTTGGAAGCCGCTGTCTGGAAATCGAGTTTTTTTTCGTATGCGATGATCTCGTTGTAGAGCAGTTCCTCCTTGTATTCGGCTTCATCGGTATCTAACCCTGCCTGAATCTTCTGAAGGGCATCGTCATAATCGCCCTTTGCCATATCAATCAATGCCTGGCCGTTGTACCCGAGGGAGACAGCGGTGCCGTTGTCAATACAGCTTTGATATAACGCCGATGCACTGTCGTAATCCCTGGTGTCGGTATAAACTCTTCCAAGGAGCATGACCGCACCGGAGATATTTTTTTCGACGGCTTTTTTCAGATAGGATTCTGCCTTGTCGTAGTCCTTGAGCTCATAGCAGATTCTGCCGAGCTGGTAGAAATCCTCTGCCCCAGATGGTTTCTGATTCAGAGCATCCTTCAAAAATGCGGCCCCATCCGCCTGTCGGTTATTCTGAACGTAGATGTCATAGATTTCGAGATAGATCTCGTAGGAGCTGTCAAGCTCCAGAGCTTTCTGAAAGTCCTGACCGGCCTGCCCGAACTTGTTCTCGAGAGCGTAAAGCCTGCCGCGAAGCAGATAAGCCTGGCCGGCGTGGTCGCTCGATTTGATCAGCTCGTTGTAGATTGTCATGGCATTGTCATATTGCTGCTCTTCGACATAAGTCTGTGCCTGATAAAAAAGGACATCCTCGCGGAATGACGTGTTCTGACGCGGATATCGGATCGCTGCCAGAGACTTTGAAAAGGCATCCGAGGCATTTTTATAGTCTCCGAGATTGAGATAGGCGATGCCGAGTCCCCGGTATCCTTCCGCCTCTCCTTCTTTAGTGTCGACCGCCTTCTGTAAATTCGTGATTGCGGTGTTATAATCTCCGGATGTCAGAGCCGACATTCCTCTGGAATAAGCGGTATCGGAAGCACTTCCGCAGCCGGGAAGCAGCAGCACGGCGCCAAGCAGCAGAGCCGGTACGGCAACGGTAGTTCTTTTGAAAAATCTGATTGGTTTATTGTCGTTCATATTCTATGGTCCCCTGTCTGTACATCCCCCTCAGAGAAACCGGCACATCAGATAAGCTTTCCGTAAATTCCTTTGCTGCATAGATCGGCGAAAGCCTTCCGTACGGCGTCCTTGTCTTCCTGATAGGTAACGCCGAACCAGGTTTCGTCTGTGTCAAGCACCTTTACGACGGCTTTCCCCTCGTGAAGAAGCTGATCAATATAGGTTGGAAGAAGGAATTCCTTCTTCAGATCTCCCTCTGGAATTGCAGAGAGAAATTCACGGAAAGCAGAGTCCAGAAGGTCGATGAAATCTGCCTGCAGTCCCCACATATTCATAGAAACCATGGAATTCACATCGATGGGGGCGTCGCCGTCTGCCGAGTGAATGGCTGCACCACCGGGGATGCGAATGATGTTCTGGGTCTCGTTTACACCGACCAGGTTGCGCTCGGAGTCAAGAACGCAGACTCCGCGGGTGACACCGCCATTATCACTGAGCGTGTTGCCGAGGCGGAATCCGGCCATACAGATCTGATGAATCCCGTTCCGGGTCGGATGATCGGAAATCAGGTAATTATGCAGAAGGGTAAAGGCCTTTTTGCCGTAGTAGTCGTCAGCGTTGATGACGGCAAAGGGACCGTCGATGAGCCCCCGGCAGGCGAGAATAGCCTGTCCGGTGCCCCATGGCTTTGTTCTTCCGGCAGGCTTTGTGAAGCCGGAAGGAAGGTTTTCCAGCTCCTGAAAAGCGTATTCGCAAGGGATTTTCTTCTCCATGCGGCTGCCGATAATTTCGCGGAAATCCTTCTCCAGGTCCTTGCGGATGATAAAGACTACCTTGTCAAAACCGGCCTCGATCGCATCATGGATGGAATAATCCATGATAATTTCGCCGTTTGGGCCGAGAGGCTCGAGTTGCTTGATTCCTTTTCCAAAACGGCTGCCGATTCCGGCTGCCATAACTGCCAGTGTCGTCTGTTTCATGTTTTTCCTCCCATTATTCCTGTTTTTGCAATTTCGCAAGCTTTGCGGCCTGGTCTGCAGCGATAAGGCTGTCGATCAGTTCATCGAGATTTCCGTCCATAATACTGTCAATCTGGTGCAGAGTCAGATGAATCCGGTGATCGGTCACACGTCCCTGTGGAAAATTGTAGGTTCGGATTTTCTCGGAGCGGTCTCCCGTACCGATCTGGCTTCTGCGCAGCTCGGCCTCTTCGTCGTGCCGCTTCTGCTGTTCCAGAAAGTAGAGCTTGGCCTTGAGCAGGGCCCATGCCTTCGCCTTGTTCTGCAGCTGGCTCTTTTCGGTTTGTGAATAGATGACAATCCCGGTAGGCAGATGGGTCAGCCGGACGGCAGAGTCTGTGGTGTTGACACACTGCCCTCCGTTTCCGGATGCCCGCATGACGTCGATACGGACGTCCTTGTCCGGAACTTCAATGCTGATATCGTCTGTGACCTCGGGCATAACGGCGACCGTGCAGGTCGAGGTATGAATCCGCCCGCCGGATTCGGTGGCGGGCACCCGCTGTACCCGGTGCACACCGCTTTCATATTTCAGGCGGGAATAAGCACCGTGCCCGATGATCTTGAAGGTACATTCCTTGAAGCCTCCCAGCCCGGTTTCCTCCAGATTCACGAGATCTGTCTTCCATCCCCTGCTGTCAGCGTACCGGATATACATGCGGTAAATCTCTGAGGCGAAAAGAGCGGCTTCCTCTCCGCCCGCACCTGCGCGGATCTCAAAGATGACATTCTTCTCATCATTTGGATCCTTCGGAAGAAGCAAAAGCTTCAGCTTCTGTTCAAGCTCTGACTTCTGACTGCGGGCGTTCTGAAGCTCCTCCTTGAGCATGTCTCGCATCTCGGGATCACCTTCGGATTCCAGAAGCTCAAGGCTTTCGGAGATCGCGGCTTCGTTCTTTCGGTAAGCGGAATATGCATCCGCAACCGGCTGGAGCTCGGCCTGCTCACGCATCAGGCTTTGCAGAAGGGACGGGTTGCCGGAGACATCGGGATCACTGAGCCGGCTCAGAACTTCCTCAAGGCGGAGCTGAACATCTTCGAGCTTTTCAAACATATTTTTTTACCTTTCTGTCAGGGACGAAAACAGCCGGATGCAACACGGTCATTTCCTCCGAGATCTTTCGTAATGCGGATATCCCAGTATCCCAGACGTTTCAGAATTTTTTGCATGTCAGGCCCCTGATCGTATCCGATTTCCAAAAAAAGATAACCGCGCTTTCCTTTTCGAAAATAGGCTCTGGCCTCGTCTGCGATTTTTTCTTCAAAATACAATCCATCCGCATGTCCGTCGAGAGCCTGATACGGTTCATGATCGCGCACCTCGGGATCCAGGACATCAATGACGCTAGTACGAATGTATGGCGGGTTGGACAGGATCATATCAAAACGCTCTTCGGATGGCAGTGCCGCAAAGAGATCGCCGCAGGAAAAAAAGGCGCGTTCTGCCGTTATCTTCAGCGCATCCCGGTTCTTTTGCGCGACTTTCAGCGCCTCCGGGGAGAGATCGGTTCCGATTCCGGTTATTTCGGGATGCCCGTTCAGAAGAGAAAGAAGAATGCATCCGCTCCCGGTGCACATATCTAGAATGTGCATACCGCTTTCAAGCGTCTTCTCGGCTTCTTCCACAAGTGTCTCGGTATCCTGCCTCGGAATCAGCACATCCGGTGTCACGGAAAAGCAATTGCCGTAGAACCATGCATAGCCGGTCAGATATTGCAGCGGAATGTGACGGCTGCGCTCGGTTAGAAGTTGATCATATTTGGAGGCAGCTTCCCGGGACATGAGCTCGTCCTGGTGCAGCAGGTACCAGGTGCGTGAGATGCCGGTTGTATGCTCCAACAGGAGCCAGGCGTCTGTTTTGGCGTCTGCAATTCCGGAAGCAGACAGCAGAGTAATACCGTGCTCATACCAGCTGCGGTAAGATTGTACAGCACCATCAGTCATTGCAAACCCCTTCTCCGGCGCGCTCCGGAAATTTTTCCTTCAGGAAGACTCTCCAATCAAACACGGCTTCCACCGCAGCAATGGCAACCTCGGCCATCTCCTCGTCGGGTTCGCGAGTGGTCAGCTTCTGCATCGCAAGACCCGGGCGGGAAAGAATGCAGACGAGCTTTCCGTCGGAAGTTCCCGCGATGCGAAGCAGTTCATAAGAAATGCCTGCGATCAGCGGGACCAGAAGCAGCCGGATGACGATGCGTGTGATATGAGAACCGGTCTGCACAAACATCAGGAGAATCGCGCTGATCAGAATGACATATACCAGAAAACTGGTTCCGCATCGTCTGTGAAAGCGGGAGCTTTTCATGACATTGTCCACATTCAGTTCCATGCCGTGCTCCAGGCAGTTGATACATTTATGTTCGGCTCCGTGATACATATAGGTTCGCTGAATATCCCTCATTCGGGAAATGAGAACCAGGTAAACGATAAAAATCAAAACCCGGACTGCGGCTTCAAAGAGGGAAATCGCAAATGCGGATTTCACGAAGCTGGCTAACAGGAGTGAGAGAAAATATGGAAGAAGCATGAAAACTGCGATGGCAAAGACAAGGGAAAAGGCGACGGAACCGGTCATCATAAGCCTTTCCTGACGCTCTTTTTCAGCTTCTCTCCTCACCTTCTCCTCTTTCGACAGAGAAGCCGACGCGTCGTCCCTATCCGCTTCCGATTCTTCATCAAAATAGGATGCGGAAATCATCAGACAGCGGATGCCAATCACGAGGGAATCGATAAAGGACACAACCCCTCGCAGTAGCGGAATTTTCATGACGCCCGGAAGATCAATAATGCTTCGGAAGGCATGACGCTCGACCGCAATGGCGCTGTCCGGTTTGCGGACGCCTACCGCGTAGCTTCCGCCGTTACGCATCATGATTCCTTCGATGACGGCCTGACCGCCGATTCCTGAATTGACCATTTGAAAACTCTCCGAAACTCGAATTTTTCATCCTTGCTGTAGACAGAACCACTCACAGGATATTCTGCGACACAAACGGTATAAGCTACGGATCGCTCCGTGTTACGCAGTCCCGCAAAGCTACAGCAAAACATCTTCATTATAAGCTAACACAGCCAGAGGCGCAAATAAAGTTTATGCAGACGAAAAACGAGTCGGAACGAATGTCCCGACCCGCTTTTGCTTTCTGATGAAAATTGCTCCGCACCGCTTGCGCGTTACTTAAGGCCATATTTTCTGTTGAATGCATCAATACGACCACGAGCCTTTGCTGCCTTCTGCTGTCCGGTGTAGAACGGATGGCACTTGGAGCAGATCTCGACGTGGATTTCTTTTTTCGTAGAGCCTACCTTGAAGGTATTGCCGCAGTTGCAGGTAACGGTCGCTTCATAATACTCTGGATGAATGCCCTGTTTCATGTTTTCACCTCTTCCAATTCATATCTGGTAAATTTATTGGTATGCTGTGTCTCAACTTTCGTATCAGATTAACAGCCTTCTTATCATAGCACGGGAATTTCCGTATTGCAACCGGTTTTTAAAACGCAAACTTCGAAAACCTGTAGGATTTCCCCGGGATTAGACAATTCGCTGTTTCTTGAGCATCTGGACGAGTTCCCGGTTATTTCTTGTGTGGGCAAACATATTCAGCACATTTTCCCCTGCCTCCTCTGCCCTAAGACCGTTCAGCGCCCGACGCATGTTGTTGACGGCCTCAAGCTCGTCGGAATCCAGAAGAAGATCTTCCCTTCTGGTTCCGGACCTCGCAAGATCAATGGCCGGGAAAACGCGGCGCTCCTGAAGCTTTCGGTCGAGAATCAGTTCCATGTTGCCGGTTCCCTTGAACTCCTCGTAGACGACGTCGTCCATTTTGCTTCCGGTATCTACAAGAGCGGTGGCAAGTATAGTAAGGCTTCCGCCCTCCCGCATATTCCGAGCTGCTCCGAAGAAGCGCTTCGGCATGTGAAGGGCAGCCGGGTCGAGGCCTCCGGACAATGTTCTTCCGCTCGGCGGGACAACCTGGTTGTATGCTCTCGCGAGACGGGTGATGCTGTCGATAAAGATGATGACATCCTGCTTGTTTTCAACGAGCCGCTTTGCCCGCTCAATCACCATCTCGGATACTCTCTTGTGATGCTCGGGAAGCTCATCGAAGGTAGAATAAATAACCTCAACATTTTTTCCGCGGACAGTCTCCTTGATATCGGTGACCTCCTCCGGGCGCTCGTCGATCAACAGAATGATGACATGCATCTCCGGATTATTCCGGAGAATAGATTTGGCAGCGTCCTTCAAGAGAGTCGTTTTCCCGGCCTTCGGCGGCGAAACGATCATTCCACGCTGTCCCTTTCCGATGGGGCTGACCAGGTCCACGATCCGCATGGCGACAGGCCCGCCCGGCCGCTCCAGATGAATGCGTTCATTCGGGAAGATCGGTGTCATATCCTCGAAATTCATCCGACGGGCGTTGACATAGGGGTCAAGGCCGTTTACGGTTTTGACAAATAGAAGGGCGGAAAATTTTTCGTTCTGGGTTTTAATTCTCGTATTGCCGCAGAGGACGTCGCCGGTCTTTAAACGGAATTTTCGGATTTGGGAGGGAGAGACGTAAACGTCGTCATCACCAGGGAGAAAATTCTCGGAACGGATAAAGCCATATCCATCTGCCATAACTTCCAGGATGCCGTGTGCCTCGGCACCGCTGTCGAGCTGCCCCAGTTCCTGCCGCAGCTGCTCGTTTTCGGATTCATCAAAGCTTTCCTCCTGATGTTCATCGACGCTCTGCCGCTCATTTTCACTCAAATGTTCATGGGATTCGCTCTGGCGATCATAGGTGGCCGGCCGCTCGCGAGATTCGTTTTGACGAAAATCTCTTCGATTGCCGTGCTCGTTTTCGCTGCTTTTATAGAAATTCCTCCTGCTGCCGCTTTCGCTTCTGTGATAAGCGTTTCTTGCGGCGTCCGGTTTCGTTGAATCTGTTCTCGTGTACTCGGATCTCAACGAACCTGCCTTCGTGTACGGTGTGCTCGGAGATTGCGTCATAACGGACTCGGTCCTTGCGGGATCCTTCGCATCCTCCTCGAGCATGCGTTCGATCAGCTGCTCTTTGCGCATGGCCGTTGTTCCCTTAAGGTTTCTGGATTTTGCAATTTCACGAAGCTGTTTCAATGGTAATGATTCATATTGCTCTCTGGTCATAGGGTCCTCTCTTCTGAAACGTTCCGGAGATGTGAAGGAATCTGCTTGAGGTGCTGTTCCGAAACGCTTCCTGATAATAATAGTATATGTAGATTGTGCGTAGATATTGAAGAATCCACTGGATAAAAGTGCCGCTCAGAGTAATACCGTGGGATTCCATATTTTCGGGTGAATCAGAACGTATATAATGTGAATTTTGAAGTATCTCAAATGGGGAAATTGGTGAAAGGATATTGTGCTGCGGCTAAC
>OMUU01000048.1 GCA_900314295.1 uncultured Lachnospiraceae bacterium | reverse complement strand
GATCAGCTGTAACACTGATCAGGAAATATGTTTACACAAAATACTTGACACAATCGAATCCCTCCGATGTCATCTTAGATCATCCGAAAAAGACAGCCGAAATTATACCACTATTATACCTAATCATAGCGAAAAAGAGAACCTTTCCGGAGCCGGAATGCAAGCCAAATACAAAACAAATTACTGTTACCCCGACTCAGAAAGTGACCGAAAAGCAGCAAGGATCATATTTCGAATTCCCGGGAATTGTGGTAATCTTGAATCAGAACCAGCGGCTCCCGGACTTATTGTTTCACCAGAAAGGAACGGATTCTATTGATAGTCCGGCAAGCCAAAACAATACCGGAATTGGGGGAGTGATCGGCTATGGCGGTTTGTGTGTATGACTATGGTGATGAAAAAACAGAGGAAGCCCTGATACGAAGAATCTGCGGTGGAATTTACGATACTTATGATCTATACCGAGATTCCGAGCGAGATAATCTGGCCTATCGGATGATGAAACAAAGTCTTTCCAGTGAAAAGGGGCTGCTAATCACCTCGCGCATCAGCAATATCGGGAGAACCAAGGTAGAGGTGCTCGAAGAGCTGAAATGGATGCTGCGTCATCACGTCACTCTTGCCATTGCCCGATATCCGATTACCTGCCAGATTGACAGCATGACGAATACGGTCGCTCTCAAAACGCTGATTAATGTCTTCGAAGATCTGATGAGCGATCCCTCGTTTGAAATACGGTCCGGCTCAAACGCGAAAGCAGGAAGAAAAAAGATCAGCTTCCCAGAAAACTGGTATGAACTTTATCCGGAATGGACAGCAAAGAAGATAACCGCCGTCGAATTCATGAAAAAAGCAGGTGTGCGCAAGGGCACTTTTTACCACCTGGTAAAGGAATATCAGATGCTTTTGTCAGCATCAAAGCAGACCATCCATCTTTAACTTCGCGCCCATTTGCCTCACACTTACACACACGCCGCAGCCTGTAAAAAGCAAAGTCCCTGAAAATGTGCTGGATGAAGCAAAACAAAAGCCCCGAAAATCCTTTAGAAGCAAAATAAAACCCCGAAAATCCTTTCTTCACAAGGTTTTTCGAGGTTTTGTGCGAAGCAAGTGACGGGAATCGAACCCGCCTCCCCAGCTTGGGAAGCTGGTGTTCTACCGATGAACTACACCTGCACCAACTACGTCCATTACTATAACACATGCTCGTTCCGAAATCAATGTTGATTTTCTCCCGATTTGCAAATACCTTCACGAACGGCAGCTGATATGAGGTTGCCTAAACGTCGACGATGGTTCTGCACATTGAATTCAGGTGCGAAATAACGTATAATAGGCCCGTTCTAATTCATTTTTTATTTGTTTGAGAGGTTATAAAAATGTGGTTAGCAGACAACTGGAAGGATTACGAAGTACTGGACACCTCATCCGGCGAGAAGCTGGAGCGTTGGGGCGATTATCTCCTGATCCGACCGGATCCCCAGGTCATCTGGAATACAGAGAAAAGAATCCGCGGCTGGAAAAAGTGCAGCGGTCACTATCACAGAAGCAGCAAGGGCGGCGGTGAATGGGAGTTTTTCGATCTTCCGAAGCAGTGGCAGATCCATTACCGCAATCTCACCTTCAATCTCAAGCCTTTCAGCTTCAAGCATACCGGTCTGTTTCCGGAACAGGCGGTAAACTGGGACTGGTGTTCCGAAAAGATCCGCGATGAACGGAAACGCCGTGAGCATTCCGGCGTTTTGGATCCGGAGACCGGAAAACCGAAGCCGGTCCGGATTCTGAATCTCTTCGCCTATACCGGAGGCGCAACTCTTTCAGCGGCGGCAGCCGGTGCCCAGGTAACGCATGTAGACGCGTCGAAGGGCATGGTCGCCTGGGCGCGAGAAAACGCAGAATCATCAGGGCTTTCTGACCGCCCCATTCGCTGGCTCGTAGATGATTGTACGAAATTTATTGAGCGCGAGATTCGCCGAGGCCATCATTACGACGGCATCATTATGGATCCCCCTTCCTACGGACGCGGCCCGAAGGGAGAGATCTGGAAAATGGAAGATAATATTTATCCGTTCCTTGAGCTCTGCGCAAAGCTCCTCAGTGATGACGCCATTTTTTGTCTGATCAATTCCTATACGACAGGATTGGCTCCATCTGTTCTCACCTACATGCTCTCTGTCGCGCTTGCAGCACGTGGAGGAACAATCGAGTCCTCCGAAATCGGCCTTCCCGTCACATCCACCGGTCTTGTCCTTCCTTGCGGATCTACGGGCCGCTGGATGCGTTCCAATCGTGATTGAAGGAAGGGTAATAGCAGAAAAAGATAATACAAGAAAGGAATATATATGAAGAAACTTTCCAAGAATCTGGTAAGCATGCTCTTTCTCCTGGTGCTGCTGATCCTCATTCTGATCGGTATCTATGCCTTTGGCATTTACCATTTTAAGACGCATTTTTACAATAATTCAAGCATAAACGGCATCAATGTCGGCGAGATGACCGCCGATCAGGCAAGATATGCCATTCAGAATCAGATGCGCAGATACACGCTCACCTGTAAGGAGCGCAACAATGTCACGGATAAAATCACCGGAGATCAGATCTATCTCACCTACAAGGACGACGGCACCGTTGATAAACTCCTTCAAGCGCAAAATTCCAGATTCTGGATTTTCCACATTGCCCTCGGAAAAAAATATCAGATTCCCCTCGGATACACTTACGATCCCAGTTCCATTGACGATGTGATGAATAAAATGGCCGCATTTTCTGCTCCCGACATCCAGGCGCCCGAAAATGCGAAGATCGTAGATAACGGCAGTGACTTCACCGTATCGGAGAGTGTTCAGGGAAATACTCTGAATTACGAGAAGACGAAGGCCGCCCTCATTACCGCTATAGAAAATCATAAAACCGAGATTGACTTTGAAGATCTTGACCTGTATGAGAAGCCCGCAGAGAACGAGAGCTCCTCGGACATTCAGAAAAAGGCAGCCGATATCAACAAGCTGCTGAACATCAATATCACCTACCGCCTTGCCGATAAGGAATTTACGATCAACAGCTCGAATATCCGTGATTTCCTGACGGAGGATGACAAGAACGGCTATTCTCTGAACAAGGACAAGCTCGCCGAGTGGGTAAAAAACATGGCCTACGAAACCGATACCTACGGTCTCTCCCGTAAGTTCCGCACAACCAGCGGCAAGGAAATTCAGCTTCAAGGAGGTGGAGACTACGGCTGGTGTATCTATCAGGAGGAAACCACCAACGATCTGTACAACGCGATTCTGAAAGGTGAGAGCGGAGAGCGTGATCCGATTTACCTTTACAGCGCTCTTGACCGCGGCGCGAATGATATCGGCGGCACCTATGTTGAAATCTGCATCACGAAACAGGAAATGTGGTGTTATAAGGATGGGACATTAATTGTGGATACCCCAGTCATCACCGGAAATCATTCCCTCGGGCAGGATACCCCTTCCGGAAGTGTATATGCCATCGACGGGAAAGAAAGCAACACCACCTTCCCGGAGGCTCACAATGTAAAAATCAGCTACTGGCTGCCCTTTGTCGATTCCTGCGGAATTCATGATGCTTACTGGAGAACCGAAGCTCAGTTTGAGAACAAGAATACTTATCTGACAAACGGATCAAACGGCTGTATCAACACACCGAAGGATGCCGCAGCAAAGATCTACGACGTCATGGATGTCGGATACCCTGTTGTCGTGTACTATTCCGAAGATCAGCCGGTTGGCCCCCAGCCCACCAGCGCGGATGCGTCAGCGAACGTTGCGCCTTCCAATCAGTAACTTCCGGGATTGCATTTTTTTTGAAGACTGCTACAATGGACCTGTTGGTCCGATTGATCGGGCGTCTTTTGTTCCGCACAGAGACGCTCCGGTTATTATCCACACCCGGCTGATCCGCTTTTTCCCATGTCTCCAAAAGACACAACCGGATGAACCAAAATTCATAAAACATAAGAAAAAGGAAGTCAAAATGAAGATAGTAGTACTCGCAGCAGGAACAAGCACCGAAAGAGACGTTTCCATCGTATCAGGAACCGGAATCTGTAAGGCTTTACGCAGACTCGGCCATCAGGCAATCCTTCTAGACGTTTTCTTCGGATGGAAGGAAGCGGATCCGAAAACCGCGTTCGATGGTGAATATGACACGGATAACGCTGCAGAATATATAAAAAGCTTTAACCCACAGCTCGAAGAAGCCAAAAAGAACCGGCGCAGTTTCTTTGGTCCCAATGTCATTGCCCTTTGTGAGCAGGCGGACATCGTATTTCTCGCTCTTCACGGCTCGAACGGTGAGGACGGAAGAGTGCAGGCAACATTTGATTTGCTTGGCATCAAATACACCGGAACAGATTATATCAGCAGTGCTATTTCCATGGACAAATCGAGAACGAAACAGGTTTTCCAGGCTTCCGGCGTCAATACTCCGGTCGGCATCACGATCTATCGCGGCGACTCCCGCAGAAGCGCAGCCGAGTTTGGTATGCAGCTCCCCGTCATTGTCAAGCCGTGCTGTGGCGGTTCCTCGGTCGGTATCACAATCTGCCGGACAGAAGAGGATGTCCGAAAAGGCATTGACCTCGCCTTCCAGCTCGAAACCTCCGCTGTCGTCGAGGAATTCATCGAGGGCGGCGAATTTACCTGCTGTGTCATCGACCAAAAAGCCTATCCGGTTGTCATGATCACACCGAAAACCGGCTACTATGATTTCAAGAATAAATATACGGCAGGCGCAACGGAAGAGCTTTGTCCCGCTCCGATTTCAGATGAACTTACCGCGAGGATTCAGAAGGAAGCATTAAAAGCGGCCGATGCCGTTGGGCTGATCGGGTACGGACGCATGGATTTTCTCGTGCGGAAGTCGGATCAGAAGGTGTTCTGTCTGGAGGTCAATACGCTTCCCGGCATGACTCCCACCAGCCTCGTACCGCAGGAAGCAGCCGCAGTCGGGATCGATTTTGATCATCTCTGCCAGAAGCTGATTGACGTTTCCCTGAAAAGATATGAGCAATAAATCAAGGCGCGGGCTTTTTCTTCACCTTACACTACAGATAACAGCATCAATTACAAAAGCTGCGGAGGCACATTCATGAAAAATCTTACTCTGTCGAATATCGCACGGGTAACAGACGGAAAATATTTCGGACCAGAAGACAAGAAAGAGTTTACCGTGACCGATATTGTCACAGACAGCAGAAAGGTTACCCCCGGATGCCTTTTTGTGGCCATCCGCGGCGAACGCACGGACGGACACAAATTCATACAGCAGGTAACGGAGGCCGGAGCAGCAGCGGTCCTGGCGGAACGGGATCCCGACACGCTCCGCAGAGAATACGGGATTCCGACCGACCTTTCAATTACAGCTGTCAGGGTTCCCTCCACACTCCAGGCTGTGAAGGATATTGCTGAATTTTATCTCAGGCAGCTCAACAAGCCGATCGTCGGTATCGTTGGAAGCGTCGGAAAGACAAGCACAAAAGAGATGACCGCCGCTGTTCTCAGCCAGAAATATCGTGTTCTGAAGACCGAGGGCAATTTCAATAACGAGCTTGGTGTTCCCATGACCGTTTTCCGGATGAGAGAAGAGGACGAAATCGGTGTTATTGAAATGGGCATCAATCATTTCGGCGAGATGCACCGCCTCGCCTCTATTGTCCACCCAAATACCGTTATCATGACCAATATCGGAACCGCGCACCTGGAATTTCTAAAAAGCCGCGACGGCATCCTCAAGGCGAAATCTGAAGTGTTTGATTTCTTCCAGTCAGATGGCCACATTATCCTGAACGGAGACGACGACAAGCTTTCGACCATTGAGGAAAAATCTGGTGTCCGACCGGTCCGCTTCGGCCTTGCAAAGGAAGGCTATTCCCACCCGAATGATTTTTATGCCGAGGAAATCGAGCCCCAGGGCCTTGACGGAACGAAATGCCGTATTATTACTCCTGCCGGAAGCTTCCTGGTTCTGATTCCCATGCCCGGTCAGCACATGATCTACAACGCACTCGCCGGGGCAGCAGCCGGTCTTGCATACGGCCTCACCCTGGACGAAATTCGCAGAGGCATTGAATCCTGCGAGTCTCTCAGCGGGCGTTTCCACATCATACACACCGGAAAATTAACCCTTATCGACGACTGCTACAACGCAAATCCCGCATCCATGAAGGCATCGCTCGACATTCTGCGCAACGGTTCCGGGAGAAAAATCGCAGTTCTTGGAGATATGGGTGAACTAGGAGAGCAATCCGAACAACTCCACGAGGAAGTCGGAGAATATGCCGGCAGATCGAAGCTGGACGGAATTTTCTGTATCGGACCGCTTTCAAAGGCAATCTGCCGGGGCGCCCGCAAAACCGCATCCCCCAAAACCGACATCCGTCATTTCAAGAGCATGGATAAATTTCTCGAAGAGGTGCCCGGGCTTCTCGGGGACGGAGATACGATTCTTGTAAAGGCCTCCCATTATATGGAATTTGGCAAAATTGTAAAGGAACTCCAGGAATGACCTGCGATATTTGCCGCATTGCACGAATAAAACGCCGATTTAGAAAATTTCTGTTGCATTTTTATTAAGCCTGTTATATAATTCTATACGTAAAAAGAATTTACCCTTCAAAAAATTTTTTTTACAATTAATAACCCCTTATTAATTATTTATACTCCCCTCGAAATGCCTCGGTAGCTCCCCTACCGGGGCGTTTCTCTTACTGGGAACAGGAGAATTGCATGGACAGATTTGAGCTTATCGCCCCCTGCCATTTCGGGCTGGAGGCCGTGATGAAACGGGAAGTTATCGACCTCGGCTATGAGATTACCGAAGTGGAAGACGGCAAGGTCACCTTCGAAGGCGATGCAGAGGCGATCGCCTATGCCAATATGTTTCTGCGCACCACCGAACGCATTCTTCTGAAGGTTGGACAATTCAAAGCCACCACCTATGATGAACTCTTTGAAGCCACAAAGGCTCTTCCCTGGGAACGTTACATCCCGCAGCACGGAAAGTTCTGGATTGCAAAGGCAAATTCTATCAAAAGCAAACTTTTCAGTCCATCCGACATCCAGTCCATTATGAAGAAGGCGATCGTGGAGCGCCTCAAGGAAAAATACCGGGTAGACTGGTTCCCGGAAGATGGAGAACCGTATCCGATTCGCGTTTCTCTTTTAAAGGATGTGGTGACTGTCGGTCTGGACACGACCGGCACCTCCCTTCACAAAAGAGGCTACCGCCAGTTTACGGCGAAAGCACCGATTAGCGAGACGCTCGCGTCCGCACTTCTGATGCTGACGCCCTGGAAGGCCGATCGAATCCTCGTAGATCCATTCTGCGGAAGCGGAACCTTCCTTATCGAAGCTGCCATGATAGCCGCGGATATGGCCCCCGGCATTCACCGGACCTTCCTCTCTGAGGAGTGGAAGCATCTGATACCCGAGAAATGCTGGTCTGATGTGAGAGAAGACGCGGCAGACCGGATCCATACGGATGTGAAAACCGATATTCAGGGCTATGACATAGACCGCGAGGTTATCGGATTTGCACGCGAAAACGCAAAGCTGGCCGATGTCGATCACATGATCCACTTTCAGCAGCGTCCGGTTTCTGAGCTTTCCCATCCGGGAAAATATGGGTTTATCCTGACCAATCCCCCATACGGAGAACGTCTGGAGGAGAAAAGCGCCCTTCCCGCCCTTTACAGGACGCTGGGAGAACGCTTTGCAAGACTGGACACCTGGTCTCTCTACGTCATCAGCGGCTACCCGGACGCCGAACGCTATATCGGCAGAACAGCCACAAAGAACCGGAAAATATACAACGGCATGATGAAAACCTATTTTTATCAGTATCCGGGTCCGAAGCCCCCGCGCCGCAAAAGGCCGGAATGAGAGACCGGAAAATATAAAAGGATACCTGCAAAATAGCAAAATAGCAAAATACCGAAACACCAAAACACACCTACGATATATTGTGCTTCAAACGAAAGGAACCGCATATGCGTACAATAATTTTTGCCACAGGCAATCAGGGCAAGCTGGTCGAGATCAGGGAGATCCTGCGCCCCCTTTCGGTGACGGTTCTCTCCATGTCAGATGCCGGGATATCCTGTGACATCAATGAAAATGGAAAGACCTTCGCAGAGAACGCCATGATAAAGGCCGGAACAATCGCGAAGGCCCTTCCCGACAGATATCGAGACGCCATAGTAATGGCGGATGATTCCGGCCTCGAGGTGGATGCCATGGATAAGCTCCCCGGCGTTTATTCTGCCCGTTGGATGGGCCGGGACACCTCTTATCGAATCAAAAATGCAAAAATCATTGAAAATCTGAAGGATGTCCCTGTTGAAAAGCGTACCGCACGTTTTGTATGCGCCATTGCAGCAGTACTTCCGGACGGAAGAACGCTCGAAACCCAGGGCGTCATCGAAGGGAAAATAGGATACGAGGAACGGGGAACGAACGGATTCGGCTATGATCCTATTTTCATGCTTCCGGACATGAGCTGCAGCACTGCCGAGCTTTCTCCGGAAGAGAAAAATAAAATCAGTCACCGCGGGAAGGCACTCCGAAACATGGAACGCCTTCTCCGGGAAGAGCTCGGCTAAAAGCCCGAATCCCGGATACAACGGCCTTAAGCGGCCATGCTGCGCCTCATACTGTATACGTTGCGGAGGAGTCAGAAATGAAAATACTTGTAATCAGTGATACGCACGGAAACATCGACCGTCTGAACAGCATTCTAAAGAAAACCGGTCCTTATGACGCGCTATTTCACTGCGGGGATATCGAAGGGCAGGAGTATGCTATACGGGAATCGGCAGACTGCCGTATGTATCTGGTTTCCGGCAATAACGACTGGGACAGCAACCTTCCGGAAGAGCTGAGTGTAACCATCGATGATTATCGATTCTGGGTCTGTCACGGTCACCGGTATGGGGTCTCACTTAGTCCCTCAATGATACGAGAAGAGGCGGCAAGCAGAAATGCAGACGTCTGCCTTTTCGGGCACACACACAAGCCTTTTCTTGACACCAGTCGTGGATTGACGCTTCTGAACCCTGGGTCGCTGAATTACCCCCGGCAAATCGGCAGGAAGCCTACCTTTGCTGTGATCGAGATAGACAGGCATCATGACATCCACTTCGATATCCGTGAGGCGCTATAAGCTATAAAAAGTGCAACAGAAACCGCAGAACTACGCGGCAGAATTACCGGCAGAATTAAAATCAGATTTTTGTTGACAAGCGGGAAATCTTATAATATACTAGTTTTTGCGTTGAGCGAGTTCGGAAAGATCAGATCTGCGGATCTGTTCATCCTGTGTCTCTCGGGGTGTGGCTCAGTTTGGCTAGAGCGCCTGGTTTGGGACCAGGAGGCCGCAAGTTCGAATCTTGTCACCCCGATGTCTGCAGGTGTAGTTCAATGGTAGAACACCAGCCTTCCAAGCTGGATACGTGGGTTC
>OMUU01000101.1 GCA_900314295.1 uncultured Lachnospiraceae bacterium | reverse complement strand
TGCCGCGAATTATGCGGCACTCTTTTTCGCGGACAATAAACTGCAGCCGAATGCGAAGTATTCGGCTGCGGCGAGCGTCGCGATAGCGAGATAAAACCCGCGAAGGGTGTTTTATCTCGTTGGCAGATCTCTCCGGGTACCGGAAAAACGGTCTCCGGCTCTGCTCCTTACGTTACGCTCCGATGTTATTCATCGTTGCGTTTCTGTTATTCTTGCGGATCCGTTCATACTCCAGTTCGTCCTCGATCGTTACGCTGCAGCCTCCGTCTACGAAATACTCCTTGTACCAGAGCAGGAACATGTAGACAACCCAGATGTGGCGGGCATAGTCCTCTTTTCCTTCCTTATGGGCATCCAGAATCTTGACGAGCTCGTCGGTGTGGAAGAACTTCTCGGCGATGTCGCTGGTGAATTCCTTTTTTACAATATTATAGTACTTATCCTGACGCAGCCATACACGGATGGGTACCGGGAAGCCGAGCTTCTTTTTCTTCGCCTGCGCATCCGACAGGTAGCGGTGAGCGGCCTCGCGGAAGCAGACCTTGGTGTTGTCGTCGGTGACCTTCTCGGAGAGGGGGATGTTCTTCGCAAGATTGTAGACCTCTCTGTCGAGGAAGGGCACACGGCTTTCGATGGAATGCGCCATGCTCATCTTGTCTGCCTTCAGCAGAATATCGCCGATCAGCCAGAAGTTGAGGTCGATATACTGCATCTTCTCCGTGTCCTGGAGATTCTTCACCTTATCGTAGTAGGGCTTTGTGAGAGAAGACGGCTCAGATCCGGCGCTCGGGTATTTCAGCACCTTGTTCCGGAGCTTCATATCATATACGTTGGCATTTCCGATAAAGCGCTCCTCGACATCCCTGGAACCGCGAATGACGAAGCTCTTCCCCTTGGGATGTCCGGGGATCTTTTCCGCTACGGCGGCGATTCCGCGGCGGAGCGGCTTCGGAAGCTTCTGATAGCCGGCCAGAGACATCGGCTCGTGGTAAATCGTATATCCTCCGAAGAGCTCGTCGGAGCCCTCGCCGGAGAGAATGACCTTGACGTCCTTCGCGGCCTCACGGTCTACAAAATAGAGGGCGGAGGCGGAGGCGTCCGCAAGGGGCTCGTCCATGAAGTACTGGATGCGGGGAAGCTCTCTCCAGTATTCCTCTGTCGAGATCACCTTGCTGTGGTTTTCGATTCCGAGGGTCTTCGAAAGCTCCTGCGCATAGGGGATCTCGTTGTATTTTTCGTAGTCAAATCCGACGGTGTAGGTGCGGGAGCCGTGGAAATGGCAGGCGACATAGCTGGAATCCACGCCGCTTGAGAGAAGAGAGGCCACCTCCACATCGCTGACCATATGATAGCGGATGGAATCCTGCATCGTCTTGTCGATTTGATCCACGAGCTTTGCATGGTCCACAGGCTTCGCGGACGGCGTCAGCATCGGGTCAAAGTAGCGGGTGATTTTTTTCTCGCCGTTTTTCCAGATCATATAGTGACCGGGCATCAGCTTGAAGACGCCCTTGAAAAAGGACTCCGGAAGCACAGAGTACTCAAAGGAGAGGTACTGCTCCAGAGCCTTGAGATTTACTTCCTTTTTATAAAGGGGATATTCCAGAATGCTCTTGATCTCGGAGGCATAGATGATATTTCCGTTGATTTCCGTATAATACAGGGGCTTTATGCCGAACATATCTCTGGCCGCAAACATCTCCTTCTTCACGGTATCCCAGAGAACGAAGGCAAACATGCCTCTGAGGCGGTCGAGCATGGAGATTCCCCACTGCTCATAGCCGTGCAGGAGCACTTCTGTATCGGAGCTGCTGGTGAAGACGTGGCCTTTTTCCAGGAGCTCCTTCTTGAGTTCCTTGTAATTATAGATTTCGCCGTTAAAGGTACACACGAGGGTCCGATCCTCGTTGAACATGGGCTGCGTTCCGGCATCTGTCAGATCGATGATGGAGAGCCGCCGATGTCCCATGGCGATATCCGGGCTGATATACTGACTGCCTCCGTCCGGGCCCCGGTGTATCATCCGGTTCATCATATTTGTCAGAATTGGCTTCTGGTCTACATCCGTTCCGGTAAATCCGCAGATTCCACACATATCGTTATTCCTTTCTGTGATCAGATCTATTATCAGAGCTTTTATTTACGCGAACCGTGAGCCACAGTCGAATGCGAAGCATTCGTGTGCGGCGGGCGTCGCGATTGCGAGATAAAAATCGCGCAGCGTGTTTATCTCGTTCAGGGGATGCCCTTGCGGCATAGCCCCCGGGAATCCATCTATTATAAGCCCGGTTCCGGATGGACACAAGATAGTAAAAATAAGAAGAAAGACCGGCTGCAGCGAAGACGTGCCTTGAAATAGACATATTTTGCAGATAAAGATTTGGCCATGTGCGCATAAAACAGGCAAAAACAGGGTAACATTTTTTTTTAAGTGGGAAAACAGAAGGGATTTTCAGACATAAACGGGAGTTTGTCCGATGGACGGAAAACCGTTTGAAGCATATAATCCAAGAGAAATGACAAGGAGGAGATAAAATCATGGCATCTACACTTGGTTACGTAAAGCATGCAGCAGAGCGCAAGGCTGTTGAAGTTGTAATTGACGGTCTGTTTAAGAGTGCAAAGAACAGCAAAGATAAAAGACAGACTTATCTGACCTTCATGGGATGGGCAGAGAAGTTTTTTGGAGATAAGGCTTTCCCGCAGGATAAGGTAGAACAGGTTAAGAAGGCGATCCAGGATCCGGACAATAAGTGGATGAAGTTCATCGACCAGATCATCGATGAGACCAATCCGCAGTTCGCGAAGATGACCCTCCTGAATCTGGGATATGAGGCGTTCCTTCGCGGCACAAAGACGATCCGCGCGAACCGCGAGAAGTACAACTGCAACATTCCGTGGCTGATCCTTTTCGATCCGACCTCCGCGTGCAACATGCACTGTGAGGGCTGCTGGTCCGGCACCTATGGTCACAAGAACAACCTGTCCTATGAGGACATGGACAAGATTATTACGCAGGGCAAGGAGCTCGGTGTATACCTGTATCTTATGACAGGCGGAGAGCCGATGGTCCGCAAAAAAGATATCCTGAAGCTGATGGAGAAGCATCATGACTGCTACTTCGCGGCATTCTCGAACTCTACTCTGATCGATGAGGACCTGGTAAAGGAGATCGCGCGTCTGGGCAACATGACCTTCTTCCTTTCGATCGAGGGAACACCGGACACAAATGACGCAAGACGCGGCAAGGGTCATTACGCGGCCGTTATGAAGGCGATGGATCTTCTGCACAAGTACGGCATTCTCTTCGGGACATCGATTTGCTATACCAAGGCGAATATCGATGCGGTTACGAGCGACGACTTCTTCCATCTTCTGGAGGAGAAGGGCGCGAAGTTCGGATTCTACTTCCACTATATGCCGACCGGTCAGAACGCGGTTCCGGCACTTCTTCCGACGCCGGAGCAGAGAGAGTATATGATCAACCGGATCCGCTACATCCGTTCCCAGGATTGTCCGATCCAGTTCTATCCGATGGATTTCCAGAACGACGGAGAATATGTGGGCGGATGCATCGCTGGCGGAAGAAACTACTTCCATATCAACGCGAGCGGAGACGCAGAGCCGTGTGTATTCATCCACTACTCCAATACAAATATTCACGACAATTCCATTCTGGAGATGCTGCAGAGCCCGCTGTTTATGGCTTACCATGAGGGGCAGCCGTTCAACCGCAATCATCTCCGTCCGTGTCCGATGCTGGAGAATCCGCAGCTTCTTCGCGAGATGGTGAAGGAGACCGGAGCGCATCAGACCAACGAGGAGGCGCCGGAATCCGCAGAGGAGCTGTGCGAGAAGTGCGACGACTACGCAAAGAACTGGGCGCCGGTTGCCGATCGTATCTGGGCGGAAGAGAAGCACAAGAGACCGACCTACGAGAACTACACGAAGGAAAAGAGAGAGCATCCGGAGCTTGCGGCATTTGAGCATGCTGCCAACGAATAATAGAACAGATCCGGGGGATGACCCTGGAAACAATAAGGCCGGGGCTGCCGTGCGAAGCAATTCGCGTGGCGGCCCCGGCTTTATTACGCGAACAGCGAGACGCAGCCGAATGCGCAGTATTCGTGTGCGGCGAGCGTCGCGATAGCGAGATAAAAGTTACTGTTCACTCACAACTATGTACGGCAAGGATTTTACAGTCCTGTTGCCAT
>OMUU01000017.1 GCA_900314295.1 uncultured Lachnospiraceae bacterium | reverse complement strand
GAAAACCGGGGCTCATGTTAAAGTCTTTTCAGGACATTTTCATTTATGCTTGACAGTACTTTCTTATTATTACTCCTGCGTATCTATGGTGACCGTATTATACGGGATCACAATCTCCGCTTTTTCGAATTCCCTCACGATCCTCTGCCGCACATTGCTGCAGGCAAGATAGCTCTCCATAATATCTTTCGTGTACACGGCAAACTTCAGCAGCATGCCGTTCGCCGTAAGCGAGCTGACAAGTACAGAGGTTTTTTCCGCCTCCACGACCAGCGGCTCCGCTTTCAGGATTTCCATGATAATGGCTCTTGCCTTTTCGACATCGGTTGCGTAATCGACCTCCACTTCCACAAAGGTTGCAACCGTTTCCGGATTGCTCATATTGACGATGACAGCCCCGTCCACCACGCTGTTCGGAATGATACACATCTGTCCGTCCGCCTGCTCGATCACGACATGCCTCACGGTCATATCGCGGACAATTCCCTCCGCAATTACGGTGCCTCCGCTTTTAATCTGAATTTTCTGTCCGATATCACAGGGCTTGGATGAGGAAAGAGAAAAACCGGAGATCACATTGCCCAGTGTCTGCTGCGCCGCAAAGGTCGCGACTGCGATCAGCAAAGCACTGCTCTGCAGTACCGTTGTACTGATTTCCTTGGCGATTTCAAAGGACCCCAGTGCGGAATACACACCGACGATGGTGATACCTGCGGTGAGAATACTCTGCAGAAATTTATTGTAGAGACTCTGTTTCTGTGTTCGTTTATTCAGTCCCCTGAAGAAACGGCGCACAAAATATACCGTTAAAAACGTTATGCTCAGGATCACCGCAGTCCTGAGCAGAAGTGCCAAGTCAGGATTCATTTTTATTCCTCCGCCTCCACTGTCTTACCCTTCTTATAGCGTCCTTTACCATGACATTTGTTCCTGCTTCCGGATAAAAAAGTCCGGTTCCCACTCCGGATACCGGATCTCAAGCAAGGTGAGGCCATGCGCCGGCGCGGTTGGTCCGGCGGCGCTCCGGTCTCGTCTCTCAAGAATCTGCGTCATTTCCCCCGGATCGATTTTTCCCCTTCCGATCTCGACCAGCGTTCCCGCAAGAATCCGCACCATATTGTATAAAAATCCGTTCCCGCAGATCCGGAAACGGATGAGGTCATCCTCACGGACGACTTTCGCGGAATAGATCGTGCGGACCGTGCTCCGATCCGGATTTGTCTCGCCCGACGCACGGAAGCTCCGAAAATCGTGCTCTCCGATGAGGCAGAGTACCGCCTCATTCATGCGTTCTGCATCCATCGGGCCGTAGAGAAAGCAGGTATCGCTTCTCCTCGTCGGATCCGGAAACCGCCGGTTCAATATCTTATATTCATAGGTCTTGACGGTATCTGTAAAGCGCGGATGGAATTCCGGTGAGACCTCGCGGGAGCCCTGAATTTTGATATCCTCCGGAAGCCTCGTATTCAACGCATACGAATACTTGTCCCCCGGCATCCGCACCGACGTGTCAAAAACCGCCACATTCCCTCTTGCATGCACGCCGGCATCGGTGCGGCTCGCCCCGATGGTGTAAATCTCCTCGCCGGTCAGCTCCGAAAGAGCCTCATTCAATATCTGCTGTACGGTGATTCCGTTCGGCTGTACCTGCCATCCGCAGTAATTGGTCCCGTCATATGCGACCGTCAGCATTACACGTTTCATACTTATACCCGCTTATTCCTTCGTATTCACAACGATTCCTGTTCCAGAGCATCCCAACAACATTACCACCGAAGAACCGCCCGAAGCGCGATCGCTGCGGCGAGATATGCCAGCAGAACAGAGTATGCCGCATAATCCCGCGACTGGTAGACCAGAGGGCGCATCTGCGTGCGCCCGTCTCCGCCGTGATAGCACCTGGCTTCCATCGCAAGTGCGAGATCGTTTGCTCTGCGGAACGCGGATACAAAAAGCGGAACCAGAATCGGAACCATTGCCTTCACCCTCTGGATGACGTTCCCGCTCTCAAAATCAGCTCCACGCGCCATCTGCGCCTTCTTGATCTTGTCGGTCTCTTCCATGAGAATCGGGATAAAGCGAAGCGCAATCGACATCATCATCGCAATCTCATGCACCGGCACATGCACTTTTCTAAGCGGACGGAACAGCGATTCCATCGCATCCGTCAGCTTGTTCGGCGTGGTCGTAAGCGTCATGATAGAGCATCCGATGATCAGATAAACCAGACGGATCCCCATCTTTGCCGCCGTACCGATTCCCTCTCTTGTAATGTGGAAAATTCCGAACTGCCAGACGACGGTTCCCTGGGTGAGAAAGAGATTCAGTACCATCGTGAAAATCAACAGGATCCAGACAGCCTTAAGGCCCCTGACCATAAATCCGAATGGTACCTTTGACAGGCGGATCACCGAGAACAAAAAGATCGTTCCGAGAACATAGCCCCAGGTATGAAAGACAAACAGAGATATGATATAGATAAGTGTTCCGACAAACTTTACTCTCGGGTCCAGTTTATGAATCAGCGAGTCCGCCGGATAATACTGGCCTATGGTAATATCTTTAAACATTTATTCTCTCCCAAGTGCATGAAGGATACTTTCTTCTGCTTCCTCGATTGTTGTGGCGTGTACATCAACATCGAGCCCCTTTTCTTTAAGCGCATGCATGATATAGGTCATCTGCGGCGCCGCGAGTCCCATTTTCTCAAGCTCCTTATAATGAGAAAAAACCTCTCGGGGCGGAGCGTCAAACGCCTTTTCCCCGTGGTTCATGACGATCAGCTGATCCACGTATTCTGCCACGTCCTCCATGCTGTGAGACACCAGGACAACGGTAATCCCCCGCTGCTTCTGAAGATCCGCAACAGTGTTCAGAATCTCGTCCCGCCCCATCGGGTCCAGCCCTGCGGTCGGCTCATCCAGAACCAGGACGTCCGGGTTCATGGCGAGAACTCCGGCAATCGCCACCCTTCTCTTCTGTCCGCCGGAAAGCTCAAACGGAGATTTCCGGAAGAGAGACTCATCCACACCGACCTGCCGCAGAGCCTCCTCCGCGCGCTTCATACGATCCTCTTCGGAAAGTCCCTGATTTTTCGGTCCGAAGCATACATCCGTTATGACATCCGTCTCGAACAGCTGATATTCCGGATACTGAAAGACAAGTCCGACATGAAATCTGAGATTTCTGCGGTCATACTTGTCGCCCCAGATATCCTCGTCATTAAAATATACATGGCCGGATGTCGGGCGCATCAGACCGTTGAGATGCTGAATCAGCGTCGATTTTCCGCTCCCGGTATGTCCGATGATTCCAATAAAATGTCCGTCCGGAAGCTCGAGTGAGACGTCCTTCAGCGCATGCATCTCATACGCGGTTCCCGGGCTGTATGTGTAAGTCACATGATCTAATCTGATTGACATGATCTTCCCTCTGTCCCGCCGTCGCGGATTTTCATTATCGCATCCACAAATTCATCAATACTGAGGATCCCCTCAGGGATATCGAGTCCTTTCAGCCGGAGCGCGTGCGCCAGCTGTGTGACATGCGGAACATCCAGCCGCAGCTCATGAAGCTCGTCCACATGAGAAAAAATCTCACGTGGCGTTCCCTGCATCACAAGTCTTCCCTCATCCATGACAAATACGTTGTCCGCGTATATAACCTCTTCCATGTAATGCGTAATCAGTATGACGGTAACTCCTTCGCTTTTGTTCAGATCACGCACCGCCTGAATAACTTCATGGCGCCCGTTCGGATCCAGCATAGCCGTCGGTTCATCCATGATGATGCATTTTGGCTTCATGGCCATGACGCCCGCAATGGCTACTCTCTGCTTCTGACCTCCGGAAAGCTTGTTTGGTGAGTGATGTCGGTAGGCAATCATACCCGTCTTGCGAAGCGAATCATCGACCCGCTTCCAGATCTCATCCGTCGGAACCCCCAGGTTCTCCGGTCCGAATCCCACGTCCTCCTCCACAACGGAGGATACAATCTGGTTGTCCGGATTTTGGAAAACCATGCCGGCTCTCTGCCTTATGTCCCACACCTCATCATCCTCGTGCGTGTCCATCTGATCCACCCACATCGTGCCGCCCGTTGGAACCAGGAGCGCATTCATATGCTTCGCCAGAGTGGATTTTCCGCTGCCGTTATGGCCGAGAATCGCGATAAACTGTCCCTCCCTGATCTTCAGATTCACATCTCTGACCGCGTGGGTAATCTCCGGTTTTTCCCCGTCCTCCCCATATTCAAGATAATCGTAATTCAGCTTATCTGCTTTTATGATGCTCATGATTCCAAAGCTCCTGTCAGTTCCCCGATATAGTCGAGAATCTCATCTCTTCCCTGCCTGGTGACTGCCGAAAACGGGAACAGCTTTTCCTCCTGCCTCATCCCGAGTCCGTCGCGGACCGCCTTGATCTGCTTCTGTACCTGGCTTCTCTTGAGCTTATCCACCTTGGTCGCAATGATCACAGGCTCATATCCCTGCGACAAAATCCAGTCGAACATCTGCTTGTCATTTGCCGACGGATCATGCCGGATGTCAATCAACAGAAACACTGCCTTCAGCTGATCGGACATCTTCAGATATCTCTCAATCATGCGGCCCCAGGACTGTCTGACATTGACGGACGCAGTTGTATATCCATATCCCGGAAGATCGACAAAGTAGAAGCTGTTGTTCACATGATAAAAATTGATCGTCTGCGTCTTTCCCGGCTGGGAACTGGTTCTCGCAAGTGCCTTCCGGTTCAGCAGCCCGTTGATCAGAGAGGATTTCCCGACGTTGGACTTTCCCGCAAATGCAATTTCAGGCTGTGTGTTCACAGGGAATTTACTTGTGACGCCGCATACGGTTTCAAGCTCGGCGCTCTTAATAATCATATCTTCTCCATTCCATATCTGTCGGATTGCCCGACACGGTGCAATCCGCAGGTTAAACCGTTCATCGTACAGAATTTTTTTCGCGTTTACGATATCAGAGCCTGTTTCAGAACCTCTTCCATACGGCTGACAAAGATAATCTCGAGGCCCTCTGTAATCTCTGCATCCATTTCCATCACATCCGGCTTATTCTCCTCCGGCACAAGCACGGTGCGGATGCCGGCCTTTTTGGCTGCGAGAAGCTTCTCCTTCAGTCCTCCGATCGGCAGCACTCTTCCCCGGAGTGTGATTTCTCCCGTCATCGCCAGATCCGCGCGAACGGCTCTCCTCGTGATCGCCGAAAGCATCGCCGTCGCCATCGTGATACCTGCAGACGGACCGTCCTTTGGCACAGCACCCTCCGGGATATGAATGTGAATATCATTTTCCGTAAAAAAGTCGTCCGGAATTTTATATTCCGCCGAGACAGACCGGATATAGCTGATCCCGGTCCGGGCGGATTCCTTCATGACATCCCCGAGCTGTCCCGTGAGCAGGAATTCTCCCTTTCCAGGCATCACATTCACCTCGATCTCGAGCGTGTCGCCCCCGACACTCGTCCAGGCAAGGCCGCGGACGATCCCTATCTCCGGTCTGGAATTTGCCATATTCACGGAATATCTGCCGCGACCCAGGAAATCCTCCAGGTTCTCTTTTGTCACCACGACCGACTCTTCATCCTCCTCCTGGATCCGAAGTGCCGTCTTGCGGCAGATATGGCCGATCTGGCGCTCCAGGGAACGCACTCCCGCTTCCTTGGTATACCTGGATATGATTTCATTAAGCGCATCATCCGCGATTGCCAGCTGTTCCTCCTTCAGTCCGTTGGCCTCTATCTGCTTCGGTATCAGATGTTCACGGGCGATATGCTTCTTCTCATTCTCCGTGTAGCTGTTGATCTCAATGAGCTCCATGCGGTCGAGAAGCGGCCGCGGGATCGTCTGCACATCGTTTGCCGTCGCGATAAACAGAACCTGTGAAAGATCAATCGGCACTTCTACATAATGATCGGAAAAATGGCTGTTCTCCTCCGGATCGAGTACTTCCAGAAGCGCGGACGCAATATCCCCCTTGTAGTCGCTGCTTGTCTTGTCGATCTCGTCCAGAAGCATCAATGGATTCTTCACGCCTGCGTGATGAAGCCCCTCGGCGATTCTTCCCGGCATAGCGCCGATATATGTCCTTCTATGGCCGCGGATTTCAGCCTCATCTCTCACTCCGCCCAGGCTGATCCGCACAAACACCTTGTTCAGCGCCTTGGCAATCGACTTCGCGATCGACGTCTTTCCGGTTCCGGGCGGCCCGACCAGGCAGAGAATCGGTGCATCTGCCTTCTTTGTCACAAGACGTACAGCCAGATATTCCAGGATTCGCTCCTTCACCTTTTCAAGCCCATAATGATCCGCCTCCAGAATCTGCCGCGCCTTTTTCAGGTCGCGGTTGTCCCTGGACACCTTGTTCCACGGAAGTCCAAGCAGCGTCTCGATGTATCCCCGGATTACACCGTTCTCGGAAGGATTCCCGGCGGTATTCTCAAATCGGCGGATCTCATTGCGGAGAGTATCCTTCACCTCCTTCGGTGCCTTCAGCTCCTCACACTGGCGCTTGAATTTCGCGATTTCGGTCTGTGTATTATCCTCTCCGAGTTCCTCCCGTATTTCCTTCATCTGCTCCCGGAGCACATATTCTCTCTGATTTTTGTCGAGTCTCTGCTTGACCCTTTCCTGCAGCTCGAATCGTATTTTCTCAACGGAGGCTTCCCTGACGAGTATATCACACAGTACATCATAGCGTTCGTTCAGGTCAACGGCATTGAGCAGCCGCTGCTGCTTTTCCGTCGGAACCGCAAGATTTATACTGATCTGATCCACCAGTTTCCCAAGTTCATCGATATCGAGAATCCCGATGAGCAGTTCTCTCGACAGATTTCTCCCGCCTGCAGAATAGATGCTGACCAGCTCCTTCAGGTTCCGGACCATCGCCTCCTGCCGGTCATCCGCGATCACCGGTGTATTGTCTTCCTCAAAAACCGATATCCTTGACCTGAGAAACGTCTCGCTTTCCTCAAAATCCAGAAGCTCCGCCCGATTGATTCCCTCAACCGTCACCTGTATCATGTCACGCGGGAGCCGCGCGATCTTCCTGATCTCGGAAACCGTACCGATCTGGTAAAGATCGTCAAGGGTCGGTTCCGCCACATTGAGCTTTCTCTGTGTCACCAGAAAAAGCCGGTTATCTTCTGCCATTGCTTTTTCAATGGCGTGTATGCTTTTTTCACGGTTTACTTCAAAATGCACTACCATGCCCGGAAGGACGGTTATTCCCCTCAGGGCAACGGTCGGAAGCACATATTCTGTATCACTCATCTGCGCGTGTGATTCCTTTCCATGACGATACTATGCGTACCCGGCGCATCAGGCCGGGCGCATGCGTTTGGAAGAACGGGCATTTCTCGCCTTCATCTGTCTTCTCGGAACGGGCTTTGGCTCGCCGTGAACGACCACAGGCTTGCTCTTTCCCTCTACGGCATCTCTTGTGATCTCACAAGAACGGATGGTATTGTCTGACGGTGTCTCGTACATGACATCCATCATCGTTTTCTCCATGATCGCGCGAAGACCGCGTGCGCCGGTCTTGCGGCGCATTGCCTCCTCAGCCATAGCGGTGAGTGCATCGTCATCAAACGTCAGATCCACTCCATCCAGCTCCAACAGCTTGACATACTGCTTTACCAGGGAATTCTTCGGCTCCTTCAGGATGTGAACGAGCGCATTCTCATCCAGACCATCTAAAGTAACCACAACGGGAACACGTCCGACAAGCTCGGGGATCAGACCGAACTTCACCAGGTCCTCCGGCATTACCTCGCGCAGAATTGCTCCCATATCCTCCTTCTGCCGAACTCCCAGATCCGCTCCAAAGCCAAGGCTCTTTGTGTCCTTCCTGGCTTCAATAATCTTCTCCAGTCCCTCAAAGGCTCCTCCGCAGATAAAAAGAATATTCGTCGTATCAATCTGAAGGAACTCCTGATGCGGATGCTTTCTTCCGCCCTGCGGCGGCACATTCGCGACCGTTCCCTCGACAATCTTCAGAAGCGCCTGCTGCACGCCCTCTCCCGATACGTCCCTCGTAATGGAAGGATTCTCGGATTTTCTGGTAATCTTATCGATCTCATCGATATAAATGATGCCGTGCTCCGCACGCTCAATATCGTAATCCGCCGCCTGGATGAGCTTCAAAAGAATATTTTCCACATCCTCACCTACATAACCCGCCTCAGTGAGTGTCGTCGCGTCGGCAATGGCGAAAGGAACGTTCAGCATTCTGGCAAGTGTCTGGGCCAGAAGGGTTTTTCCGGATCCCGTAGGTCCAAGCATCAGGATATTGCTTTTCTGAAGTTCCACATCGCTTTCCGCCTGTGAGAGAATTCTCTTGTAGTGGTTGTACACAGCGACAGACAGAACCTTCTTGGCCTCATCCTGACCGATCACATAGTCATCCAGAAACTCCTTGATCTCCACGGGCTTCATCAGATTGATCTCATCGCTTGCAGGTGCAGGCGTGCGGAACTGCTCATCGATGATTTCCGAGCAGATACCAATGCATTCATCGCAGATATATGCCCCGCCCGGACCGGCAATCAGCTTGCGGACCTGGTCCTCCGTCTTTCCGCAGAAGGAGCATCTGATCTTTGGTTCATTTCCTTTATTTGCCAAATCTTATACCTCTTTCTTCCTTATCCCATTATACACAGGAAGGGCATCCCGAAATCGGATCAAAATCAACCCATTCCTGAACACCCTCACATGCACTTACCGATTTGTAATTACGTTATCAATCAGACCGTATGCCTTCGCTTCCTCGGCCGTCATGTAGTTGTCCAGCTCGGTATCATGCTGAACCTTCTCCAGCGGCTGTCCTGTATTCTGAGACAGGATCTCGTTCATACGTCTCTTAATCTTCAGAATCTGCTCGGCTACGATTTCAATATCCGTCGCCTTGCCCTGCGCGCCGCCCGACGGCTGATGAATCATGATCTCTGCATTCGGAAGGGCAAGTCTTTTGCCTTTCGTACCGCCTGCGAGCAGAAACGCTCCCATGCTTGCGGCCATTCCGAGACAGATCGTAGATACATCGCACTTTATGTACTGCATGGTGTCATAGATCGCCATTCCGGCAGTTACAGAGCCGCCCGGACTGTTGATATACAGATGAATGTCCTTGCCCGGATCCTCGGATTCCAGGAAAAGCATCTGCGCAACAATCAGATTTGCAGAAACATCAGAAACCTCTTCTCCAAGAAAAATGATTCTGTCTTTCAGCAGCCTGGAATAGATGTCATAGCTTCTCTCTCCTCTTCCCGTCTGCTCAATAACATATGGAACTAACGGCATGTATTATTCCTCTTCTTTCTTCTCCTCAGCCGGTGCTGCTTCCTCTTCCTTCTTCTCTACCTCAACGGCATTGTCGGCGATCAGATCGGCAGCCTTCTGAACGGCGAGTTCTTTCCGGATGCTCTCCTTCTGCTCGTCATCGATCAGCTTGGAGATATCCTCTACCTTCATGTTATAGGCCTTCGCCATATTTTCAATTTCTTTATTCACATCCTCATCGGTCACTTCGATCTTCTCGGTCTCCGCGATCTTCTCGAGAACCAGCTCGTTTCTGATCTGAATCTCTGCCTGAGGCTTTACCTGTGCGCGCATCTGATTCACGTCTGAACCGGTATACTTCATGTACTGCTCCAGAGACATTCCCTGCGCCTGAAGTCTTCTCGCGAAATTCTGAACCATCTCATCGGCACGTGTGTCAAGCATTGCCTCCGGGATCTCAATGGTAGCGTTGGACGCAGCCTTGGAGACTCCGTTGTCTTTTCTTGCCTGTTTCGCCTCATTCTCCTTGCGCTCGGTGATCTGCTTTCTGAGATCTGCCTTATACTCGTCCAGAGTGTCGAACTCGGAGTGATCCTGCGCATACTCATCATTCAGCTCATCAAGCTCGGTCCGTACAATCTTCTTCACGGTGCAGGTGAACTCCGCATCCTTGCCCTTGAGATCCTCTGCGTGATAATCCTCAGGGAATGTCACCTTCACCACTCTGGTCTCGCCGGTCTTGACACCGATGAGCTGATCCTCAAATCCCGGAATAAAGGTATTGGATCCGAGCTTCAGAGACTGATCCTTCGCTGTGCCGCCGTCGAATGCAACGCCGTCAACGGTTCCCTCGTAATCAAGGGTAAGAACGTCGTCCTTTGCTGCTTCCTGATCATCCTCGAGCGTAACCTCGCGGGCATTCTTCTTCTGATCGGCCTCCAGCTCCTTCTCGACTTCTTCGTCCGTCACTGTGGTATCTGTCTTCGGAACCTCAACGCCCTTGTACTCGCCGAGAACAACCTCAGGCTTTACCGCTACCTCAGCGGTAAAGATAAAGGTCTTGCCCTTTTCGATCTGGGTGACATCGATCTTCGGCTGCGATACGATATCCAGTCCACTCTCCTTGGCAGCGTCAGCGTATGCGGAAGGAAGGATTGCATTTGCCGCGTCTTCATAGAATACTCCCGGGCCGTACATCTTCTCGATCATCTGTCTCGGAACCTTTCCCTTGCGGAATCCGGGAATGCTGATATTCTTTTTCTGCTTCTGATATGCATTCTGCATCGCTTTCTCGAACTCCTCAGCGGATACTTCGACGGTGAGCTTTGCCATGCTCTTCTCCAGGTTTTCTACTTTGACGCTCATTCTTGTCAAATCCTCCTTATATTATGAAAAATTTCTCTCGGCATTCATAGCTTATTAAAGCATCAGCCCCGGCAGCATTCCTTCCGGTATGCCGAAAAGGCTGAAATATAACGCATTTCTGTGGCTACGCAGCCATTTAGTGAGTATATCATAAACATTTTTAAAACGCAAGAATTGCTTGCGGATCCGCAAATGCTCACTACGGTCCCTGTTACTGTTCACCCACCCAACTATGTACGGCAAGGATTTTACAGTCCTGTTGCCATTCGCAAACTGGCTGTAACAAAGTTTTATCCTGTTTTTATGAAGCTGCGGAACTCCTCAGGCGCGAGCGCCTTCGTCAGACAGTCCTCGCTATCTACTTTATGAAAAAGTCACGGATAAAACTTTTAACAGCCAGTAATGCTCAGGCAAAGGTCCTGTAAAATCTTAGCCGTT